>JADEZP010000007.1 GCA_015206805.1 Quinella sp. 1Q7 | reverse complement strand
ACTTATTTGCCGTGAAAATTTTTCGACGCTGGACTTGCCGATAAAGTCGGAGGTTGCCGCGCTGAATGACTTCGCCAAAAAATTCAACATCGTGCAAGTCGTCGCAGGTGACCCGCTGAATTTGAACGTGCCCGCAGTCGAAGAGTGGCTCAAGGTTTGCGGACTGCCCGTTCAAGTTTTGGAAAATGATTCTGCGCAGGAGGTCGCTGAAGTTCAAGATACCGTCACTGCCGCCCGCCAAAAGTTCACGAAAAATATTTTAGTCGTATCGCCGCTTGATGATGGTGCCAAAGCATTTTTAATCGACCACTTCGCGCAGACGATTCCGAACGGCACGCTTTACTTCCTGCGGCTCAACGACAAGGGCGAACTTATTTGCCGTGAAAATTTTTCGACGCTGGACTTGCCGATAAAGTCGGAGGTTGCCGCGCTGAATGACTTCGCCAAAAAATTCAACATCGTGCAAGTCGTCGCAGGTGACCCGCTGAATTTGAACTCGCCCGCCGTCGCCGAATGGCTCAAAGTTTGCGGACTGCCCGTTCAAGTTTTGGCGCAGTCGTAAAAATAAATTACGTCGACACTTCCCCTCGTCGAGGGGATTTTTTTTTGCCGACAGCCCGCCGCGTCCGCAACTTGACGATAATTAAAAGTTGATTTATTATGCCTTAGATTATTCACAAAGTTTTCGAGTTCCGGAATGGAGTTGAAAGGCTTGCACAAACTGTTTGCGAAATTATTTTTAATCGTCATGCTGGCGGCACTGGTCGCACCGCGCACGGCATGGGCGATGCCCGATATTTTCCCGTTCGACGAATTGCACAGCGGCATAAGCGGCAAAGCTTATACGGTCGTCGACGGCTCCGGCAAGATTGAAAGCTTCGACGTGCAAATTTTAGCCGTGACCGACGAAGGCAAAGGCTCCAAGCGCATCATTATGGCGAAGGCGTCGGGCGATTTGATTCGGCGCACGGGTGGCATTCTTCAAGGCATGAGCGGCAGCCCCGTTTATATCAACGGCAAACTCGTCGGCGCACTCGCCTCCACGCTCAAGGAAATGGATCCGTACACGTTTTTCATCACGCCGATTGAAAATATGCTGGAGATGTGGACTTTGCCCGACCCGAAAGCTGAAGTCAATCGCATAAAAATCGTCACGGAGCCCGACGCTCAACCTGCCGACGACGCCGCCAAACCGACTGACGACGCCAAACCTACTGACGATGCCGCGCAGGATTCTGTCGCCGAAACTGCCGATAAACCCGCCGAATCGACTGACGAGCCCGCAAAGATTGATGACGCGCCGCAGGTGCAGGAGGCGTGCGCATTTTATCTTGACGGCTTCGACAGCAACGGCGCGAAATTTTTGCGGCGCGAACTTCAATCGCTCGGCATGGACGGTTTGCAGACGACGCCGAAAACTTTTGATCGCGGAATCGACCTCAACGCCAAACTTGAGCCCGGCTCGGCACTCGGCGTGGCGATAATTTACGGCGACTTTTCACTCGGCGCGACGGGCACTGTCACCGCCGTTGACGGCAAAAAAATTCTCGCCTTCGGGCACCCGTTCACGCACGCAGGCAACGTCAATTACTTCATGACGGACGCGTCGGTTATCGGCGCGGTAAGCGGCGTCATGGGCAACGGCGTCAAGCTCGCGGGTATCGGGCACATTATCGGTCGTGTCAATCAAGATCGCGAATCGGGCATTGCGGGCACGTTGGGGACGTTCCCTGCTGTCGTGCCCATAACCGTCACAATCCACGACAACGCCTTGAACAGGGAAGAGACCTTCAACGCGACGATTGCTTACAACGAAAATCTCGTCCCGAAACTCGGAGCAAGCATTGCTTACACCGCCTTGAGCAAGATGGCTGATTCGCTCGCCGAAAGCACCGTAAATATCGACTTCAACATAAAAACCGATGCCGTCGACGGCGGCGAACTTTCTCGCAAAAATATGTTCTACAATCCCTCGGACGTCGGGCAAGTCGCCGTGATTGAGCTCATGCAGGCGTTGAATCTCGTTTGCTCCAACACGAAGACCGAATCAAATATTTTCGGCGTCAACGTCAACATCAGCTTCGACACGGAACGGCGCACGGCGTCGATAATTTCCATTACGCCCGACAAAAAGAAGGTCAAGCCCGGCGAAACCGTCAACTTGACTGTCGAACTGCAACCATACCGCAAGCCCGCCGAAAAAGTCGTTATGCCGTACACAGTCCCGCTCACGGCTCGGCAGGGCAACCTTGCGCTTGAAATTCACGGCGGCGCACTCGTGCCCGTCACCCAATCCAACAGCGGACTTATAACTGCCGACTCCAACCAAAGCTACGAAGACAAAATCCGAAATTTCCTTAAAGCCGGCAAAAACAATCAGCTCGTCATTGAAGTCGGTGCGTCCAACGAAAAAAAATCTGACCGCGAATTGCGCCGCGAAATTGCTCAAGCCAAACGTGTGCAAGCCCGCCTCAAAAAGGACGGCAAATCCGCCAAAAAATCCGACAACAAAATTGACACGAATTACATCATCGATAACGTCATGCGCACGACCTTGAGCGTCGAAAAAGTTTAACCGGAGGATTGATATTTTGGAGAGATTGATAATTCGTGGCGGCAACCGCTTGTGCGGCACCGTAAAAATCAGCGGCGCGAAAAATGCCGTCCTCCCCGTCATCGCCGCGACGCTCCTCGGTCAAGACAGGGAAACTTGCCTTGACGAAGTGCCGAACCTCGACGACGTGCGCACAATCAGCGAATTGCTCCGCTCGCTCGGCGTCACCGTTCGCCACGAACCCGAACATAACAAATTGTTCGTCGACGCCACGACGATTGAAAATATAACCGCGCCTTACGACCTTGTGCGCAGAATGCGCGCGTCGTTCCTGATTATGGGACCGCTCCTTGCACGGCTCGGCAGGGCGAAAATTTCTTTGCCCGGCGGTTGCGCAATCGGCACGCGTCCGATTGATTTGCACCTTAAAGGTCTGGAGGCTCTCGGCGCGAAAATTTCAATCGGGCACGGCTACATTGAGGCGACGACTCCCGACGGACTCAAGGGCGCGCAAATTTATCTGGACTTCCCTTCAGTCGGCGCGACCGAAAATATTTTGATGGCGGCGTCAATGGCTGAAGGTCAAACCGTCATTGAAAATCCCGCGCAGGAGCCCGAAATTGTCGACCTTGCAAATTACCTGAATCTTATGGGCGCGAAAATTCGCGGCGCGGGCACCAACGTCATCAAAGTCGACGGCGCGAAAAAATTAATCGCCCGCGACTACACAATCATTCCCGACCGAATCGAGGCGGGCACGTACATGATTGCCGCCGCAATGACGCGCGGAGACGTTTACATTGCCAACGCCATAAGCGAACACCTTAAGCCCGTTATCGCCAAACTCAAGGAGGCGGGCGTCACCGTGATTGAGGACGTTGACGGAATTCGCGTTGTCTGCGACAGGCGAGTGCGTGCCGTCGACATTAAGACGTTGCCTTACCCCGGCTTCCCGACCGATATGCAGGCGCAGTTTATGGCAATGCTCACCGTCGCCGAAGGTACAAGCGTCGTCACCGAAACCGTCTTCGAGAATCGCTTCATGCACGTTGACGAGTTGCGGCGCATGGGTGCACGAATCAAAATTGACGGGCGCACTTCCGTCGTCGAAGGTCAAACGCGGCTGACGGGCTGTCAAGTCAAAGCGACCGATTTACGCGCGGGCGCGGCGATTGTTTTGGCGGCACTCGTCGCGGAAGGCGAAACTCAAGTTGCCTACATCCACCACATCGACCGCGGTTACGACAACCTCGTACAAAAGCTCGTAAGTATCGGCGCGGACATTAAACGCGTTGATTGCTGACACATTGCGCAAAAAAATCAGCCGCTTTACAACGAATAGCTTTATGCTATAATCGTTGCCAAGCGGCTTGATGGTCGGCTCTCTCCTCAAAGAGGGGAGGTGACGCTCATGACGAAGTACGAATGGCTCAGCCTTGCGCTGTCTGCCGGCTCGTTGATTGTGTCACTGCTTACCTACTTGAAGTAACCACCTGAAAGCAAACCATCGCGTACGATTCTCTTACAACCCGTTCAATCTTGGAGAGGGTCGACGCACCCACATCAACCCGCCCGCGCCTCGACACTCGTCGGGGCGTTCTTAATTCGCGAAAATTATAATCGACGCCGCGAAAATTTTCAAGCAGGAACTTTGCCGCCCGCGCCTAACAAAATTTTTCGGCGGCTCAAAGCGGATTCTAATCGTGCCAACGTAAACTGCGCTTGACAAAAAATTTGGGAGGTCTTGACCATGTGGCGGAAGTTAAAAATTTTCGGCGTATTGTTGGCGGCAATCGTGCTGTCGTTGAGCTCGACTGTGGACGCCGCGCCGAATTGGAATACCAACGTGATTCAAGTGACGGGAATGGGCGTCGCGCCGCCGAATGCGATAAGCCCTGCTCACGCGTCAATGATGGCACGTCGCGCGGCAATCAGCGACGCTTACCGTCAACTTGCGGAGGTCATCAACGGCGTGCAGGTCGACGCTGAAACGACCGTCGAAAAAATGATGCTCGAATCCGACACCGTGCGCACGAAGGTCAGCGCGATTATCAAAGGTGCGCAAATTGTCTCGGAAGGCGAACTCAACGGCGGCGGTTATTCCGTCACGATGGAACTGCCGATGTTCGGCGGGACAAACTCACTGGCTGAAACAGTCATTGAACGCCCGACGACGATTGAGCCGTTCCCGACGCCCGCGCCCGATTATCGCCCGCCGACAGATTACGTGCCGCCAATCCCCGATTACCGGCCGACGTATTCCGGTAGCGGCAACTACACGGGACTTGTCGTCGACTGTCGCGGCTTGGGCGAACTCAATCCCGTCATGAGCCCCGTCATCAAAAATGCTCACGGTCAAAAAATTTACGGGCACAAAAATCTTGACTACGACAGAATCATTCGCGAAGGCATGGCGTCTTATGCCTACGACATGAACGGTGCAAGCCGCGCAGGTTCCAACCCGCTGATTGTCCGCGCAATGTGGCTCGACGACCTCAACGCCACGCCCGTTTTGAGCATGGAAGATGCCGACATGGTGCTTTACGAAAACGACAGAACTCATTTCCTCGACAATATCGCGGTCGTGTTCCTCTATTGAAAAAATTTTGCAAGCTGTCCCCGACAACGCGTCGGGGATTTTTTTATTGACGGCGCGTTGTCATTGAACGATTCACGAGCCGCTTAATCCTCTGCGACGTGCGGGAATTTTATTGACGGCGCGTTGTCATTGAACGATTCACGAGCCGCTTAATCCTCCGCGACGTGCGGGAATTTTATTGACGGCGCGTTGACATTGAGCAATTCACGAGCCGCTTAATCCTCCGCGACGTGCAGGGGGTTTTTTTATTGACGGCGGCGCACAAAGATTATACAATTCCCCGCAACGAAAGGAGCGATTGAGCATGAAGGATTTACCGCGTTTCATAAAGATTGGCGACGACCGCATCAACGCCGACGAAATTGTCAGCTACGGGTTTGCCGTCGACGAGGACGACGACACTTATCTTTACGTCGAAACGAGAACCAGCGAAGATATTTTCCAATACTACGCGGAAAACGTCGACTTCAACTTGGAGAATAAGCTCGCCGAACTTGACGCGCTGTTCGTTATTTGAAGCGGCGACGTTGACTTTCAGCGGCGGTAAGTTTAAAATCACGTCGTTAAAATTTTTTCGGGAGGGAACTTCTAAATGTCAGTCATTGACGAAATTCTTAAGACCAACGAAAACTTCTGCGCGAATCTGCCGGAAGAGTACAAAGCCTACGAACACGAAGATCATCACGACAGCAAATTGCCCAAAAAACATTTGGCAATCGTCACCTGCATGGACACGCGCCTCGTCAATTTCCTTGAGCCCGCACTCGGCATCAAACGCGGCGACGCAAAAATCATCAAGACCGTCGGCAACTGCTTGAACGGCGTCTTCGATACCACGGTGCGCAGTCTGCTCGTTTGCATTTACGAACTCGGCGTGCAGGAAGTCGCGATTATCGGTCACCACGAATGCGGCATGGCGAAAACTACCAGCCAGAGCCTGACGAACGGCATGCTTAGTCGCGGCATTTCCGCCGACGCGATTAAGATGGTCGAAAAGGAGCTTGTCGAATGGACCGACAGTTTCCAGAAGCCTGAAGAAAACGTCGTCAAGGTCGTCAAGCAACTGCGCGCCAATCCGCTCATCCCGAAGGACGTAAAAATTCACGGGCTGATGTTCCACCCCAGAAGCGGCAAACTCGAACTGCTCGACAAGCAAGATTAATCACGAACGATAAAAAAATTTAACCGCCTGTCAAAATCGACGGGCGGTTTTTTTGTGCGCAGATGTAAAATTATTGAGCGGCGGTATTGGCGGGCGGAGGAATTTCGCCGCGTTGAACTTGCAGATTGAACGCCGCCTCCATAATCTGTCGACCAATCGGGACAGCGGAACTTGCGCCGAAGCCGCCTTGCTCGACGATAACCGCGACGCTGATTGTCGGGTTGTTGAACGGACCGTAACCGACGAACCAGCCGTGATCGATGCCCTGCGAATTTTCGGCGGTACCCGTCTTGCCCGCAATGTCGTATGGAAAGCCGATAAAGTTTCGCGCCGCCGTGCCGTTGACCGTGACGTCATGCAAGCCCGATTGAACGAGCTCAATCACCCACGGCTCAACCTGCAGTTCGCTAAGCAATTCGGGCTGAAAATCTTGGACGACCTCTTTGTCTTGCGTGACGATTTGGCGGACAAGATGCGGCTTGAAACGTTTGCCGTTAGCCGCGACTTCGCCCATGACCATTGCCGCTTGCAGGGGCGTCACCAGATTGAAACCTTGACCGATTGCCGCGTCCATGACTTCCGACAAATAAAATTCGTCGTGATAAACGTCCCACTTGTATTCCTTCCAGTCGACAAGTCCGGGCGATTCGTAGGGCAAATCAATTCCCGTGACACTTCCGAGCCCGAACATACGCGCATAACTTTCCAGCAGGTCGACGCCCAATCGGTTGCCCATTTCGTAAAAGTAGACGTTATCGGAATGCGACAGCGCGGCGTGAAAATCCAGCCAACCGAGAGCTTCGCCGCCCGCATTGCCTTTTGGCACGAGCCAGTGAGTTCCGCCGTCGAAAATCAATTCGTCGGGAGCCACTCTGCCCGCCGCAAGTGCCGCCGTGCCCGTAACAATCTTGAACGTCGAACCGGGCGGATATTCGCCCGTAATGGCTTTGTTGTCCATGGGGTGATACGGGTTGTTGTTTATGGCGTTCCAATCTTTGGTCGATATGCCGTGCGCGAAAAGATTCGGGTCGAAGGCGGGACGACTTACCAGCGCAAGGACTTCGCCCGTCTGCGGATTGAGGACGACTGCCGCCGCCGCGTGACAGCCCAGCGAACTCAACATGTTGTCGACGGCTTGTTCAGCGGCAACCTGCAAATCGCGGTCAATCGTCAAAATCAAGTCGTAGCCGGGCTTAGGCTCCTTGCGTCCCAAAATTTGCACGGGCTTGCCCGCAACGTCGACTTCAACTTGCTCGCCGCCGTTTTCGCCGCGAATCATCTTGTCGTAGACGCGCTCCAAGCCGAATTTGCCGACGATGTCGCCCGACTTGTAGCCCTCGGATTTTTTAGTCTCAAGCTCGGCGTCGGAAATTTCGCTGACGTAGCCGAACGTATGAGCACCTTCCTGCTTGAGCGCGTAGTTTCGTATCGGCTGCACCTCGATTACGACGCCGGGGTAAAGATCTTTTTGCTCCTCGATGATTGTGACGATATCTTGCGTGACGTCTGGGCGAATGCGTATCGGGTCGAAGCCGGAGTGCACGGAAATTTTCTGCTGAATTTCTTCAATCGGCACGTTGAGCAATTTTGAAATGCGCTCGACGACTTCGGGCTTAATCGGCGCGGTAAGCGGCAGTAAACTTACGCTGAAGCCGGGACGATTCGACACGAGCAGTTGACCGTTCCTGTCGTAGAACGTGCCGCGCGGAGCCATTGTCGGGATAATTCGTATGCGGTTGCCGTCGGCAAGATTCGCGTAATATTCGCCGTCGTAAAGTTGCAGATAACCGACTCGCGCAATCAAAATCGCAATGACGAATACCACTGCGGCGGCAAGCGGTTTGAGTCGCCCGATATATTCTTCGCCGTTATTCGAGTTGTCAATCAAGTTACAGTCCTCCCGAAGCGTGTATGTGAACTACTTTTCTTTTGCGTGCCCAAAAGAAAACCTCATGCTCACCGATTCGCATTCGCCCAAAGGTGCGCTCACATTGCGACGATTGATATTCCGTTTGCGTCCGCGAAGGCGACCATTTGTTTGCGCTCGACAAGGAGAGTTTTGCCCGCCTCAATGGCAAGTGCCGTTGCACCGACGCGCGCCATTTGCTCAATCGTGCGATAACCGACCGTCGGCACGTCAAAGCGATTGTCCTGTTGCGGCTTGGAAACTTTTGCGACGACTGCGCCGCCGTGCGCCAAAATTCCGCCGCGTTCAATGCAAGCGTCCGTGCCCTCAATCGCCTCAAGTGCCATGACCGCGCGATTTTTCACGACGACTGTCTGCCCGATATCAAGGCGTCCGAGTTCTTTGGCAATGCGGAAGCCGAATTCCATATCCTGCCGCTCAATGTCCGTCGGCTCGCGTTGAGTGATTGTCCCCCTGCGCGGCATGAGCTTGCGAATCAGCGCGGTTTGGTCGAACGTTTGAATGCCCGCCTTCGCCAAAAATCGAACAAACGCCATCATAATCGTATCGTCTTTGCGGTCTGGCAAACTCATGATAAGTTGAACCATAAGTGCGTCGGGCTGAACTGCGCCGTTGAAGAGCAATTCTTTCGTGACCTTGCCGATTAGCGTGACGCGCTGAATTTGGTTGTGCTTAAGATAATTCATAATCGATTCAAGTTGCGCGACGCTGATGAATTGATAATCCTTGGCGAATTGCGCGATTTGCGGGTCGCTGTCGGCAAGCAGTCCGACCGCGTAAACTTCGTAACCGAGCTGTTGAGCGGCGCGCGCGCATTCGACGGGCAACTTACCTGTTCCCGCCAAAATTCCGAGCTTTTCCATTAAATCGACCTCCAAAATTTTACGTCGAATCAAACTTAAATCAAACTTTAACGGCGGGCAACGTCGCGGCAATTTGAGCTGCTTCCGCGTCGCGTTGACGCTGATTGTTGCGTGCGAATGAAGGGAACTTTGCGCCGAAAATCATCATTGCGTTGAAGACTTCAAGCTCCGTTTGAGTTTCATGCTTGCGGCGTTGAAAAATTTCCGTGACCAGTTGCGAACAAGCCTCAAGCGTGGCAGTTCCGTTGCGTTGCCAATTAATCAAACAGGTGCGAACAAATTCGCGGACGATGTCTTCGCCGGCGGCGTCGAAGGCGCGACCTTCCTCCGTGACGGCGTTGCGAATTTCTTTGGCAGTCCACGCGGCAAGCTCGTTAATTTCACGCTCGTTCATGATGTCGCCTCCAAATTATTTGTCGTCGAAGTCGCGGCGGCAATGTTGACGTTGATTTTGCTGATTTGCTTTGCAAGCGTCCGCAACTGCCGCAACTTCGTCAGCCGAACAAAATTATTTGTCGTCGAAGTCGCGGCGTTCGCGGCAAATGCCACGTTCGGCATTGCGCAAAAATCGCAGGAAGTGTTCGACCTCTTCGCACGAGTCAACCTCCTGCTCAATCACGGCGATTGCTTCCGGCAAACTCAAGCCCGACCGATACAGAATTTTGTAGGCTTTTTTAATCAGGCGGCGACTTTCAAGCGGAATGCCCGCGCGCGATAAGCCGACGTTGTTCAAGCCGACGACCTTGGCGGGGTGACCGTCGACGAGCGTATAGGGCACGACGTCTTGCACAAGTTTGCTCATGCCGCCGACCATTGCGTTGCGCCCGATTTTAACGAACTGGTGAACGCCCGCCATTCCGCCGATAACGACGCGATCTTCAACCGTGGCGTGTCCCGAACAGCTTGCCAAATTCGACATGATGACGCGGTTGCCGAGCGTGCAGTTGTGCGCAATGTGAACGTAAGCCATAAGCAAACAGTCGCTGCCGATACGCGTTTCGTTGCCTTCGCCCGTGGCGCGGTGAATTGTTGCGCCTTCGCGGATTGTCGTGCGGTCGCCGATTACCGTGCAACTTTGCTCGCCCTTGAACTTCAAATCTTGCGGCTCGGCACCGACCGACGCGAACTGAAAAATTCTGCAACCTTTACCGAGTGTCGTCCAGCGGTCAATGACAACGTGCGGTCCGATGATTGAGTCGTCTCCGATTTCAACTTCGTCGCCGATTACGCTGTATGGACCGATTGTGACGTTTTTGCCGATGCGTGCGCTGCTTGAGATGACTGCGCCGGGGTGAATCAGCGCGTCGCCGTTCGTGACAAAGTCGCCGTTGCTTTCAAGTGTTATCATTTGCATTTACTCCCAAAAGCAATGCGCATGGAATTATGCATTACGCATTGCGCATTACGAATTACGCATTGCCTTTCAAAGCTCGTCGTGACCTTTGAGCACGAAGGTAAAATCTGCGACGGCGACAAGTTTATCGTCAACGTAGCCGTCGGTATGGAGCACGCCGAAAAGTCCGCGCACCTTGACGATTTCCGCCTTGGTGATGAGCGTGTCGCCGGGGACGACCATCTTTTTGAACTTGATGTTGTCCATGCCGCCGAAGAGCGCGATTTTGCCGCGATGTTCTTCGGGATAAAGCATTGCGACGCCGCCGACTTGCGCCATTGCCTCCAGCTGCAACACGCCGGGCATTATCGGGTGACCGGGGAAATGTCCGGCGAATTGCGGTTCGTTCATGGTGATATTTTTTAAGCCCGTCGCCGACTTGAACGGGTCAATCTCCAAAATTCTGTCCACCAAAAGCATGGGCGGGCGGTGAGGCAAAATTTTCATGATGTCTTCGATTTCCAATATCATCTGTATCGCTCCTTTAATTGAAGTCCGCGTAAATTTTTTTGGCAAGTTGAGTGTTTAGCGCGTGTCCCGAAGCCGCCGCCACGATATGACAATTAAAAATGCCCGCAAGTCGCAGGTCTCCGATAACGTCCAAAATTTTATGGCGGACGAGTTCGTCGGGATAATTGAGCGCGTTTAGCCAGCCGTCGTCGTTGTAGACGATGACATTTTCCAGCGTGCCGCCGAGCCCCAAGCCCATTGCCCTAAGCGCGTCGATTTCCCGTTCGTAGGCGATTGTTCGCGCGGGAGCAATTTCGCGTTCGTAAATGTCTTCGGTTATCTCGAAGTCGGCGTATTGAATGCCGATTAGCGGGTGCGGATTGACCGAAACGAAACTTACGCGCAAGCCGTCGTAAGGCAACGCCATGACGAAACGTTTGCCCTCGTCGCCGTCAACGCGATAAATTTTGTCGAGCCGAATCAATTTACGTTCCGCCGATTGTTCGACGATTCCAGCCGCGCGAATCATGCGGAAAAATTCTATCGAGTTGCCGTTGAGGACGGGCGGCTCCTCCGCGCTGATTTCGATTGTGCAGTTGTCGATTCGCCAAGCGTTGAGCGCGCTCATCAAATGTTCAATCGTGAAGACCTTCGCGCCGTTTTCTTCGAGTGTCGTTGCCCGCAATGTCGCCGTCACGTTTGCGGCTGTCGCGTGAATGGCGGGGCACGTCGGCAAATCCGTGCGCAAAAAAATTATTCCGCTGTCGACGGCGGCGGGCTTGAGCTCAAGGCGAACATTTTTGCCCGAATGCAGTCCGACGCCGACGCACGAAACGTTATTTCGTATAGTCCGCTGTTTGGGCAAGACTTAGCCCCCTTTCGGAAAAAAATTCCCGCTTATTATAGCATTGATGACCTTTAACGTCGACAAATTTTTGCGCGGCGGGCGACAAGACGTATCAAGCGTTGAATTCGATTTGAATGTCGCGCGTTCATGGGCGGCCTCGACTTCCGCAATCAGCGGACAACTTTTATCGTCGACAAATTTTTATCGGACGCGCCGACGATGTGACTGCCCGAAAATTTTTCCGACCGCAACCGCTCGACGACCGTTGAAGAAATTTTTTCGCCCGGCATCAAAAGCGGAATGCCCGGCGGATAAAACGTGACTTCCTCGGCGCAAATTCGTCCGACTGCCGCACGCAACTCGACCTGCTCCGTCGGCGCATGGAACGTTTCGCGCGGCGTAAGTTCCGCAACGGAAATTTCATTCGGGGCGGGCAATATCGGCGGCAAAATTTTCGGCGGACGGCTCGGCAAATTTTTCAGCGCGTCGATAAGTTTGCCGCAAGTCTCCGCGTTGTCAGCAAACGTCACCAAAAACAGCACGTTAGCCGCGTCCGACAGCTCGCATTGCACGCGCAAATCCCGCCGCAAAATTTCTTCCGCCTCGTGACCGCTCAAGCCTCTGCCGACGACGTTCACCGTCAATTTCGTCGCGTCCAGTGAAAAATTTTTCACGGCGTCGAACGTTCGCAAGCCGCGCAGATTTTTTATCGACGCACGCAAAAATTTCGACAGCTCCACCGCCGATTGAATCAACTGCCGCCCGTCGACTTCCATTTGCAAACGCGCCACGTCCAGCGACGCCAACAACAGTTGATTCGGGCTTGTCGTCTGCAACAAACTTGCCGCACGCTTGACCGACTCCGCGTCGACAATTCCGCGCCGAATCATCAGCATTGATGTTTGCGTCAGTGAGCCCAAAATTTTATGCGTCGATTGCGCGGCAAGGTCTGCGCCCGATTCAATCGCCGACAGCGGCAAATCGTCGCTGAATGTCAAATGCGCCCCGTGAGCTTCGTCGACCAAAAGCAACATTCCCGCCGCGTGCACGAGCCGCGAAATTTGAGCAACGTCAGCCGCCACGCCGTAATAATTCGGCGACACGAGCAATACCGCCTTCGCCTGCGGAAATTTTTTTATCGCGAGTTCAACGGCTTCGACGGTGACATTGAGCGGCACGTTCAGTTGAGCGTCGAATTCGACGGGCAGGAAAATCGGTCGTGCGCCCGACAAAATCAATCCCGCGATTACGGAACGATGAGCGTTGCGCGGGATTATGACGGCGTCGCCCGCCTTGAGTGTGCCGAGCAACATTGCCTGCACTGCCGAGGTCGTCCCGTTGACCATGAAGATACAATCGTCCGCGTGCCACAATCGCGCCGCGAGCTCCTGCGCTTCACGTATGCAAGCGTGCGGTGCGTGCAGGTCGTCGAGTTCGTCCATAAGCGAAACTTCCTGCCGCAGACCTTGAGCTGTCAAAAGTCCGCGCAAAATTTCATGTGCGCCGCGACCGTGTTTATGTCCCGGCGTGTGGAACGGTGTGACGTTGTCCGCCGAATACCGCCGCATTGCCTCGACAATCGGTGCCGTAAAATTTGCCATTACAAAATCCCTCCGCATGAATAATCGCGCCGCCATTATAGAAAATTTTTTGCGGAATGTATTTGTCAAAGCCCGCGATTTATGCTTTAATGGACGCGAACATAA
The DNA here is from genome assembly GCA_015206805.1 of Quinella sp. 1Q7. Lineage (GTDB taxonomy): Bacteria > Bacillota > Negativicutes > Selenomonadales > Selenomonadaceae > Quinella. The sequence goes on along the minus strand of JADEZP010000007.1, from coordinate 28,354 downwards.
TATCGGATACGTCAACTCATTCGGGAGTAAGGGGTAGAAATTCTGCTCCCTGCTCCCAAAATTTTTTGGAGGGAAGTGATTTTTTATGGACGCATTGCTTTTATCGCGACTGCAGTTCGCAATCACAACGGTGTACCATTTTTTGTTCGTGCCCGTGACGTTGGGGCTGTCAATCTTCGTGGCACTGCTTGAGACGTGGTACATCTGCAGCAACAGCTATTACGAACGGCTCAAGCTCAAACGGCTGGTGAAGTTTTTCGGGACGATCTTCCTGATAAATTTCGCAATGGGCGTCGTGACGGGTATTGTGCAGGAATTTCATTTCGGCATGAACTGGTCGGAATACGCGCGTTTTATGGGCGATATCTTCGGCGCACCGCTCGCGCTGGAGGCTTTGACGGCATTTTTCATCGAGTCAACGTTTATCGGGCTGTGGATTTTCGGTTGGGACAAACTAAGCGAAAAGATGCATTGCCTGTGCATTTGGATTGTCGCATTCGGCAGCAACCTGTCGGCATTCTGGATTCTTGTCGCGAACTCATTCATGCAACACCCCGTCGGCTACGAAATTCAGGACGGGCGCGCCGTTATGACGAGCTTTTTTGACTTGGTGACGAATCATTACGTGCTGGGCGAATATTCTCACGCGTTCTTTGCCGGCATAACGACGGGCGGATTTTTGGTCATCGTCGTCAGCGCGTGGAAAATTGCGACGGACAGCGTTTCGCGGGAAATGTTCGTTCGCACAATTCGCCGCGCAGTTTTGTTTACGTTCGTCGGCTTACTCGGCGTAATGGGCTCCGGTCACATGCACGCACAATATCTTGCCACGGCAAATCCCATGAAGCTTGCGTCGTTCGAGGCACTGTGGGAGACGGAAAATCCCGCTCCGTTCGCCGTCGTCGCCGACATCAATCAAGCGGAAGGGCGCAACGACTTCGAGATACTGATTCCGAAAATGTTCACGTTCATGGTGCACAATTCCTTCAGCGGCGAAGTCAAAGGCATTAACGACCTTCAGCGCGAGGCGATTGAGAAATACGGCAGCGGCTACTACATTCCCAACGACGTGCGCGGCATGTTCTGGAGTTTTCGCGTAATGATCGGCGCGGGCGGCTTGATGATGTTAATCGTGCTTTTCACGTGGTATCAAGTCTTTTTCCGCCGCAGTCACATTGTCGAGCACCTGCAATGCCTGAAGTTTATGCCGCTGTTGTTGCCGCTCCCGTTCATTGCAAATTCCGTCGGCTGGTACATTGCGGAGGCGGGTCGGCAGCCGTGGATTGTCGTCGGCTTGCAAAAAACAGCCGTCGCCGTCAGCCCGAATCTGTCCGCAAACGAAGTCTGGTTGACGCTAATCGGCTTCACGGCAATTTATCTGTTCTTGGCAGTTTTGGCAGTCTTCGCGGCGGTTATGTTCATTCGCCGCACAAAAATCACGGCAGAGGAGGACTGATTCCCATGACCGAACAAGAAACCAAACTTAACGCGGTTGAATCACGTGTCACTAGTCTTGAAACAAAATTTGAAATGTTTATGCGCTCGTTTGACGATTTTAAGACGGAGATGCGCGACCGCGACAATCAGCGCGCAGAAGACATTCGCGAACTTCGACAAGACATGAAAGCGATGCAAAAAAATTTTTACACTAAGATGGACAATATGGATACAAAAATGGACGCGACAATAACTAAACTTGAATCAAAAATCGAAAACATCGGCAACCACGTCCGAAACATCACCGTCGCTACGATTATCGGCGTCGCAACAATCGCCATCACCGTCATTTACTCGATTGTGACGCACTGAAATTTTTTTCGCAGGGGAGTGAGACTTGTGGACTTAAATATCGTCTGGTTTATCTTGATAACGGTGCTCTTCACGGGATTTTTCATTCTGGAAGGCTTCGATTACGGCGTGGGCATGATGATGCTCGGTCGCCCGAAAAATGAGCGCGGGCAATTCGTCCGTGCGATTGGTCCGGTCTGGGACGGCAACGAAGTCTGGATGATTACGGCGGGCGGCGCGACGTTCGCGGCATACCCGCACGTTTACGCCACGATGTTCAGCACGTTTTATATCGCGCTGTTTTTGATGTTGCTCGCGCTGATTATGCGCGGAGTCGCCTTTGAACTGCGCGGCAAATTCAAATCGTCGGACTGGATAAATTTCTGGGACTTCGGAATAATTTTCGGGAGCTTCGTGCCCGCGCTGTTATGGGGCGTGGCGGTCGTGAACTTACTGCGCGGACTGCCGATAGATTTCCAAATGCATTACGTCGGAACATTTTTGGACTTGCTCAACCCGTGCGCGCTTATGGGCGGAATTTTCTTCGTCGCGCTGTTCATGTTCCACGGCACGAATTTTTTGCTGATTAAACTCGCGGACAAAGGCTTGCTTCAAGAACTGCGGCAAAGAAATTTCTGCGTCGGTATCGCGACGTTGCTGGTGTACGTGCTGTTCGCGGCGGTCGCAAGCGTCGAAACCGACATCCTCGCCAAGCCGCTGACAATCGTATTTTTGGGCGTGTCAATCGTCGCGCTGGTTGCAAGTATCGCAAGCGTTCGTGCGGGCGACTGTTGCAAGGCGTTCGGCGCGTCGACGGCAGGTATCGCGGCTTTGACGGTCGGAGTTTTTACGGCACTGTTCCCGCGGCTGATGGTGTCGAGCATTTCGCCCGAATGGAGCTTGACGATTTACAACGCCGCCTCCACGCCGCACACCCTTGCGCTTATGACGGGCGCGGCAGTTGTCTTCGTGCCGATTGTCCTGTGCTATCAGGCGTGGACTTACAAAATCTTCAAAGACCGCGTCACACCCGCCGACGTTCATTACCATTGAGCACGAATTTTTGGCGGCGGCATTGCTGATAATAATCGTGCTGTTGCGATTCAAGATACCAATCGGCGCGTGCATGTTGGCGAGCGGAATTTTTATTCGGGCTCTGCGTTCGGCGCGAACGTCGCAGGCGAATCAAAATCCGCAGAATTTTTTTGGAACTGTTGCGCTAACGTAAGGAAGTTTTGACTTGAACATATTTTTACTTTTGGCGGCGGCATTGCTGATAATAATCGTGCTGTTGCGATTCAAGATACCAATCGGCGCGTGCATGTTGGCGAGCGGAATTTTTATCTGGGCTCTGCGTTCGGCGAGCCCAATTTCTTTGTTGCAGGCGGCTTACGAAATGCTGACCCTGCCGCGCACGTATGACATAATCTTCGCGCTGTACTTCGTGATGTGTTTGGAAATTGAGTTGCGCTTGAGCGGCGCGCTCACGGACATGGTTAAGGCGTTGCGGCGAATGTGCTCCGACGTGAAAATTTTACTTGCGGCAATGCCCGCGTTCCTTGGATTGTTGCCGAGCGTCGGCGGCGCAAGATTTTCCGCGCCGATTGTCGAGGAACTTAGCGCGAGTCTCAAGCTGTCGCCCGAACATAAAGCCGCGATAAATTTCTGGTTCCGTCACCTGTTCGAGTTTTCGAGCCCGATTATCCCCGGCATGATTATGGCGTGTTCAATCGCGGGCGTGACGTTCGGGGAGTTCATCAGCCATTTGTGTTGGCTGACGGTCGCGGCAGTGGCAATCGGCTGGCTGATTCTGATTCGCCCGATAAAAGTTCCGCACGAAAAAAAATCCGTCGAGTCGGCGGCGGAGATTCGTCACGAACGCAACGGCTTAATTTTGGCACTGTTGCCCGTCGCGGCAGTTTTTATGGTCGTCGTATTCGGCGGCTTGAGCGCGTCGGCGTCAACGGGCTTAATCGTCGCGATATGGGTCGTCGTGCTCAAGGCGGTCAATCGCGGCGTCGGCGTGCGGAAAATTTTTCTCGGCGCGTTCGATTGGAAAATGACGCTCAATATTTGCTGTATCCTGTACTTCATTCAGCTGCTTGACGTGACGGAAGTTCTCGGCGAAATTGTCGCGGCGTTCCAAGCGTCGCCGTTGCCCGTGCCCGTAATAATCGCGTGCGTATCGCTGATTATCGGCGTGCTGACGGGCATGAGCCAAGGTCACGTCGCGATTGTCATGCCGATTGTCGCGGCAATGGGCACGAGCGATTTGCAACTGGCGGGCGTGGCAATGGCATTTGGCGTCGCGGGACAAATGCTCACTCCGACGCACGTTTGCTTAATCGTGACGATCGATTATTTTCACGCGGACTTACTGCGCACGCTCAAACCGATATTGCTTGCCGAAATAATTTTGCTGACGATTTTCAGCGCGTACACCTTCGCGACGTGGTCGCCGTGATTTTCCGATTGACAAGGTGCCGCGCCTGTGATACGGTTTTCGCAGTCAATTAGACAAATCGAAAGACAGGGCGTCGGATTTACCGCGTCGACTTCCTCTCGATTAATGTTTGTACGTGTCGCGAAGAAGCCGTGTGGAGAACGGCGACATTGTATTAGAAAAATTTTCGTCGCTCAAAAAAATTAAGCCGTCCGTTGAGGCGGCTTTTGTTTTGCGTGACGGATTCACTTCGCGACGATGATTCGCACGCCCAAATTTTCGGCGGCACTCGTCAACGCGGCGGGAAGTTCCGTTTCAGTGATGATGCCGTCAACTTTGTCGAGCGCGGCGAATTGGTACGAACTTTCCGTGCCGATTTTTCGCGACTCGGCGATAATGTAAGACGTCTTGCTGAATTCAATCATCCGCGCCTTGAGGACGCCGCCGGCGGTGTCGCGCGAAGTGAGCGAATTTTTTTTGATGTCCACTCCGAACGCTCCGATAAACGCGATGTCGGGTCGGAAGCGCGAAATAAATTCCAGATTGAGCACGTCCGAAAAACCGTCGCGGCTCTGATTGATTTTCCCGCCCGCGAAGTAAAGCTGTATCTTCGGATTGCGCGCCAACATTACAAGCACGTCGACCATGTTCGTGAGAATTTTATAGTTGCCGTCGGATTTTTCGAGTATCTGCGCAATGGCAATGCTTATCGTGGAAATGTCGAGGAAAATCAAATCTTGCGGCTGCATGAGTCGGACGGCGGCTGCGGCAATTTTGCGCTTGGATTCAACGTCGGAAATTCTGCGGCGATTCGCCTCGGTCATCTGAAGTTTTTCCGATATGCTGACTGCGCCGCCGTATGTGCGTTTCAATTTGCCGTCAAGTTCCAGCGAGCTCAAGTCTTTGCGGATTGAATCTTCCGTCACGCCGAAAATTTCCGCCAACTCCTTGACGAGAACTTTGCCGTCGCGATTGAGCATATCCAAAATTTTTGCGTGTCGTTCTTCCAAAAACATGATGATAATTTCCTCCGTGCTTCGATTTGAGCGCAATTTGAATACGACAGAAATTTTAGGGCAAGCGGAAAATTTTTCAACAGCGCACCGAAATTTTCGTCACGCCGAAATCTTCCGTAAACATATCAATAACTTCCTCCATGCGGCAAAAAATTGTTCGCCGTGAACAGCAACGGTTGCGGTACGGACGGCTGATATCGCCGCCACGAATACGACAGAAATTTTATGGCAAGCGGAATTTTTTTTCAACAGTGCACGGAAAATTTGCACTAACCTGCACGCGACAAGCCGTCCGCGCCGTTGAAGGAAGATTCGTATTTTTGTCGAAGGTTAGCGCGACAAACGATTAGGAGGAAACAATTTTGAATACTTTTGAAATGGAGCTCGGCGGCAGAAAATTAATCGTCGAGCACGGCAAAATGGCTAAGCAGGCGAACGGCGCGGTACTCGTTCGCTACGGCGACACGGCGGTTTTGGTTGCGGCGACGATGTCCGCCGAACCGCGTGAAGGCGTCGACTTCTTCCCGCTGACCGTCGACTTCGAGGAGAAGATGTATTCCGCGGGCAAAATCCCCGGCGGCTTCATCAAGCGTGAAGGTCGTCCGCAAACCAGCGCGATTCTCAAAAGCCGCCTGATTGACAGACCGATTCGCCCGCTGTTCCCCGACGGCTTCCGCAACGACGTGCAGATTATCGCGACGGTCATTTGCTACGACGAGGACAACGCGCCCGAAATTGCTGGCATGTTCGGCGCGAGCTGTGCACTTTGCGTCAGCGATATTCCTTTCGGCGGACCGATTGCGGGCGTGCACGTCGGGCGCATTGACGGAGAATTTATCATCAACCCGACGAAAGAACAGCTTGACGTTTCCGAAATGGATTTAATCGTCGCGGGCTCGAAAGATGCCGTGATGATGGTTGAGGCGGGCGTTAAAGAACTTCCCGAAGAAATTGTTCTCGACGCGATTTTGTTCGGGCACGAGGCGGTTAAAAAGCTCGTCGCCTTCCAAGAGGAAATTGCGGCGGCTGTCGGCAAACCCAAACGCGAAGTCGCGCTGTTCCAACCGAATGAGGAAGTCGCGGCGGCTGTCCGTGAAGTCGCGCTTGAAAAAATTGATACCGTTATCCGCAACCCCGACAAGCTTGCACGCGAGGCGGCACTCGACGAACTCAAAGCTCAAGTCGTCGAACAGCTGTCGGAAAAATTCCCCGCCGAAGAATATCCCACGGCGGCTAAGGACATCGGCGCGGTCTTCTACAAGCTCGAAAAGGAAGTTGTCCGCCGCATGATTACGCATGAAAAAATTCGTCCCGACGGTCGCGGACTTGAGGAAGTGCGCCCCGTCACATGCGAAGTCGGACTTTTCGCACGCACGCACGGTTCGGGACTGTTCACACGCGGACAAACTCAAGTGCTGACGATTACGACGCTCGGCTCAATCGGAGACGAACAAATAATCGACGGACTCGATCCCGAATACACGAAGCATTACATACATCATTACAATTTCCCCGGCTACAGCGTCGGCGAGGCGCGTCCCGCACGCAGTCCCGGTCGTCGCGAAATTGGTCACGGCGCGTTGGCGGAACGTGCGCTGATTCCCGTCATTCCGTCGATTGAAGATTTTCCATACACGATTCGGCTTGTGTCGGAGGTTTTGGAGAGCAACGGCTCCAGCTCAATGGGCAGCGTCTGCGGCAGTACGTTGAGCCTTATGCAAGCGGGCGTCCCGATTAAACGTCCCGTCAGCGGCGTGGCAATGGGTCTCGTCAAGGACGGCGACGCGCACACGATTTTAACGGATATTCAGGGCATGGAAGACGCGCTCGGCGACATGGACTTTAAAGTTGCGGGCACCGTCGAGGGCGTCACGGCGATTCAAATGGACATCAAAGTTGCGGGCATATCGCGCGAAATTTTGGCGGATGCTCTTGCTCAAGCCAAACGCGGCAGAAGTTTCATTCTGGGCAAGATGCTTGAAGTTATCAGCGAACCCGCGCCCGACTTGTCGCCGTATGCGCCGCGCGTCCGCACGATTAAAATTGCCGTCGACAAAATCCGCGAAGTTATCGGCACGGGCGGCAAAGTCGTCAACAAAATCATCGAGGAAACGGGCGTTGAAATTGACATTCACGAGGACGGACAAATTTTCGTCACGAGCCGCAACGTCGAGGGCATTGACCGCGCCATTGAAATTATCGAGCATATTGTTCACGAAGTTACGGTCGGCGAAGTCTACGAAGGCACCGTCACGCGACTTTTGCCGAGCGGCGCGTTCGTGGAAATTGCTTTCGGCAAGGAAGCTTTGTGCCACATTTCGCAGCTGTCCGACAAGCGCGTTCCGACTGTCGAAGACGCCGTTAAGATTGGCGACAAACTCAAAGTCAAAATTACCGAAATCGACGACAAGGGACGCATCAACGCCAGTCACCGCGCATTGCTTGAAGGCGATAATCCGCGTCCGCAACGCTCCGAACGTCCGCGCAGTTCAGACCGTCCGCCGCAACGTAATGACCGTCCGCAACGTTCCGATAAGCCGCAACAACGCTCCGACAGTCGCCGCAGTGATTCGCGCACGATTAAAGACCTTAAAGACCTGCGCAATGCCCGCGACGGTCGCCGCAGACGTGACAGATAGGGGTGCTTGACGTGGCAACGATTGACAGATTCAGGGACGCGCTCAATCACGATTCACTTACGGCGCAGATGAAGTACGATTATCTTGCGGCGATTCACACGATGGAACAGCTCACCACGCTTGCGGAACAAATCACCGCCCGCAACGAATATCGCGCCAAACTTCGCGCCGATTTGCTCAAGGGCTGTTGCCAAACGTTGCGTGAAGTTGCCGCCGCCGAGGACAAGCTCACGCTGAAAAAAATCGACGCGACGATTCGAGAACTGCTCGATTGTCGACGCGAACTGCTCAAAATCGACTGCGCAACCAAAGAATGCAACAAGCTTGCCGAATTTATCCGCGACGGTATCAGCGCGGGACATTGAGGAGGCGTTTTCATGTTCAGAGCAATGCGGCGCACCAAGTGTCAGCTTTCGACGGCGGCGGCGGAAAAAATTCTGCGCGGCGGCGATTACGGCGTGTTGGCACTTTCGGGCGACGACGGCTATCCTTACGCCGTGCCGATTAATTACGCGGTCGACGGCAACAAAATTTATTTCCACAGCGCGAAGGTCGGGCACAAACTCGACGCCGTCCGCCGCAACGATAAAGTTTCGTTTTGCGTCGTCGACAGGCACGAGGTCGTTGCCGAAGAGTTCACGACGTATTTCACCAGCGCGATTGCCTTCGGACGTATGCGGCTTATCGAGGACAACTCCGACCCCGATAAACTGCGCGGGCTTGAACTGCTTGCCGATAAATTTTCGCCGAACGTCGACGCCGAACTTCGCGCAAAGGAACTTGCTCGCTTGAGCGCGGTTGTCGTACCCGTGATGACGATTGAACACCTTACGGGCAAGGCGGCGCGTGAATTGATTCGTGACGGCGAAATTGTTTGAACATTGCGGCGCGGCGACTGCTCACGGTGTTGACGACTTTGCCGCGTCATTTGGATGCAACGTCACGTTGCCGGCGCGTGAATTGATTCGTGACGGCGAAATTTCTTGAACGAAAGGAGTTTGATTGACATGGTTGCAGTGACTGTGAATTTCCGCGACGAAGCTTTTGCTTTGCTTAAAAAATACGCGGACGAAAAAGGACTTACTCCGTCGGAACTTCTTCGGCGGACAATGCTTGACCATCTCGAAGATGAAGAAGACATTCGCGAGGCGGAGGCAATACTAAAAGAAGATACCGACGAACCGTTATCGCATGAAGAATTTTGGCGGAGAGCCGGCGCATGAGATATTCGGTTAAGTACAAAAAATCGGCTCTGAAAAAACTTAATAAGCTTGATGCGCCTGTTCGTGAACGAATCAAAAAGTGGATTGAAACTAACTTGGACGGTTGCGAAAATCCGCGGGCGCACGGCAAGGCACTAAGCGGCGAATGGCACGGTTATTGGCGTTATCGCGTCGGCGATTATCGAATCGTCGCTCAAATTAAAGACGACAAAGTTATAATCCTCGTCGTGAAAATTGACAAGCGCGGCGCAATTTATGATTGATTTTTCGCGAGGTGTTACCATGGACAAAAAATTTCTGACGTACAACATGGAAGTCAACGGGCTCACGCAGGAAGTCCGATTCAGCGAACAGGCGGTCGAAGAAATTTTTATGCCGCTCCTGCACGAACTGACCGACCTGCGCCTTACACTCGACAGGAAAGTTATCGCGTATCTTGTCGCGCCGCCCGGCTCCGGCAAATCGACGGTTGCGCAGTTCCTTGAGTGGTTGAGCCGCGAACGTTCCGACGAAGTCGATCCGATTCGTGCGCTCGGCATGGACGGCTTCCACTACACCGCCGCTTACATGAACGTTACCAACGTTGAACGCGACGGGCAACAAATTCTCATGCGCGACATCAAAGGTGCGCCCGAAACTTTTGACGTTGACTTGCTCGTCGAAAAGATTCGCGAACTGCGGCAGGAGGGCACCGATTGGAACATTTACGACCGCAGGATTCACGACGTCTTGCCCGATTATTTCAGCGTCGAGGACGACATTGTTTTGATTGAGGGCAACTACCTGCTGCTCAAGGACAGGGGCTGGACGGATGTTCGCGTGCTTGCCGATTATTCCGTGTTCATCGACGCCGACGCCGATTTGCTCCGCGAACGCATTGTCGGGCGCAAAATTATGGGCGGCTCGTCGCGGGAGGCTGCCGAAAAATTTTTCGACTTCAGCGACGCCCGCAACATCGAACGCATTTTGAAAAACTCTGCGCGGGCTGACGAGACGTGGAAACTTTTACCCGACGGCGACTTTGAAAAGCAATGAGCAAATTTAAATCGCACGCCAACAACGTCGCCCTGCCGCACACGATATTTAGTTTGCCGTTCGCGTTGGCAAGCGCATTCATGGCGGCGAACGGTCCCCCCGACGCGTGGACGGTCGTGTTGATTTTGTTGGCGATAACTTCGGCGCGTTGGGCGGCAATCGCAATCGACAACCTTGCCGATTTGAAATACGACAGACTTCAGCCGCGACTTAGTTATCGGGCAATGGTGCGCGGCGAAATTTCGGCGGGCGAGGCTCTGATTTTTATCGCGGCGTGTTTAATCGTGCTTGTCGTGACGGTCGCGCAACTCCCGCCGATATGTTTGAAGTTGTTGCCAATCGCGGCGGCACCGTTCATAATTTATCCGTTCACGAAACGATTCACTCCGTGGTGTCACTTATTCTTAGGCTTGGCAATCGCAATGGCACCTGCGGGCGCGTGGGTCGCCGTCACGGAAGAAATCGCCCTGCCGATGATAATTTTGTGCGTGGCAGTCGCGTTATGGATCGGCGCGTTCGATGCGGTTTACGGCGCACAAGATGAACACTTCGACAAACGGCACGGGCTCCACTCCTTGGCGACACGTTACGGCGCGGCGGGCGCATTGTTAATCGCGCGGCGGCTCCACGCAATTTCAATCGTCTGTTTCGTGACGGTCGGGTTTATGCTGAACATGGGCGCGGCGTATTTCGTCGGCGTCGCAATCGCGGCGGCGGCACTGATTTATCAACACGCGCTTGTTCGCCCGAACGACTACCGCGAAGTCACGCAGGCATACTTCATGCGCAACGGCATTGTCTCAATCGCGATATTCATTTTCACGTGGTTGAGCTACGCTTGAACAAAAAAATTCCCTGCCGAGAAATTTTTCGACAGGGATTAATTTTCAGAGGAGGTTACGACTTGCTGTCTTACGTAAAAATCGGCGCGATGTTGGCGTTATGTCTGTTTATTCCGCCGCTGGGCTGGCTGTTCATGTACAAATATTCGCCGTTCGACAGGAACGCCAATATCGCAATCGCCGCCATATGCACGGCGTTTTTCATCTACGCAAACATTTCGGCGGGCAACCTTGGTAAAGATTTTGACCGGAGTTTGACGCCCGAAGTCTTCCGCGAAAAATTCAACGCCTCCGCCCGCAAGCTCGCGCCGAATCTGAATTTGACGATTGACGCGCCGCTTGATGTCGACGGGAAAATTTTCCGCCACGAATTCGCGCCGCAACTCACGCTTGAAGGTACGGTCGACGCTGACGGAAATATTACCGCGCTGAAAATTTTTGCCGCGCCCGAAAATCAAGACGAATCCTTCAAGACGCTGAACGTGCTGGGACTTTTAATTGCGACGCTCAATCCCGAACTCGACGTTGACGACCGCAGCGAAGTCTTGCGCGATTTACGAATGCTCAAGAATGTTGCCGCCGAAGACGCCTACGACTGGACGACAAGTCGCGGCAACGTCGAATACTCGATTCATGCCGACGCGGGCAATGTCACCTTCACCGCCGCGCTCAAGTAAAAATTTTTTTTTCGCGTCACGCCTTGCTTTGGAAGTGACTTTCGCGTCGCAACGCCAATGTCGCCCTGTTCACAAGCCCGCCGTAATTTGGTATAATCGCGCCACTTACACAGGAAAGGAGGGGAACGATATGCAATCGGTCAAAGTTCGTAAACGTTCGGGTCAGCGCGTGAACTACGACCGCGAAAAAATTTTCAACGCAATAGCCGGCGCGAATCGTGACGCGACGACGCCTGCCGACAGACTTTCCGACGACGACTTGCAACGCGTGACCGATACCGTTGAGCGCGCAATTTCCGCCAATGAAGTTGTCGGCGTCGAGGAAATTCAAGACCAAGTCGAAAAGGCTTTGATGGCTCACGGATTTTTTGACGTGGCAAAACAATTCATCGTCTATCGGCAAAAACATTCACAGCGTCGCGCCGCGCAGAAAAAATTGGTCGACACCTACCGCGACATTTTTTTTGCCGACAGCGTCAACGTCGACCTCAAGCGCGACAACGCCAATATCAACACCGACGCATCAATGGGCATCATGCTCAAACTCGGCGCGGAAAGTTCCAAGTACTTCGTCGATAATTACGTTTTGCCCGAAGAATTTGCTCAAGCCGACAGGGATAACTGGATTCACATTCACGACAAAGATTTTTCGCTGATAACGTTCAACTGTTGCCAGATTGACTTGCTGAAACTTTTTCACGGCGGCTTCAGCACGGGGCACGGCTTCTTGCGCGAGCCGAACTCAATCCGCTCCTACGCGTCGCTTGCCTGTATCGCGATTCAATCGAATCAAAACGACATGTTCGGCGGGCAGTCAATCAACGCGTTCGATTATGCAATGGCGGAAGGCGTGCGCAAGTCCTTCAGGCGGGCGATTCGCGACGAGGTCAAACGTGCCTGCGACTTTTGCGGCGTGACTGCGGCGGGCGAAATTGATTTTAATGTGTGCACTTATTCGGAGGCTGAAAACTCCCCCGCCGTGGAAAATCTGTCGCAGGTCGTCGGCTCGGCTGAATTGGCGGCGAAAGTTTATCGTGCGGCGTGCGCGGACGTTGCGGAAGAAACTCATCAAGCTATGGAGGCTCTGATTCACAATTTCAACACGTTGCACAGTCGGGCGGGCGCGCAAGTTCCGTTCAGCTCAATCAACTACGGCATGGACACGTCGCCCGAAGGTCGGCTGGTGATTCGTGAGGTGCTCAACGCCATTGACGCTGGGCTCGGCAACGGTGAGACGCCGATTTTCCCGATAAGCGTCTTTCAGCTCAAGTCGGGCGTCAATTACAACGTCGACGACCCGAACTACGATTTGTTCCGTCAGGCATGCAAGGTCAGTGCAAAGCGGCTCTTCCCGAATTTCGTGAACATCGACGCGTCGTATAACCTGCCGTACTACAAGCCCGGCGACTACAACAGTTGCGTGGCGACAATGGGTTGCCGGACGCGTGTCATGAGCAACGTCAACGGGCGCGAGCAGTCGGGCAGTCGCGGAAATTTCGCCTTCGTGACGATTAATCTGCCGAAGCTTGCGCTTGAGTCCAAGGGCGACGTTGAAAAGTTTTTTGAGCTCTTCGACAAGTACATAACGATTTGCCACGATTATTTGCTGTTGCGCCTGCGGACGATTGAGGAAAAGCACGTCTACAATTTCCCGTTCCTAATGGGGCAGGGCGTCTGGATGGATTCGGACAAGCTCAAGCCGACGGACAAAATTAAAGACGTTCTCAAGCACGCCAGCTACTCAATCGGCTTTTGCGGGTTGGCGGAATGTTTGGTTGCGCTGACGGGCAAGCACCACGGTCAAAGCGACGCGGCTCAACAGCTCGGCTTGAAAATCGTCGGGCACCTTCGCGAACGCACGGATGCCTACACTAAGGCGGAACGTCGCAACTGGACGACCTTCGGGACGCCCGCCGAATCGACTGCGGGACAATTTCAACGCGCCAATCGCAAAGTCTACGGCATAATCAAAGGCGTCACCGACCGCCCGTACATGACGAATTCAAGTCACGTGCCCGTTTACTTCCCGATTTGCGCGGGCGACAAGATTCAAATTGAGGCACCGTATCACGCCCTGTGCAACGCGGGACACATCGCCTATATCGAAATGGACGGCGACCCGACGAAAAATCTTTCCGCGTTCGAGGCACTGGTTCGCGCAATGCACGATGCCGATATGGGTTACTTCAGCATTAATCACCCCGTCGACCGCGACCCCGTTTGCGGATATACGGGCGTCATTGCCAACGAGTGCCCGCACTGCCACCGCAAGGAGCTCGTGACGGGAACATTCCACATCGCGCGACTAAAACCTAAGGACGATTGAAAAAACCTCCGCCGAAAATTTGGCGGCAGGTTTTTTTTTTGTGCCGTCGAAAATTTCGTAAAAACTTTTGCGAGGTCAACGAGATGATTCAGCCGAAATGTTATCTGCCCGTGCAAAGAAAATTTTTCTGCACGCCGCTGATAAAAGAAAATTTGCGCGTGGATTTCGCCGCGTCGGATTATAAGCTCAACGATTTGGAGTTGTTGACATTGCTCATGTTGCGCGACAGAAAATCCCCCACCGACATTGCCGCAGTCACGCTGTTGCCGCCGCCCGTAATCGAAAATGTAATGCGTGCCGCCCGCGACATTTCGCCGGAAGACGCGGAAAAAATTTTGACGTTGAGCGACGCTATCAATGCCTTTAACGTCGAGCCGCCGCAAATTTTTTCCGACCTGTTGATGAAAATGCCCGTCCTGTTGCCCAAAACCGTTGAGCTCAAAAAAAGTTTCGCGGACACGAATTGCGCCGCCGTCGTGAAAAATTGCGAGCAAGTTTGGGTTGCCGACTTCGCGGATATTTCTGCGTTGGCGAAGAAAGTTTTAATCGGACGCGGCGCGGGCAATGTCATCGACGATCTGAAAATCCTGCGCGGGAAGCAGACGGCGGAGTTGTCTTTTGCCGCCCGCGAACTGCGTTATCTGCCCGTCGTCGGCGAAAATAATTTTGACGGTTGCATTACGTTTGATTCGGCGCGGACGTTTAACGCCGAAATTCCCGTCAGAAAGTTCACGGTGACTTCGGCGGCGGGTGTGCGGAAATTTTGCGTCGACCTTCTGCTTGGAACGATACTCACGGGCGACTGCGACGACAGCGATTCGGAGGAGGTTACGCTCTCTTTCAGCGCGAGCCCCGAATTTGAAGGCGGCGAGCTCACGGAAAAAATTTCTGCGCTTTATGACGGCGGTGTCGTCGACGAGGGGATTCATCGCGTAAAAATTTTGGTTGCGGAAAATGTGGCAGGTGACTTTTTATGCGCGTGAAGGACGCTTACTCTTTGCGGACGGACGAACTTTCGGAGGCGGTGCCGACTGCGGAAAATTTGCCGTCGCTTTATGACGGCGGTGTCGTCGACGAGGGGATTCATCGCGTAAAAATTTTGGTTGCGGAAAATGTGGCAGGTGACTTTTTATGCGCGTGAAGGACGCTTACTCTTTGCGGACGGATGAACTTTCGGAGGCGGTGCCGACTGCGGAAAATTTGCCGTCGCGCTATGACGGTGCAGTAAATCTTGACGTTGCCCGCCGACACTGCGCGGACAGCTTGAATATTTTTACGGCGTTCGCGAATTATTTGGTCGAGCGCAATCGCACGCGGGATTTGGCGCGACAAATTTCTGCGGCGGAAAATGCGCTTGATGCCCGAAATGCCGAGGCGCGTCGGCAAAGCGAAATTATCATTGCGAACTATGCCGAGCGGCTGAAAAATTTTTTGGACACTAAGCGTCGGGAATTTGACTTGGAGACGAAACACATTGAGCAACAAAGTGCCGCGCAGGTTGAAGTCATTCGCAACGACAGGGAACGTCATCAACGCGAGGTCGCCGCGCAGATTAAAATGCTGGAGTTTTATCGGTCGTTCTTGGAGGAGGCGCAGACTTTCCTTGCCGAAATTGAGGACAGTCCCGAAAAATTTGTGACGCGCAACAAATTTTATTATCAAGTCTGCGAAGACTGCCGCGTCAAGCAGAAATGGCTTCGCGATTTGCTCAACAAGATTGACCGCTAACGGAGGAATTGCAATGGCACTTAAAACAACAAGTTTGATACCGCTTGTTGAGCCCGCCGCCGAGGTTGTTACGAACGTCGCGGACAATTACACGCGCAAAAAAATTTCCGACAACGAACGCGCCGTGCAACTGGACAACAATCGCCTTGCCGCTCATCAAACGTCGAGCAACAATTACCTTGCCGCGTTTATGGGCGTCATGAATACGGGCGCGGCACTAATCAACGGCGTGCTTTCCGTGGTGAACACCGCCATTCAAGCTTACGCGCAAATTCGGACGAGTCGCGAACAGACTCGGCAGGTCGAAATTCGGGCGGAGGCTTACATTTCCGGCAAGCGCGAAGAAACTCGTCAGGTACAAATTCAGCAGGAGCAAGAGACCGTTCGTTATTTGGCGAATCTGAAAACCGATTTGAATGTCAAGCGGTTTGAGTTTGAGCGATTTAAATTGGAGCTTGCCGACCGTCAAAAAGACCGCGAATTTTCGCAGGAACAGTGGCGCAGACGCGTGACGCAGCTTGAAAAAATCGTCGACCCCGTGATTGATTACGCGCAGGAACTTCGGCGGCGGTGTTTGAATTCCGACGTGGCGGACGAAAAATTTTTGACGGAGCTCAAGCGGCTTGACGACAAACTTTTTGAATACGCCGCGCAAATTCACGAGCTGTACAAGTAACGATGCGGAGGGCTTGAAATTGTTTCCGACACTTTTAATCGGCGCGGCAGTGGTTGTCGGCGGCGCATTGCTTTTCAACGCGTTGAGCGACGGTGAGCGTGAGCGGCAACGTCGGCTGGAAGAAAACCACCGCGAATATCTCGCCGCTTCCGACACCGAATATTCACGGATTGTCAGCAACCGTCAACGCGATTTGGAAAACATGCGGCGGCAGACGGCGCACGATTTGTGGTTGGAGCGACAACGCGCCATTGAAGAACGCAAGTCGCACAACCGTAAAAATTTCGATGTGCTGATGGCGGAATTGCAAGGTCAAATCGACGACAGGAACGATTTGCTTGAGCAGACGCGGCGGACGATTGACACGCTGAAAAAATCGCGCTCGGAAGATCAAGCGACGGCATTGCGGCAAAATTCCATGCAGGCAATTTTGAACGACGCTTACGAATCCTCGACGCGACAAAAAGCTTACCTGCGATATTTGGAACGTTACGGTAAGGCGGCGGAAAAACTCTTTGAGCGCACGGGCGAACTGCTTGAGCCGTTTCAAATGAGGTTGCCGGAATTTTGGGCTTACCCCGGAAAAATTATCGGCTTTGAACGCGACGAACTGCTTGGCGGCGAATTCGAGAAAAGCATTCATCCCCGCGTCGACTGCAAATTTTTCTGCGAAGACAGCGAGCAAATCGACCGACTCTTTCCCGACGACGAAATTATTTTCTGCCTTGCGGAAGGTTACGACGACACGACTTACGTAAACAAACTTTCCTGCGTGAAGGGCATGTTCCTTCACAAGCTGGAGTTGAGCCCGAACGTTCGGCTGGAAGGCAAAATCAAACGCCACAAGCTCAACGAGCGCGGTTACGTCGACGCTTACATTTTGGACGCGGACGGCATTGAAGTCACGCTCCGAAAAAAATTTTGCCGCGACAGACGAGATGAGCCCATCGGCAAACGGAAATTCGTTTACGTGATGAATTACGACCGCAAGACGTTAAATTATGTGAACGCTACCGAACGCGTGGAAGATTGTTTGAGCGTCGAACGCTTCCGAAACGTGCCGTTGCTGATAAAAAGTCGCGACGTGAATAATTTTTTGGCAACCGTCAACAAACGCAACGCGGACAACTCTTACGACGAATGGTACATCGCGCCGATTGTCGAGGACGAAAATTTTTCTGCGACGCGTTACAAATGTCAGCTGGGGCAAAAGCTCGTCTTCCAAGTCGATTTCAGCGGCGACGAATTCCCGACGATGTGCTTTGAAAAATTTTTGCCCGACGCGGAAATGATTGGAGCCGACGATATTTTTGTCGCGTTGGATGCCGATTTGAATTCGGTCAACGCCGAACGTGCGGCGACACTTGAACACGAGCAACTGCAGGAGTCGTTGAATTTGTTCGTTTATTTGAACGCGGAATTTCTCAAGCAACGGCGCATCAAATTCAATCGGGACAACGTTTTGTTCTTCAATCAGTGGTGCGCGGTAATGCGGCGGCTTGTTCGTGTCAAGGAAAGCGGCGGCTTTGAGTGCGTTGATATTTTGGAGCAGGTCGACGCGAAACGTTTGCTGACGACTGACGACGGCGCGGCGCGGCTTAAAAATTTTTATGTTCGGCAAGCACACAAACACGAGGCGGAGCCAAATTTTTTTGTTCGCGACGCGGACGGCAGAAAAATTTTTGTCACGTTCAAGGACGACTTCAAAATCATAACGGCGCATGATTTTTGGGACGACAGATTTTTGGACGGCGTCGGTTGGCGCGTGGAGGTGCACGTTCGCGAATTCCCTTACCCCGAACTCATGCAGTTGAAGGCGTTGGAAGATTTTCGGCGCAGTCAAATGCAACGTCCCGCGCTCAAGGAATGCATTTTCGATTTGAGCCGCTTGCCGTTCAAAGATTCGGGGCGACGCCCGACGACGATTAAAAATCCGTCACTCCTGCGCAACAAAAATCAACTGACAGCCGTCGTGCGCGCCATTGCCGTGGAAAATTTTTTCATGATTCAAGGACCGCCGGGCACGGGCAAAACGACCGTCATCAAGGAAATTATTTGGCAACAGCTCAAACTTGCGCCCGCGTCGAAAATTTTGGTGGTGTCGCAGGCAAACGTCGCTGTCGACAACGTCCTGCGAGGCTTGCCGGCAATGGGCATTGAACGTTCGGCGATTGTTCGTTGCGGCAACGACGACAAAATTGCCGACGAGCTTAAGGAGTTGTCGTTGGAAAATCGCGTTGCCGAATATCGGGCGACATTGACAAAACCTTGCCGCGCCGACCTGCAACGTTATCGGGCAATTTGGTGCGACATGTTGACCAACGCCGAAACTCAATGGCAAATCGGCGAATACCTGCTGAAAAATTTTTCCGTGACGGGTGCGACGTGCGTCGGGCTGGAGAAAAAAAATTTCGGCTTGGACAAGTTGAGCTTTGATCTTGTCGTCGCGGACGAGGCGGGTAAAGCTTTGCCGGGCGAATTGCTCATGCCGATTAACCGCGCAAAAAAAATCATAATCATCGGCGACCACAAGCAGTTGCCGCCCGTCACTGACCCCGCCTTTTTCGACGAGACAAAGTTAAACATCAGCGACATCATCGACGAGGACAGCCGCGACAGATTTTTCGCGACGAGCCTGTTTGAAAAGCTTTACGAAGCTTGTCCCGACGACAACAAATGTATGCTCAACATTCAATTCCGTATGCCGATACCGATTGGCGATATGATCAGCCGCTTGTTTTATGGCGGGCAACTTGCCTGCGCACCGAATTGCGATAAAAAATTTCCGATGTTCTTCGGCAACAATATACTCTTCCTGAACATGGACGGCGACGACACTTACCGCGAGCAACAGGACGACTTGACGGGCGGCAAGAAAAGCAGCCCCTACAACGAGCGCGAGATTCAAGTTGCGGTCGACTTGCTCAAGCGGCTCCGCGAAAATTTTTCGGGACGAATCGCCGTCATTACGCCGTACAAACGTCAGAACAAAAAATTGCATTGGAGGTTGCGCGCCGAACGACTTGCGAACATTGCCGTAAACACGATTGACGCCTTCCAAGGCGACGAGGCGGATGTTGTGATTTACTGCACCACGCGGGCGCATACGCCGACGAAATATTTTTCGGATGCCGCACGCTTGAACGTAGCCTTTTCCCGCGCAAGGAATTTGCTGATTATCATCGGTTCGCTGAAATATTTTCGCCGTTACAAAGCCGGTCACCTCATGCAGACCGTCGCCGACAATTTGGAACGTTGCGCTAAAGTGGTCGGTTACGCAGAATTTTTCGCCGCAGAATTTCCGTTGAACTTCCGCGAGCCGCCGCAGGAAATTTTCGGCGACGATCTTACCGAAACGCCGTTTACACGTGCGCAAGATTATTTGCCCGCTCAAGATTGCGATAATCGTTTGACCTGCGCGGGTTGCGGCAAAAAGTTCGACGCGGACGAATTGACGGAGGGCTTTTGTCCCGAATGTCTCTTTGACGGCGAGCATTACAAGTGCAGTCATTGCGGCGCGGACATGTTGTATACCAACGCCGCCCGCTACGTTTATCGTCAGCCGCGTGAGGAGTTGTGTGCGGAGTGCAAAATTATTTGGCGGCACACTTGCAAACGGTGTCGCAAAAATGAAGTCATCGTTCGGGCGCGGGACGTGGCACATACGCAAAAGACCGAAGACGATTTTCCTTACTGTACGGATTGCTTGAAGGCGCGTCGCGAAAAAATTTTCATGACGTGCGCGGCGTGCGGACAAAAATTTTTCATCACGCAGGGACAAGTCGACGATTTACATTCGCAGGGCAAAGAGCCGTCGAAATATTGCCGTGACTGTTGGGAGCGCGAAGAGTCCGTCGGCAGGTGCAAGCGGTGTCAACGTCCGATAACTTTCAAACGCGCCGTCCTCCACGAATTGCGTTCGCAGGGCAAAAAAATTTCCGAATACTGCCGTGACTGCGCCAACCGTCGCAACGAAAAAATTTTCATGACGTGCGCGGCTTGCGGACAAAAATTTTTCGTCACGCAGGGACAAGTCGACGATTTACATTCGCAAGGCAAAGAGCCGTCGAAATATTGCCGTGACTGTTGGGAGCGCGAAGAGTCCGTCGGCAGGTGCAAGCGGTGCCAACGTCCGATAACTTTCAAACGCGCCGTCCTCCACGAATTGCGTTCGCAGGGCAAAAAAATTTCCGAATACTGCCGTGACTGCGCCAACTATCGCAATGAAAAAATTTTCATGACGTGCGCGGCTTGCGGACAAAGTTTTTCCGTCAATCGCGGTTTCATCGACGATTTATCGGCGCAAGGCAAAGCTTACTACTGCGACGAGTGCCGCAAAGAAAATGTCTGCTTGCCGCAACCGTGCAAAGTTTGCGGGCGACCGATTTACATCAGCCGCGCCGAACTCCACCGCCTCCGCGAGCGTTTCGGTTCGGATTATGCTCCGCCGCGAAAACACAAAACTTGCAAATAAAAAATCCCCCGTCAGATTTTGGCGGGGAATTTTTTTTGTCACTTGAAACGCCGCTCGACTTCCGTGAAAATCAGCGGTATCACGAACAACATCGAATAGAACGGCAAGAACGCTTTGAAGAACTTGTAAGCCGCGACGCCAACGAAAATTTTCAGTAGCGGGTATATGGCGACGTATATCACGCCCAGAACTGCGAAGCCGATAATAATTCGCCGCAAGCGGACAATCGGCGAGACGTTCGTTTTGAAGTTGACAAATTTCAGCTCCATAAACCAGCCGAGGAAAAACGCCAGTCCGAAGCCCAGCGCGTCGAAGGCGTCCGTGCGGGCGGCAAGCGGGTCGACGATAACTTTGCCGTTGATGAAGTCTTCGGGGTACGGCTTGAAGTTCAGCCACATGAAAATTGTCGACACCGCGATTAATCCGACGATGAAGACAAAAAATCTTCGACCTTCGTCGCGACCGATCCACGCGAAAATTTTTTCCGCCGCGAACATCAGCGCGACTGAATAAATTATCGAGACAAGAACGTCT
The DNA here is from genome assembly GCA_015206805.1 of Quinella sp. 1Q7. GTDB lineage: Bacteria > Bacillota > Negativicutes > Selenomonadales > Selenomonadaceae > Quinella. Next base: position 6,953 of record JADEZP010000007.1, on the reverse strand, counting down.
TGCGGCGTGTGCACGCCCAAAAAATTTCTGCTGAACGCCACGAGCAAAATTATCGCCGCGCAGGGCACAATCAGTTGCGGGAGTTGCCGCCGATAGAAGAACGCGAAGCCGCCGTAAACCGCCGTGGTGAATTGCGTGTGCCCGCTTGGTAACGAGAATGACGACGCCTTTTCCTGCGCCGCCGCCGAAGGTATCAGTTCCTCGTTGCCAATCCACGGACGATAGATGCACAGCGTTCCTTTAATCAGGTCGTTGATTACGCGCCCGCATATCGAGTTGAACAGGATGAACAGTCCCGCGTTTTTGTTTATGCACCAAAAAAGTATTGCGGGAATTGCCGCCGTCAACGGACTTGTAACCAGCGCGGATATCAGCGCGAAAAATGTTTCGCCGCCCCAATCCTGCCGCAAACCCTGCAGAAAAATCAAGTAATCAATATCCAAATCGATGCTCCTTTCGTTCAATCGCCAATCAGCGGGCAGCCGTAGTAGTTCAGAACTTCATTGAGCAGAAACAGGTCGTAAATTTGATTGTCGATAAAATACGCGGCAATCACGTCCTCTTTGCGTCCCGCGCTCAAAGAATAACCTGCACGCCATAACAAATTGTTCGTTTCCTTGAAGTCGAGTTTCATGGCAAAAGCAATCGCCAACACGGTTTTTTTGGCGGGCATGTAAGTTTTTTCGTTGCGAATTTTCGAGAAGATGCGCCTGTCCAAATGTGCCGCCTTGTAAACTTCGACGTCCGACAATTTTTTTTGCTTGATGAGTTTGAACAGATAATCCGAAAAAAAATTTCCCGACATACCGATTTTGTCTTTCAGCTTGCGAATGATGATCTCAAAAGTTTTAACGGACTCTGCCGGCTCGCCGAGAGCTTTGACGCTGTAAGAAAATCTCGTACCGCGCCGCGCCTGTTCCTCAATCCACGACGTGTCGTAAAAATTTTCTTCGATGTACAGGTCGATGCGCTCAATCAAACTGTCGTCGCTGAAAGGTTTTTCGTCGGGGCGAATCGAGAAATCTTCCGTCACTTCCAACGGCGCAAGCCCGTAATGTTCCAAGACTTCATTGAACAGCGACAGGTCGTAAATGCTCTCTACCAAAAAATAAATCAGGATGACCTCTTCCCAGACGTTCGCGGACAAATAAATCTTCGCGCGATACATCAGCGAGTTTGCTTCGTCGAAGGTCAGCTCCAACGCGAAAAACAATGCCCAAATTGTGCGCTCTTCGGGAATGTATTTTCGGACGTTGCGCAGTTTTGAAAATATCGCGGCGTCGACGTGAGCGCGTTCGGCGACTTCGGCTTCGGTAAAATTTTTTTGCTTAATCAGCGCGAACAGGTAATTGGCAAAATAATTTCGGCGCGTCTCCAACATTTTGGCGCGTTCGGCGTCGGTTATCGGTTGCGGCAAATTACCCATGCAAGCTTCACCGGCTTGAGCTTCTTTGATGAGATCCGCCAAAAACTCATCGGTTCGCCCGCAGGCACCTTCAAAGCACTTGAGCTTGCGCAAATTGACGGGCTTGCCGAGCCGTTCCCTGTAATCAAACCACCGTTGATCCAAGCAACGCCACGCCAAATACTTTTCGACCTGCTCCAAAAATTCGGGCGTAATCAACGACGCGCCTCCTCTTCGACGGAACATTTAACGAAATTCATTTTGGTTGCGAGCGTCACAAGTTCACATTCGCGGACAACGACATTTATCCCCGTGAAGATGTTGCCCGTCATAACGTCGGCAATCATCAGCGAGCCGATAAGTTCAAGCGGCAAGCCCAGTTGCGCCAAAAGTATGCTGAACGACGCCGCGATACCGCCGCCCGCATTCGGCGTGGAAATGCTCATTTGCATTGCCAAAAATGCGATAATGAACAGCTCCGATAACGAAACGGGGTCGTTCGCCGCCGCCGAGGCATAAAACGCGCTCACCGTCAGCTGAACCAACTTTGACGGCGAAAACAGCACCAAAGACAGCGGTATCCAGAAGTTGCAAAATTTTTCGTCGACGTGCAGATTATTTTTGGAGACGTCCAGACTTTGCGGCAACGACGCGCTTGATGAGCCCGTCGTCAGCGACACGACGAATGCCGGCGAAATTTTCTTGAGGAACGTCGGAATTTTCTCCGCAGTCTTGAGCCGCAACATTGCCAACATAATCAGCGTGAACGCGCCATACGCCAGACAATTCGCCGCGACGATTTTCCAGACCGTCACAGCCTCCGCAAGCGTGCTTGTCGACAGCGATTTGACAATGCACAGGAAAATTATCGCGGGCATAATCGTAAAGACCATGTCCATGATTTTGAACATTAACGTGTTCGCTTCGGCGACAAGGACTTTGACGGTCGGGACGCGGTTGCCGATTGTGATAACGCAAATTCCGCTGAAGAACGCCATTACCGCCACTTGCAGGACGTTGCACTTGACGAACGCGTCAACAAAATTCGTCGGTATAACGGACAGCACCAGCCCCATAATTTCGTTGAGGTGGAATACTTTGGTACTGTCAATCGACAGCACGGGGAAAAACATCACGCTGATAAAAATCGACAGCGCGATTATGCACACGTCGTAGAAAAAAAACCGCTTGATGACGGGCACGCCCATGTTGCTTAGCATTGTCGTACTTTCGACGGCGCAAATACTCGACACAATCGAAAAGAACATCATGAAGACCGTCACGGTGACGATTAAGCTCATCAGCGTCGACAGCACGGGCGTGATTATGTCGCCGAGCAACAACGTTTGAATTTCCTGCGGCAGATAACCGACGGCGACCGAACAAATTATCGCCGCGACGACCGCGACGGTGATTGAGCCGCCGGGAATTTTAATCGGCTTGCGCTCCAGCGGTGAAATGGAAATAATTTCGTTGCAACCGTTTTCGTAGCGGTAAACGGTTTTGGAGTCGTCGTAGTGCAGAAGATTTTGCATAACCTCGTTGCTGAAAAGCGCGTCGTCGTCGGAAGTCGTCTGCAACGGATTGAACGGCGCACCATTGACGCGCAGGACGATTCGCGGAGCACGAAGCCATTTGCGCGTGTAAAGCTCGAATTCGTGTTCCGCGCCGAAACGTTCCCGATAACGGAGCAACGCCTCTTCGACGACGAGACAAATTTTCAGCACGTCCTTTTCGGAGCCGCCCGCCAGCCGAAAAAAATCCCGCACGTCCTCAACGGCGGCGGCAATATTTTCGTTTGTAAGTTTCATTTCAGTACAGCGGATATTTTTCGCACAGCGCGGCGACACGTGCACGCGCCTCGGATTTGTTGGCGTCGGTCGGATTGTTCAAGACCAGCGCGATAATGTCGGCGACCTCCTTCATGTCGGATTCGACAAAGCCGCGTGTCGTGAGCGCGGGACTGCCAAGCCGTAAACCGCTCGTGACGAACGGACTGCGCGGCTCGAACGGAATTGTATTTTTGTTGGCGGTAATGTTGACCTCGTCCAAAATATTTTGCGCGTCCTTGCCCGTGAGATTCTTGCTCGTCAAGTCGACAAGCATCAAGTGATTGTCGGTGCCGCCGCTGACGATACGGAAGCCGTCCGCCGCAAGTGTCTCCGCCAAAATTTTTGCGTTCGCGATAATCTGCGCGGCGTAAGCTTTGAATTCGGGCTGAAGAGCCTCGCCGAACGCAACGGCTTTGGCGGCAATGACGTGCATTAACGGACCGCCCTGCGTGCCGGGGAAAATCGCTTTGTTGAACTGTTTGCCGAATTCCGCGTCCTTGCACAGAATCAAACCGCCGCGCGGTCCGCGCAAAGTTTTATGCGTCGTCGAAGTCACAACGTCGGCATAAGGCAACGGGCTCGGATGAAGTCCCGCCGCGACAAGTCCCGCAATGTGCGCCATATCGACCATAAAATACGCGCCGACTTTTTTGGCAATGTCAGCCATGCGCTCGAAGTCGATGATTCGCGAATAGGCGGACGCTCCCGCGACGATAATGCGCGGCTTGCAGTCAATGGCGATTTTTTCCAGCGCGTCGTAGTCAATCGTTTCAGTGTCGCGCCGCACGCCGTAAGGGACGATTTTAAAATATTTGCCGCTCAAGTTGACTGGGCTGCCGTGAGTCAAATGTCCGCCGTCCGTCAAATTCATGCCCATAATCGTATCGCCGGGCGTGGCAAGCGCGAAGTAAACCGCCGTGTTAGCCTGCGCACCCGAATGCGGCTGAACGTTGGCATAATCGCAGTCGAAAAGTTTTTTGGCGCGGTCAATGGCAAGTTGTTCCGCCACGTCGACGAATTCGCAACCGCCGTAGTAACGTTTGCCGGGATAACCTTCGGCGTATTTGTTCGTGAGCACGGAGCCTTGCGCCTCCATGACCGCGCGGCTGACGATATTTTCCGACGCGATAAGTTCAAGCTTGTTGCGTTGGCGATTGAGTTCGCCCTGCACCGCCGCGAAAAGTTCGGCGTCCTTTTGCAAACCGTCCATCAAATTCATGCTGTAACCTCCCTGATAAGTCCGAGCGTCGTCAAAAGTCCGAACAGACCTTGCGCCGCCACATCGTTGACAATTTTGCCCGCCGCGTTGAAGTAATAAAAATTCATCACGCTGAAAGAAAATTTTTTACCCGTCGGCGCGAGCCCCATAAATTCGCCGTCGTGCGTGCCGCTGCAAATCCAACTGACGGCAACTTTATCGCCCTCCGCCGCCATGTCGACAAGCTCCCAGTGAATGTCGGAAAAACTTTTGCGCATCAAGTCGACGACGCTCAAATAGCCCGCGCCGCCGTAAAGCGGTTTGTCGGATACGGGCGTGGTGAATTCGGCTTCGGCGGCAATGAGTTCTTCGGCAAGCGCGCGATTGTTCGTATTGATACACGTCGCGAATCGCCGCATTGCAAGTTTGTTGCGCTCAATGTCGTTCATGATATGACCTCCAATAATCTTTCGGCGGGAATTGCTCCGTGGCGCAGGATTTTCGGCGTCGAAGTCGTCAAGTCGATTATCGTCGACGCAATTCCGAATTCGCACCGTCCGCCGTCCAAAATCACTTCAACGCGCCCGCGCAGGTTGTCGAAAACTTCTTGAGCCGTCGCAGGCGGCGACATGCCCGATAAATTTGCACTCGGTGCGGCAAGCGGACAGCCCGCCAATTTTATCAGCGCAAGTGCCGTGACGTTGTCGGGAACGCGAATTCCGACGCTCGACCGCCCGCCCGTCACGAAGTCCGGCACAATTTTATTCTTAGGTAAAATCATCGTCAAGGCACCGGGACAAAATGCCGCGAACAATTTTTCCGCCGCCAATGAAATTTTTGCGACGCGCGACGCCTGCTCAAGATTCGCAACGAGCAAACTCAACGGCTTGTCGGACGGACGCCCCTTCGCCGCGAAAATTTTTCTGCACGCGTCGACGTTGAGTCCGTTCGCGCCGAGTCCGTAGACAGTTTCCGTCGGGAACGCGACAATTTCCCCGCGCCTGATAAGTTCCGCCGCACGCAATAAATTTCCCGTCGTCGGTTGCAAAATTTCCGTCTGCAAATAAATTCCCCCTAAACAAACCGTCTGCCGTCATCTTGCCGCAACAAAAATTTTTCGCTAAAATAAACGCGTGCGCACTCTTATCGCCAACTTTGAAAGAGGGAGGTGATCGACATGCTCACGACGTTCTTGGTAACCGTCGCAGCAGACGTTACGGCGGGAGTAATCCTGTACTTCGTTTGCAAGTGGCTGGACGGACGGAAATAGACACAGACAGCCCGACAGTTATCGCTCATATGTAAAGCGAAAATACTTTCATTAAAAGTTTGAACCCTCGAGTTCGCAGCTCGAGGGTTCTTTTTGTGCGTACTCCACAATGCTCACGACGTTTGAGTTTTTCTTTGTGGTGCACGCAATATATCACAGCCGCCGAAATTTTGCAAGGTGCCGCGACGTTGCGCAACGCCCGCCTTTGCGGTAAAATTCGCTTGATTTTTTTCGGGAGGCGGCAACTTAATGAATCGAATGACACGGACGGTTGTAAAAATTTTTTTGATAGCGGCGGTGACGGCGGGGACAACTGCGGCGGCGTATTATCTCGGCTCGAACGTGACGGGACACGCGCTTGCGACGGCGTCGGACAACATGAATTATTCGCGTTGGCTGGAAAAATTTTTCACGCTCACGCGGGCGACGGGCTTGCTCAACGGACTGTGCGCGCTAAGCTGGTTTATTGCGGCGCGATTTTTTTTCACGGTCGACGAAGCTCAAGGCGCGGGCAAACGAATTTTTTGGGCGACACTGCTTTGTGCGTCGGCGGCAATATCCGTCGGCGTTCCACACGTTTACGCGCCGATGCTCGGCATAAAACTCAACGGAATAATTTTCGCGCTGTTCGCCGCAATTTTCACGGGCGCGGGCTATTGGTTGCTGACAATCTTCACGACGCCGCTTGCGTTCAAATACACGCCGCTCGGAGCTCAACTTTTCGGACGACGATTTTAACGACGGCTACATAAATTGAAAACTCCCGCAAGATGATCCTGCGGGAATTTTTGTGTTCCATAAAATAAATAAAGACTTTTGACGCGGGCAAGAGTTCTTCTTGACAACCCCCGCCCGCTTATGCTATTCTAGCATTAACCAAAAACCAACGACGCAGGGTGCGTCTCCAGACTTCGTTTATTGCTGTGATTGTAACAAACACGGCGGTAACTGTCAAGTCAATTTACTTGTCCTCATTTAGAAAGGAAGTGCGTATCATGAATTTTAAGAACAGGTGTTCACAAACGCTTAAGTAAAGTATGAATATGAGAAATTTTAATCAAAGTCTCAGCGGAAGATATTGTTAGCTCATAATTTTTGCTAAGTCGGCGGGAGTGATTGAGCCAGGCAAAAGTCCGCTCCACTATCCAGCGTTTTGGTAAGACTTGCCAACCGTGCCCCTTAAGCTTCTTGCTGATTTCTACTCGCAAGCCGAAATATTTGTACGACTCGTAAACGAAAGAGCCGCGA
>JADEZP010000062.1 GCA_015206805.1 Quinella sp. 1Q7 | reverse complement strand
TGATTGCGTCGGGAACTGTTGACCCTGTGCTTGCGGCTGTGACTGTTGCGCGAACTGCTGACCTTGAGCTTGTGGCTGTGACTGCGGCGCGAACTGTTGACCTTGAACTTGCGGCTGTGATTGCGTCGTGAACGTCTGACCTTGAGTTTGCGGCTGTGACTGCGTCTGGAACTGTTGACCTTGCGCTTGCGGCTGTGATTGTTGTACGAATCGTCCGCCGAGGCTTTTGAACATCGACTGCAAAAATCTCTGCGTCGCCGATTGTTGAATCGGTTGACCCTGCGGCGTGAGCTGTTGAGCTTGAGGCGGTTCCTGCGCGGGCAAATCGACGCCCGGTCGCGGCATGAAAAATTTCACGAGCTGTTTTAAAAATTGCATGCTCTCCGACGGCGGCTGTTGAGTTTGCGCGGCGGGAGTCGGCACCTGCGCCAACTGCGATAAAATTTCGTACAGGGCTTGCGGAAGTTGTTCGGCAGTCTTGGCGTCGACGAGCTCAAATGCCGCCTTCGACATGAGCACGGGCTCCAATGCCTCGCCGCCTTCCTGCGACACGATTGCCACCTTCAAATTCGACAGCAACATTTGAGTTTCGTCGCTTAGTTCCATCGAGTAACCTTTTTCTACGAGCGTGCCGACTTGCGTGAGCATTCGCGAAAAAAGCATCAGCTGATCTGCCGAAAAGCGTTGGCTCTCAATCGTGCTGCCGACACCTTTGGCGAGCGTCGCCTCAACCGACAGCGACTGCCGCAAAACATTTTTGACGACGTCGCCGACTTCCTGCGGCAATTTCTGTATGCCGAAACGTTCTTCCGCGCCGATTCTGCCGAGTGTCGCCGAGAGGTCTTGAATTGCCGTTTTGAGGTTGACGGTCGTTTGTGGTCGAAAGCCGCCGCCTGAACCGTCATCTTGCCGCCGAATGCCTTCGGGACCGCTTGGCAGTTGGCTTCGGTCAATCGGTCGTATGCCCGTCGCGCCGGGGTTTATCAATGCCATTGAGTGTCATCTCCTCCCGATTGATTTATCGCGCTTAAATGACTGCAGAATAATTTTTTCCGCCTCGTCGAGCGTTAAAGCCGTCGTGTTCAATCCGAGCGTGAGCAAAAGTTTCGTGACGGGCGGCGGCTCCAATCCTGCGCGGGACAAAATTTTTTCTTGCGCGAACAGTTCACGCGGCGTGCCGACGAATAAAATTTCACCGTGCGCCAAGACGACGACGCGGCTTGCGAAGCGGGCGATGTCCTCCATGTTGTGCGACACCAAAATTATCGTGACGCCGGATTTTTTCACGTCGCCGAAAATTTCGCGCAGGAGATTTTCTTTCGCAAGCGGATCAAGTCCCGCCGTCGGCTCGTCGAGAATCAGATATTTCGGCTTGAGCGCAAGGATACCCGCAATCGCCACGCGACGCCGTTGCCCGCCCGACAGTTCAAACGGCGATACGTCCTTCAAGCCCGCGTCAAGTCCGACCTGCCGCATTGCCGCCGTCACCCGCGCAGAAATTTCAGCGTCGCTCAAGCCGAAGTTGCGCGGTCCGAAGGCAATGTCGCGCTCAACAGTCTCCTCGAACAGCTGATGTTCGGGGTATTGGAAGACGATGCCGACCTTGCGCCGAATCGACCTGTCCGACACGGGCAAGCCGTCAATTTCAACGGTGCCGCGCGTCAACTCAATCAAGCTCGCGACGAGCTGAATCAGCGTCGACTTGCCGCTGCCCGTATGTCCCGCAATCGCAAGAACTTCGCCGTCCGCCACGTCGAACGAAATATTTTTCAGCGCGACTTTTTCAAACGGCGTGCCCGTCATGTAAGTGTAACTCAAATTTTTGACCGCAATCATTTCAACGCCTCCGCAAGTTCCGTCGCCGTCAAAATTTTTTTCGGGAGCTTGAGCCCGCGTCGGCGCAATCTGTCGGCAATTTCGGCGGCAACGGGCACATCAAATCCGAGGCGTTTCATTTCGCGCAGGTCGGTAAAAATTTCGCGCGGAGTGCCATCGCGCAGAATTCGCCCGTTTTCCATGACAAGCACGCGTTGAGCTTGCGCCGCCTCCTCCATGAAATGCGTGATATAAATTATCGTCAGACCTTGCGCGTGGAGCCGCTTGACCATCTGCAGAATTTCGCGGCGACCTTGCGGGTCGAGCATTGCCGTCGGCTCATCAAGGACGATAATTTTTGTGCGCATGGCAATGACGCCCGCAATGGCAATTCGTTGCTTTTGACCGCCGCTCAATTTACTCGGCGCGAAATTTTTATAATCGCTCATGTTCACATCGTCGAGTGCAAGGTCGACGCGTTCACGAATCTTTTCGGGCGCGATACCGAGATTTTCCAAGCCGAAGGCAACGTCGTCCTCAACAATTGCCGCGACAATTTCACTGTCGGGATTTTGGAAGACCATGCCGACATTTGAGCGCACGTGCCACAAATTTTTTTCGTCGGCAGTGTCGCGCCCGTCAACGAAAATTTTCCCGCTCGTCGGCAAAAGTAGCGCGTTGAAGTGTTTAGCCGGCGTCGACTTGCCCGAACCGTTGGTGCCGATTATCGCGACGAACTCACCTTGCGCAATCGAAAAGCTCACGCCGTCGAGTGCAACTCTGTCGCCCGCCGAAGTTTTGTAAACGTGGCGCAAATTTTCAACGCGAATCATTTCCAAAATAATTGCCCTCACTTTCGCGCTTGCCGTGTCGAAAAAATTTTTTGATACCTGCTTGAGCGCGGCGATTTACTGCGGTGCTGACAACTCGGACGCGTCCGCTGGATGCAAACCTTGCGCTCACCACGCGCGCCGTTGCCGCGAATCATTTTGCCGCGATAAGTTCAATTTCGCACAGCGCGCCCGCAGGTAAATCCTTGACGGCAACACAACTGCGCGCGGGCTTGCTGATGAAATATTTTTCGTAAACCGCATTGAACGCCTTAAAGTCCGCGATGTCGGCAAGGAAGCACGTCGTCTTGAAGACCTCGCTGAAGTCGTAACCCGCCGCCTCAAGCACCGCCGCCAAATTTTTGCAACACTGCTCCGTTTGACCCTCAATGGTCGTCGCGGTGATTTTGCCGACAGCGGGATCGATTGCGATTTGCCCCGACGTGTAAAGCAAGCCGTTGACCTTGATGGCTTGGCTGTAAGGACCGACTGCCGCCGGCGCGTTTTGCGTGTAAATTGTTCTCATGATGTGACCTCCAGTCAAATGAGCGGCGCAAGATTTTCGGTTGCCGCACGAACGAATTATACTGCCGCGAATTTTAAAAGTCTAATCGCCGTCGCATTTGCCGCAAAAAAAATCGCCGCGCAGAATTTTGCGGGCGATAAAAATTTTTCAGCCGAGCTTAGCTTTTGACAAGCTTGCCGCCGCTTAATTGGTACGTCGAGTCGTTTACGTGGAAAGTTGTCGTCGTGCCGAAGTCGCGCAACGTGACGGAGCCCGTGCCGACTTTGAACGCGATTGACTTCTTGGAGGCGTTATACGTCGGTGCACTGAAGGCGTCGGTGATTTTAAGCAGGTCGTCACTGCCGAAGCCGCTGATAACGTCCTTGCCGCTTGAGTGAATGAAAGTGTCGGAGCCTGCACCGCCCCATAAGCTGTCGTTGCCTGCACCGCCCGCGAGCGTGTCATTGCCGCCGCCGCCGTAAAGTTTGTCCGCGCCGTTACCGCCGACGATTGAATTGTTCAGACCGTTCCCGACGATTTTAACGGCGGTTGTTCGCGAAGAAGCATCGACGGTTTTAACAGCGGCGTCGAGCGTGACGGGTGAGGCGGTCGAATCGGTGAGCGTGATTTTCATTGCGTCAGACTTGCCGACAACTGCCGTATACGATTTGCCTTTCGAGTCAGTGATGTCGAGCGTTTTGGACTTGCCGCCGTTGATTTTGAGCGTGCCCGTTGCCGTAGTGAAAATAACGTTCTTGCCGCTGACGGTGGCTTTGTCAATCGACGCGCCGACGGAAATTTTATCGCCCGCCGCATAATCCGCAATGACGGTTTTGCCCGCCGTGTAAACGAACGTATCGTTGCCGTCGCCGCCGTAAAGGGTATCGGAGCCCGTGCCGCCGACAATCGAGTTTGCCGACGCGTTGCCCTTGATTTTGAGCGCGCCGCTTACAGCCGAGGCGTCGACGTTGTTGACGGTGCTCATGTTGAAGGTGCCTTTGAACGCCGCAGTCAACGTGGAGTTTTTGCCGTCGGAGGAGCGGATTAAATTTTTGCCGAGCATGTAAGCCGTGCCGTTGAAATTTATGTTGAGCTTCGCCGCGCCGTTCAATGTGAGCGTCGTTGCCGAGTCGCCGCTGAATTTGATGACGGGGTTACCTTTTTTGTTGAAGGTGACGGCGGTGATATCGGCGACACTGCCCGCCAACGAAATTTTGTCGCCCGACGTGTAGTTTGTGATGATGTCCTTGCCGCCCTTGTAGACGAACAGATCGTCGCCGCCGCTGCCGGTGTAGGTGTCGTTGCCCGCGCCCGCGATTAGCGTATTGCCGCCGTCGCCGCTGATTGTGATTCGGTTGTTGCCGTCGCCCGCGTCAATCCGTGAGCCATGACCTGCAGTTTTAATCGTGTCGTTGCCCGCGCCCGACGTGATTGTCGACAGCATTACTTTTCCGTTGTCAATCAGGTTGTTGCCGCCGCTGACGCTGATGACGCTGTAATATTGTGCGGTGTTATCCGTGGCGAATTTGATAGTGTCGTTGCCCGTGCCGCTGATAACCGACGAACTGCCGTGAGCTCCGAGCGATACGGAATTGCCTTTGCCGCTGCCGAGGCTGACGAGTCCGCCGCCGATTGAGACGCGTGAATTGCCGTTGCCGCCGATAACGCTGTTGCCCGTGCCGAGCCCGCCGATAACCGTATTGTTGCCCGCGCCGACCTTGATTAAATTGCCGCCGCTGGAACCTTTCACGGAAACATAATCATTGCCGCCGCCCGTCGTGATTGAGTTGCCGCCGTCCGCGTCGACGATTGTAATGCGATTGTTGCCCGCACCCGCGTTAATCCGCGTATTGTGCCCGCCGCTGGAAATGGTATCGTTGCCCTTGCCCGACGTTATGGTCGATAACATAACTTTGCCGTTGTCGATTAGGTTGTTGCCGCCGCTGATTTTGATGACGCTGTAATATTGTGCGGTGTTATCCGTGGCGAATTTGATAGTGTCGTTGCCCGTGCCGCTTATGACGGATGAACTGCCGTGAGCTCCGAGCGATACGGAATTGCCTTTGCCGCTACCGAGGCTGACAAGTCCGCCGCCGATTGAGACGCGTGAATTGCCGTTGCCGCCGATAACGCTGTTGCCCGTGCCGAGCCCGCCGATAACCGTATTGTTGCCCGCGCCGACTTTGATTAGGTTGCCGCCGCTTGAGCCCGTGACGGAAACATAATCATTGCCGCCGCCCGTCGTGATTGAGTTGCCGCCGTTGCTGTCGACGATTGTAATGCGATTGTTGCCCGCACTCGCGTTAATCCGCGTATTGTGTCCGCCGCTGGAAATGGTGTCGTTGCCCTTGCCCGACGTGATTGTCGACAGCATGACTTTGCCGTTGTCAATCAGGTTGTTGCCGCCGCTGATTTTGATGACGCTGTAATATTGTGCGGTGTTATCCGTGGCGAATTTGATTGTATCGTTACCCGTGCCGCTTATGACGGATGAACTGCCGTGAGCTCCGAGCGAAACTGAATTGCCTTTGCCGCTGCCGAGGCTGACGAGTCCGCCGCCGATTGAGACGCGCGAATTGCCGTTGCCGCCGATAACGCTGTTGCCCGTGCCGAGCCCGCCGATAACGGTATTGTTGCCCGCGCCGACTTTGATTAAGTTGCCGCCGCTTGAGCCCGTCACTGAAACATAATCATTGCCGCCGCCCGCGACGATTGAGTTGCCGCCGTCCGCGTCGACGATTGTAATGCGATTGTTGCCCGCACCCGCGTTAATCCGCGTATTGTGTCCACCGGTGCTGATTGTGTCGTTGCCTTTGCCCGACGTTATGGTCGACAGCATTACTTTTCCGTTGTCAATCAGGTTGTTGCCGCCGCTGACGCTGATAACGCTGTAATATTGTGCGGCGTTATCCGTGGCAACTTGAATCGTATCGTTGCCCGTGCCGCTTATGACGGATGAACTGCCGTGAGCACCGAGCGAAACTGAATTGCCTTTGCCGCTGCCGAGGCTGACGAGTCCGCCGCCGATTGAGACGCGCGAATCGCCTTTGCCGCCGATAACGCTGTTGCCCGTGCCGAGCCCGCCGATAACGGTATTGTTGCCCGCGCCGACGTTGATTAGGTTACTGCCGCTTGAGCCCGTGACGGAAACATAATCATTGCCGCCGCCCGCGACGATTGAGTTGCCGCCATTGCTGTCGACGATTGTAATGCGATTGTTGCCCGCACCCGCGTCAATCTGCGTGCCGTGTCCGCCGCTTGAAATGGTATCGTTGCCCGCGCCCGCAACAATCGTCGAGAGCATGACGTTTCCGTTGTCGATTAAGTTGTCGCCGTCGCCGCCGTCAAGGTAGTTGTAGTATCGCGCGCTGCCGGTCGTGGGGAATTGAAGCGTATCGTTGCCGCCGTAGCCCGCAATCAGCGTGATGTCGCTGTTGCCGACGAGCAAATCGGGTCCGTCCGTGCCAAGTAGTTTCGTGATTTTTTTCGCCATGATAAATCCCTCCTTAAATGCTAAAGCGGCACGTTCACTCAATCGCTGTTGAAATGAAGTGCCGCCGATTTGTCTGCGAAAAATATTTAAACTTACGTTCGGGGGAAATTTTATCAAGTATAAGCTTTTTGTCAACGCAGTTAATCAAAATTTAACATGGCTGTCCGAAGCCGCGCAGAGTTAGCTTTTGGTGAGCTTGCCGCCGCTAAGTTGATATGTCGTGTCGTTGACGTGGAAAGTTGTCGTCGCGCCGAAGTCCTTGAGCGTAATTGCGTTGGCAGTCGAGCCGACTTTGAAGGCGATTGTCTTTGCAGACTTGTTGTAGCTTGCGGAGAATGCGCCCGTGATTTGCAGGAGGTCGCTGCGCCCGAAGCCGTAAATTATATCTTTGCCGTCGCCCGCGTCGTAAATAAACGTGTCGGAGCCTTTGCCGCCCCACAAGCTGTCGTTGCCTTTGCCACCCGTGAGCGTGTCGTCGTCGTCGCCGCCATAAAGTTTGTCGTTACCCGTGCCGCCGAGCAAAATGTCGTCGTCGTCGCCGCCGTTAATCGTATCGTTGCCCGCGCCGCCGAAGATTGAATCGTTCTCGTCGGTGCCGATTATGACGTTGGATTTTTTGTTGCCGGTAATCGCAAGTCCGTGGTCGGCATCGACCGCCGAAGCGTCAATCGTCACAACCTTGGAGCCGGCGGTGTAGCTGTAATCGTTGAAGCCTCTGGTGAGCGTAACTTTCTTGCCGCTGACTTTGACGGAGTCGGACGAAGAGTCGGAATACCATTTGCTGTTGCCGTTGGCGTCGACGACGTGAATGCGTTTACTTGCGCCGCCCACGACCGTAATGTTGCCGCTGCCGATTGTGAAGACGAGATTGTTGCCGCTCTTTAGCGTCGATTTAATCGACGTGCCCTCCGCCAATTTAATGACATCTTCGCTTTTGTAAGCGTAAATCAAATCGTTGCCGTCGCCTTTTTTGTAGACGAAAACATCTTTGTACACGTCGTCGCCGCCGAAAAGCGTATCATTGCCCGTACCGCCGTTGATTGTGACGTCATCGCCGTAATTGAAAATGATGTCGGAGCCTTTGCCGCCGCTGATTGAAACGTCATCGCTGATGTTGGAAACGTAATCGTTGCCGTCGCCACCCAAAATTGTGACGTCCTCGTTGTTGTTGAAAATGGTATCGTCGCCGTTGCCGCCGCTGATTGAAACGTCATCGGCGTAGTTGGAAATTTCATCGTTGCCGTCGCCGCCCGCAATCGTAACGTCTTCGCCCCAATTAAAAATGGTATCGGAGCCTTTGCCGCCGTTTATGCTGACGTTGTCGCCCAGATTATTAATGGAGTCGTTGCCGCCGAGTGCTTGAATCGTCGCGCCTTTAACGGTGTTGCCGTAAGTGTCGGCACCGTTCGTGAGTTTAATGCGTTTTGAATTCGACGAGCCGCCGCTTGTCGTGGAAGTGCTGCCGAATGTCCCTGCGGGAACGGTCGAGATTTTGATTCGGGCGTCATATCCGTACAGGTCAAAAAAGTCATTAAAGCGAATCGAGCCCGTACCGACATTAACAATAACATCGTCGCCGCTTCTTTTTGTCGAGTAGCTGTCGCCCGCAATTACAAGTTTGCCAAGTTTGTTCCACCCGTTAACAACGTCGTCGCCGTCGCCGGGAGAATATTGCAAAGTGTACGATTGAATTTTGCGGTTCAAGTTTATGCGGTCGTTGCCCTTGCCGCCGTTAATCGTAACGTTGGAGCCGTCGACGTTTCTGATTAAGTCGTTGCCCTTGCCGCCGCTTATGCTGACGTTCGAGTCGTCGTTCTTGACGGTATCGTTGCCGTCGCCCGCGTTGATAGTAACGTAATTACCGTCGTTCTCAATGGAGTCGTTACCCTTGCCTGCGTTGATTGAGACGTAATTACCGTCGTTTTCGATGGAGTCGTTGCCGTTGCCCGCGTTGATTGTGACGTGATTAGCGTCATTTTCAATGGAGTCGGCATAAGCCGTTCCCGAAATGAGAGTATGCGAATACTCATTGTCGATGATTGCCATAAAACATCACTCCTTCTGAAAAAGATTTTTCTACGCCGCAAAAAAAAATCCCGCCTCCGAATTTTAGAAGCGGATTAAAATTTTGTTCAGCGGAAATTATTTTGCAGTGAGCTTGCCGCCGCTAAGTTGATACGTCGTGTCGTTGACGTGGAAAGTCGTTGTCGCGCCGAAATTCTTAAGCGTGACGGAGCCCGTGTCGAGTTTGAACGCGACGGAATTTTTGGAGCGATTGTAACTTGCGGTAACGTCGCCGCCCGTGATTTGCAACAGGTCGTCGCTGCCGAAGCCGTAAATAACATCTTTGCCGTCGCCCGCGCCGTAAAGGAACGTGTCGGAGCCCGCGTCGCCCCAGAGTTTGTCGTTGCCACTGCCGCCGCTCAATGTATCGTCGCCACTTCCGCCGACAATCGAATTTGCAAGCGCGTTGCCGACAATTTCAACAGCCGCTGTCCGCGCCGAGGCGTCGACAATCTTAACATACGGCGCGACGGTCACGGGCGAGGCTGTCGAATCCGTGACGGTCATCCTGTCGCTTACGACAGTCGAGGAACTTTCGCCCGCCGAATCAATCAGCGCGATAGTTTTATTTTTGGCGTTCTTTACGGTGAGCGAGCCGTTGCCGATTGTGAAGACGACGTTTTTGCCGAAAAGCGACGTTTCGGAAATTGTGCCGCTTGCGACGCGGATTGTGTCGCCGACGGCGTAATCGCTGATAATGTCGTTGCCGCCGCTGTAAATGAAAACGTCCGCACCTTTGCCGCCGCTCAAGGTGTCGTTGCCGGTGTTCGCGAACAAAATATCGTTGCCCGTGCCGCCGCTCAAAATATCCGAGCCTGCGCCGCCGTCGAGTGAATCGTTGCCGTTGCCGCCGTAAAGTTTGTCATTGCCGACGCCGCCTTTCAACGTGTCGGAGCCCTTGCCGCCGCTTAAAATATCTGCACCGTTGCCGCCGACGATTGAGTTTGCAAACTTGTTGCCGACGATTTTCATGCCGCCGCCGAAATTTTTGGCGTTGACGGTTTTAATCGCGGGGTAAGCGGTGAGGTCGAGCGTATCGTTCGCGAAGGCACTGCCGATTGTCAAATTCGTGCCGCTCAACGTGACGCCTTCCATAGCGCAAAGTTTCGCCGTCGGGGAGTTGTTGGCGGTGCCGTAATTCTGCGCGGCTTGCTTGGCGAAATAACGCAGGAACATGTAGCCGCCCGAATATGCGTTGCTCGTGGAAGTTTTGCTCAAGTTCAGCGCGCCTGCCAAACTTGCGACGTTGCCCGCCAAAGATTTTATGGTTGAGGTGCGTTCGTCGTCGATGCCGTGAGTAAGTTCCGCCATACCTTCCTTGACGAATTGCGGCAACTTCCAGCCGTTTTGAATGTTGGCGTTCATGACGATGTGCGTGAATTCGTGAGCAAGCGTCCTGTCGAGGTAGAACGTTTTGGCGTCGGAGCTTTTGCCGTTCGCGTCGCCGATAATCAGCGAATCGAATTTCTTCATGTTGATTATCAGCGCAAGCTTATCGACGCCGCCCGACGTGCCGGGGTACGTCAAAGTCGTTGCAAGTTGACTCGTATTGTTGCTGACGAAGCCGACGTAAATTTTCTTGACGGTCGCGGAAGATTTTGAGCTGAAACCGAAGTTGTTGCCGTAGCTTGCGGCGATTAGGTCGAGAGCACCTTTCGCCCACCACGTCTCCAACGCCTGCCAAATATATTTCTGCGCGGCGGTGAGTTTGTCGACGGTGAGGTTACTCAACTTGTAGCCGTTCGATACGGAGGCGAGCTGAATCGTCAAGCCGTCGACCTTGAACGAATTGCCCGTGAAGTCGTGCAACTTGCCGCTTTCGGGGACGACGCTTTTGGCAGTCTTGACGTTGGAGCCGCCCGCGTCGAAGCCCGTAATCGCGCCCGTATCTTTGTTGCCGAGATTTATGCCGCAAAAAGTTTTCAGGAATTTTGTCGCGTTGTTGACGGTTTGACAGTCGGCGATCATTTGATTGACTGCCGCGCCGATATTTTGGAAGTAGCCGCCCGACGCGACGCTTACGGCTTGATTGAGTGCGGCGGTTGCCGAAGCGGTCGTCGTGTCGAGTGAGCGCATAAATTTTTTGATGACGTCTTGGGCGGTGACTGTTGCCATAGGTCATCAGCTCCTTAAATTGAATCCCGCCGTCTGCGGCGTGGACGGTTGACGCGTCCGAAATTGTTCAGCTGAATTTGAGTTTGATTAATCTACTTTCTTTCGGCGGCGAAATAATCGCGGTCGTTGCAACGTTGCCGCGCGTCCATGCGCGCTTCAATATTTGCGGACGATTCAGCCCAAACGAGCCTCCTGCCGAGTCAAAGCCTCCTGCCAGACGACTTTAAGCGGCACGGAATTTTTTTCGGCAAGGCGGCGGCAATCTTCGTATTCGGGCGTGATTGAAACGATTTTGCCGTCGTATGCGCTGACTTTGCATTGAACTTCGCCGAAACGCGTTTCGACCTTCGCCATGCGCCGAACAGCCTCCACGCGCCGCGAAACTTCAATCACGCGCAATCCGATTGTCGTCGTCTCCTCGAAAATAATTTTCGTGCAAATGTCCCTGCGCTCCACGTCGACAAGCACGCTCAACATCTGCGCGGGACGATTTTTTTTCATGTAAATGGGCATCGTCCAAACGTCCAAAGCTCCCGCCGCGAAAAGTCGTTCGTAAAGCCAGCCGTAAATCTGCGGATTCATGTCGTCGATATTCGCCTCAAGCTTGAGCAGGTGACGGGTGCCCTTGCCGCCGAATTCGCCCAGATAAACGCGCAGGACGTTCGGAATGTCCAAATCCCATGTGCCCGCGCCGTAGCCGATTTTTTCCGACGTGAAGTCTTCGGGCAAGTCCGCGCTGTATTCGGCAAGGGCGTTGACAATCGCCGCGCCCGTCGGAGTCGTCAATTCACGTTCCGCGCCGAAATGATACGTCTTGAAGCCCTGCAACAATTCAGCCGTTGCGGGGGCGGGAATTTGCATTAAACCGTGCGCACACTTGACGAAGCCGCTGCCGGTGTTGATTCGCGACACGAAAATTTTTTCGACCTCCAGCCACTCCAGACAAATTGCGCAACCGACGATGTCGACAATCGAATCAATCGCGCCGACCTCGTGGAAAGTTACGGCGTCTGCCGCGAGCTGATGAACTTTGCCTTCGGCGGCGGCAATGACGCTGAAAATTGCCAATGCACGAGCTTTGACCGTCGCGCTCAATTCGGAGCCGTCGATAATTTTTTTGATGTCGCCGAACGTGCGGTGGCTGTGACTTTTGGCGTGTTCGTGACGGTGCAGGCGGCGGATATTCGGGTGCTCAAGTTCGCTGTCAAATTCGCGGGCAAGTTTCACGTCGACATAAACCGCGCCGATACCGTTCTTGCTTGCGGCGGAAATTTCCATGTCGTATTCGTGCGGCAGACGCAACTTGCCCAACTCCCCGCGCAGATATTTTTCGGGCACGCCCAGTTGCAGGCACGCGCCAAGGAACATGTTGCCGCTTATGCCCGCCGCGCAGTCCAAGTACAAAGCCTTCATAAAATTCCTCCTCAAATGTCAATCGATTGTCTGACGGATTCGCTTAAAATTATCGCGGCAGATGTCGCCACGTTCAAGCTTTCGGCGCGTCCGCACATCGGTATAAAAATTTTTTTCGCGATGTCGAGAATTTCAGCCGATACGCCCGCCGCCTCCGAACCGAAAACGATTGCGACGGGTGAGCGCGTGAAGTCGTGCCGCCGATAAATTTCACGGCGATTGTCTGACAGATTCGCTTAAAATTATCGCGGCAGATGTCGCCACGTTCAAGCTTTCGGCGTGTCCGCACATCGGTATGAAAATTTTTTTCGCGACGTCGAGAATTTCAGTTGAGACGCCCGCCGCCTCCGAGCCGAAAACGATTGCGACGGGTGAGCGCGTGAAGTCGTGCCGCCAATAAATTTCCGCCGTCGAATCGACTGCCGCCGCCAAAATTTCCCGCGAACGCATTGCCGACAAAAATTCGTCGCGGCTTGCGATTGTGACGGGCAGATAAAAAATCGCGCCCATTGACGCGCGCACGACCTTCGGGTTGAAAAGTTCCGCCGAGCCGTCCAAAACTATTACGCCGACGCCGAATGCCTCCGCCGTCCGCAAAATCGTTCCGACGTTGCCGGGGTCTTGAACGCCGTCGAGCACCGCGATAATTTTTTTCGCCGCGACATCTTCAAGCGTCGACAGCCGCTGCCGCACGACGAGTAAGATACCTTGCGGCGTCTGCGTGTCGGAAAATTTTTCAAGCGTCGCCGACGAAATTTCCTCCAGCGGCGCGAATCGTTTCAGCCGCGCAATCAACGCCGCCGCCCGTTCGTCCGACAAAAATTCCCGCGTGAAAAATCCGAATTCAATCTGCGCGGGCGGAACTTCTTCGCAAAGCCGCAAGCCCTCCGCGACGAAAAGTTTTAATTCGTTGCGGAATTTTTTTTGCGACAGCTTGCGAACAATTTTCAGCTGTGCGTTTGACATTGCAATTCCTCCGTGCTATATAACTGATAAAAATTTTCGGGGAGTGATTCGATTGAAGAAGACTTACAAAATCGACGTGGACTGCGCCAACTGCGCCAACCTTATGGAAACCGAGGCGCGCAAGACTTCGGGCGTGAAAAGTGCCGTCGTGAATTTCATGACGCTCAAAATGAAGGTCGAGTTTGATGACGGCGTCGACGCGGCGGAAGTGATGAGTCGCGTCCGTGAAAATTGCAAGCGCGTCGAAAAGGACTGCGACATTTTCCTATGACGCCCAAGCAACGACGTAACCTGCTGCGAATCGTGGCGGCGGCGATAATGCTCGTCGCGCTGAATTTCGTCGACGTGCGCGGCGTCGGAAAATTTTTGCTGTACCTCGTGCCGTATGCGGTCGTCGGCTACGACATTGTGCTGAAGGCACTGCACGGGCTGAAAAATCGTCGCCCGCTTGACGAAAGTCTGCTGATGACGATTGCGACGGTCGGCGCGTTTATGTTGGCGATTCACGACGACGGAGACTACACCGAGGCTATCGCCGTGATGCTATTCTATCAAATCGGCGAGTGGTTTCAAAGCTACGCGGTCGGTCGAAGTCGCAAGAACATTTCCGCGCTTATGGACATTCGCCCCGATTACGCCAACATTGAGACGGACGGCGGGCTTGAGCAGGTCGATCCAGATGATGTCGAAGTCGGCACGTTGATTGTCGTCCAGCCCGGCGAAAAAATTCCGATTGACGGCGTCGTTGAGGTCGGCAACTCCACGCTGAACACCGTCGCGCTTACGGGTGAAAGTCTGCCGCGTGAAGTTTCGGCAGGCTCCGAGGTCGTCAGCGGCTGCATAAATCTTAACGGCGTGCTGAAAATTCGCACGAGCAAGGAATTCGGCGAATCCACCGCGTCGAAAATCCTTGAGCTTGTCGAGGACGCGAGCTCCCGCAAATCGCGGTCGGAAGACTTCATTGCGAGATTCGCCCGAATTTATACGCCCGTCGTCGTCATCTGCGCGGCAGTATTGGCGATTGTTCCGCCGCTGATATTTTCGGACGCGTGGTCGACGTGGCTTTATCGCGCGCTGATTTTCTTGGTGATAAGCTGTCCGTGCGCGCTGGTGATAAGTATTCCGTTGAGTTTCTTTGCGGGACTCGGCGGCGCAAGTCGCGAAGGAATTTTAATCAAGGGCTCAAATTTTCTGGAGACGCTGTCGAAGGTCACGACGGTCGTCATGGACAAGACGGGCACACTTACGCGCGGGAGTTTCGAGGTCGACGCCGTTCACAGCAAAAATCTGAACTTCGACGCCGAAAAACTTTTGCACCTTGCCGCGCATGTCGAACGCTACAGCACGCACCCGATTGCCAATTCCCTGCGCAAAGCTTACCCCAATGAGCGCGACGATTGCACGGTCGAGGCGGTCGAGGAGATTGCGGGACGCGGCATTCGCGCCACGGTCAACGGTCAGCTTGTCAGCGTCGGCAACGAAAAATTCATGGACGATGTCGGCGCGGCGTGGAAGTCGTGTTACAAAGTCGGTACCGTGATTCACGTCGCTGTTGACGGCAAATACGCGGGGCACGTCGTCATTTCGGACGCCGTCAAGCCGCACGCCAAAGAATCCGTCGCCGAAATGCGCAATGCGGGCGTCGAGGCGATTTTCATGCTCACGGGCGACAGCGAAAAAATTGCGTCGAAGGTCGCGGCTGAACTCGGCATAAAAAATTACCGCAGTGAACTTTTGCCTGCGGATAAGGTTGCGGAATTTGAACGTATACTTGCGGCGCAGTCGGGCGGTAAAGTTGCGTTCGTCGGAGACGGCATAAACGACGCGCCCGTATTGAGTCGAGCGGACGTCGGCATTGCAATGGGCGCACTCGGCTCGGACGCGGCGATTGAGGCGGCGGACGTTGTGCTTAT
>JADEZP010000061.1 GCA_015206805.1 Quinella sp. 1Q7 | reverse complement strand
CGACCGTGCCGACTCCTTTGGACTTCAGTCGCTCGACCATTTGCGGATTGTGGATTATGGGTCCCAGTGTGCAACTTTTCCCATCCGCGTGCTCTTCGGCAATTTTAATCGCCCGCTTGACGCCGTAGCAAAAACCTAAACACTCCGACAAAATTACTTCCATGCTGTCACCCGTATGATTGGTTTTGACAAATGAAAAATCCTCAACCGGTCAATAACCGCTGATTAGTCTAGCATAATTATTTTTGGCAGGCAATAACTTCGACAAAATTTTTTCGGGCGGCGGACGACGTGCCGATTCGAGCGTTTGACTAATTCGAGTTTGTAGCATCTACTTTTTCTTTGCGTGCCCAAAGAAACTCACCGCGACAATTCTGATTATTCGGCGGCACGCAACGTTTTGACGACATACGTCGGCAGGGCGAACGCTCCCGCGTGAATGCGCGTGTTGTAGTATTTCGTCTGCAAGTTGAGCGCGTTCCAGCGGGCGAAGTCAACGGCGTTGGTCGGGTGAAATTTTTTCGACGCGAAGCCGAACAGCCATTGCCCCGCAGGATACGTCGGAATGTGAATTTGATACACGCGCACAACCGGAAATGATGTCGTCAGGCGTTTATGAGCGCGTTGCATGGCGGCGGCGTCGCGGGAGTAAAACGGATTTTCGTGCTGATTGACCATGATGCCGCCCGATTTTAGCGCGTTGAAGCAGTTGCCGTAAAATTCCTTCGTGAAAAGTCCTTCGCCCGCGCCGAACGGATCGGTCGCGTCGACGATTATCAAGTCGTAGTCGTCGGCTTTGCGGCGGATAAATTTCAAACCGTCCGCGAAAAAAATTTCCACGCGCGAATTGTCGAGGCAAGCGGCGGTCTGCGGAATGAACTTCCTGCACGCGCGAACGACGGTTTCATCAAGCTCCACGAGGTCGATTTTTTCTATGGTGTCGTATTTGAGCAGCTCCCGCGCCGAGCCGCCGTCCCCACCGCCGACAAGTAAGACGCGTTTAACTTCGGGATTCACGCACATCGGCACATGCGTTATCATTTCGTGGTAAATGAATTCGTCGCGCTCCGTAAGCATGATTCGCCCGTCAAGCACCAATATCCGCCCGAATTCCGTCGAATCGAACACGTCCACGCGCTGAAATTCGCTCGTCTCGCTGAAAAGTTGTTTGTCGACTTTGAGCGACAATCTGACGTTCGGCGTATGTTGTTCGCTGAACCAAAGCTCCATTAAAAATCCTCCTCGTGCTTGCCGATAAAAAATTTTTCGTGATAAAATCGTCGCGGAAGGAGTGACCGATATGATCGACCTCAAAAAATCTACGGGCGGCGGCGAACTGATTCACAGCGAATTGCGCGAACTGTCGACGACGAATCATCAGCTTAGGAACGAACTCGACATCACGCGCCAAAAACTTACGGGCGAACTCGACACGCTGACTTATCGGCTCGACAGGCTCACCTACGAGACGGAAGCAATTCGCCGCGACGTTTACGACATCAAGCGCGACATCGACAAGTTGCGCTACGACCTGCTTGACGCGATACGCAACGCCAAATCCTCCAACGTGCGCGACTTGATTCAAAGTTTGTTGCCGATATTCGCGATACTGTTCCCCGCGCTGTGTGTGTCGGGTGTAATGATACTTATCGCGTTGTCGGGCTAAAAAAATCGGGGCAAGCGCGAACTTGCCCCAAAACGTTTGACGACAGTAAATTATTTTTCGGACGCGGCTTTATGTCCCTCGATAATTTTTTCGGGCAACGTGACGTTGCATCCAATGGTCGCGATTGAGTTTGCGACGTCCGTAAGCAATCGCCGCGTTTGAAGTTGTCAAGAATTATTTTTCGGACGCGGCTTTATGTTCCTCGATAATTTTTTCGGCGAGTTTGTCGGGCATCGGGTCATAATGCGAAAACTTCAGCGAGTAAGACGCTCTGCCCTGCGTCTGCGAACGAAGGTCGGTTGCGTATTTGTACAGTTCGCTTGACGGAATCAACGCTTTGACTTCGGTCATGCCCTTGCCCTTGGGATCCATGCCGAGAATTTTGCCGCGCTTGGAGTTGAGTTTGCCGATAATGTCGCCCATGTAATTTTCGGGCGTGAGCACGGTAATTTCGTCAATCGGCTCAAGCAGAATCGGGTCGGCGGCAAGAATGCCCTTCTTGATGGCAATTGAGGTTGCCATTTTGAATGCGGCTTCGGAGCTGTCGACCGCGTGATAGGAGCCGTCATACAGGTTGACGCTGACGTTGACGACGGGATAGCCCGCAATGACGCCTTCGGCAAGAGTTTCCTGCGTGCCCTTTTCGACGGCGGGGAAATATTGGCGCGGGACACTGCCGCCGAAAATACTTTCGGACCAAACGTTGCCGTTGTTGACTTCGGGATTGGCGTCCTTGTTCGGACCGATACGCAGCCAAACGTCGCCGTACTGCCCGTGACCGCCCGATTGTTTCTTGTGCTTGCCTTGAACTTCGACCTGCTTGCGAATCGTTTCACGGTAAGCAACACGCGGTTCGCCGAGCACCATTTTGACGCCGAATTTGCGCTGAATCTTGTCGCTCAAAATATCCAAATGAACTTCGCCGACGCCGCGCAGAATCGTCTGTTTAGTTTCGGCGTTTTTGGTGAGCAGAATCGTCGGGTCTTCGTCCTGCTGGCGGGTAATGGCACCGAAAACTTTATCCTCTTCGCCCTTCTTTTCGGAGGTGACCGCCATTGCAAGCATCGGTTCGGGATATTGAATGCGTTCGTATTTAATCGGAGCCGCCTTGTCGCAGAGTGTGTCGCCGGTTTTGGCGTTGGCAAGTTTGCTGGTGACGACAATATCGCCCGCGTGAGCAACGTCGACGGGAATTTGTTTCTTGCCCTGCATGGTGAAAAGACCGCTCAAACGTTCCTGCCCATCCGAATTCGCGCCGAACAGTTGATACGTTGCGTCGCCGCGCATGTCGCCGCTGATAACGCGAACATAAGACATTCTGCCGACGAACGGGTCAACCAACGTCTTGAAAATTTGTCCGCTGAACGGCTCGGAAACTTTGCGCTCGACAAGTTCGTCGGTTTTCGGATTGATGCCGCTGTAGTCTTTTGAATCGGGCGCGGGGAAAAATTCGACGATGCTGTTGAGGAACTTTTTGACGCCGATATTTTTCAGCGCACTGCCGACGAACACGGGGAAAACTTTAGCCTCGCGAATGCCCGCCGCAAGTGCTTCGGAAATTTCCGCCTCGTCAAGGTCGTCAACGTCGCCCTCAAGATATTTTTCCATGAGCTCATCGTTGAATTCGGCGACAATGTCAAGCATTTCCATGCGCGCATTTTCGACTTCGTCGGCGACGGGTGCGGCGTCAATAGCCTCGTCGTCGGCTTTGACTTTGCTGAAGACTTTGAGCAGGTCGACAACGCCTTTGAACGAATCTTCCTTGCCGACGGGAATTTGCACGGGCACGACGCTGTTGCCGAATTTGTCGCGGAGTTGGGCAAGAACTTTGCCGAAGTCGGCGTGCTCACGATCCATTTTGGTCACGAAGAATGCGCGCGGCAGGTTGAGTTTTTCGGCAAGTGCCCAAGCTTTTTCGGTCTCGACTTCGACGCCCGCGCTGGCACTGACGACGATAACGGTTGCGTCCGCCGCCGCAAGTGCGCCGTGCATTTCCGCCACGAAGTCGGGGAAGCCGGGCACGTCCAACGCGTTAATCTTGAAGTTCTTCCACTCCAAGGCGGCAAGCGACGTGCTGATTGACATCTTGCGCTTGACTTCTTCGGGCTCGAAATCCAAAACGCCCGTGCCCGCGTCGACGTTGCCGAGTCGTGTGGTTGCGCCGCTGTCGAAAAGTGCCGCCTCAAGCAGGGAAGTCTTGCCGCTACGACCGTGTCCGCAAAACGCTACGTTCCTGATAAACTCACTGTTGTAGTCTTTCATGTCTGAAATTGTCCCTCCGTAAAATTTTTTCGCAAGGTTAATTCTATTGCCGCCGCAAATTTCCTGCTAAGGTTATCGGCGCGTGGACGAGCGGTGCGCTGTTCGTGGCGTTGAAAATATTTTTGTGTTGTTAATCTACTTTCTTTTGCTTGTCCAAAAGAAAGTAGCAAAGAAAAGCCAGCCGCCTACGAAAACATCACGTTTTCTAACGGCGGCGACACGGGGCGCACGTCCATGTGCGCCCCTTAGTTCACAATTCACCGCAGGGCGTTAGCAAGTTGTGCGAACTCCTGCAAGCTCAACGTTTCGGCGCGACGTGTGCAGTCAATGCCCGACGATAAAATTTTTTCGCGCGGAAAGCCTGCCGCCGTCAACGAATTGAGCAAAGTTTTTCGACGCTGTGCAAACGACGCTCTGACAACGCGGCTGAAAAATTCTTCGTCGACCTCGAACGGCGGGCGGCGCACGTCGCAGACGACAACCGCGCTCGTGACTTCGGGCAGCGGTAAAAATTTTTCGGGCGGAACCTCGAACGCGACCTTTGCCGACGAACGCAACTGCACCGCGACCGATAACGCGCCGTAAATTTTTGAGCCCGCAGACGCCGTCATTCGCGCCGCGACTTCGCGCTGAACCATCGTCACGATTTTTGTCACGGGCAAATTTTTTTCCAGCAACGTCAACAAAATCTGCGTCGTGATGTAGTACGGCAAATTCGCCGCAACTTTGAACGGGCGCGGCATCAGTGCGGCAACGTCGACTTTGAGTATGTCGCCTTCGATTAGCCGAAAGTTTTCATATCCCGCCAACGTTTCGCGCAATACGGCGGGCAATTTTTTGTCCAGCTCGACTGCCGTGACGTGCGCGCCCGCCTCAAGCAAACCCTGCGTCAGCGTGCCGATACCCGGTCCGATTTCAAGCACTTCGTCGCCCGCAGAAATTTCAGCCGCCTCCACGATTCGCCGAACAATTTCCGCGTCGATTAAAAAATTTTGTCCGAGCCCTTTGACGGCGCGCAACTTGAAATGCCTCAAGATTTGCCGCGTCGCGGACGGGTCGGCTATCAGCGGGTGCAACATTTGCGCCTCCGAATCATGCATCGGGCATAACGTAAAACTTCGGACCGTTGCCGAAGCTCGCGTTAAAAATAGCTTGCGAAACATCTTGGATAACTTCCATGGCGCGGGATTGCGTCGCGTATTGTTTAATCGGTTTGCCGTCGAAAACTTTGCCTTGGTCGATATCCTCCTGCGTGAGCAAATCAACGAAACCGGTCTTGTCGATGTTAAATTCCCATTCGCCGTTCTCGTCGAATTGAATAATCGTTTCGCCGCCGGTATCTTTAATCTTGAACATGCAAATCAACCTCCGATAAAATATTTTTCAAAGCCGCCGTGAATTCGTCGCGGGTGACGCCGTAGCTGTTGAGTCGCCGCACAAAAGTTTTGACGTTGCCGTAGCCGATGCCGAGAATTGCGCCGAGTTTGTCGCGGAGCGTGGAGCTGTCGGGATTGCCCGCCAACTTGAGCGCAACCATTTCCGCCGCCGTGAATTCTGCGCGGGGCTCAAGTTCAAGCGTGCGGACTTTGCTCAAAGCTTTGCGGATTGATTCGGGCGACGCCTGTTCCACGCCGACATCGTCATTGGCAGTCGCTTCGTCGCGGGGAATGTAAGCGTGCTTTGCGTTCGGGAAACGGCGCGTCAAATATTTTCGGATGTTTTCGCCGGCGGAGTCTGGGTCGGTCAAAATGATTATCCCGCGTCGTTCGTAAGCCGCCGCAATGTTTTGGAGTGTACGCCGCGTAAAATGAAAGCCGCCCGTCGTGATACAGTCAGCCTCGACTGCACATTTGACGGCGGCAACGTCGGATTTGCCCTCGACAATTAAAACTTCCTTCAGCAAAAAAATTCCTCCCGAAACGTTCACAAAGTCTGCAACCGCTCAAAGCCCGCGACAATTTCCTGCGGCGTGATTTGCGCAATGCAATGCGGCTCGACATGGTGACAACCTCCGTAGCAATGCGGCAAAGTCGCGCACTCGTCAAGCTGATGTGCGGGGCGCAATACGACTGATTTTGTTTGCCACGGCGGGAAATTAAGGAACTCGCTCAAATATTGCGGGAAGACATTTTGCCTGTCGACCGCCTCACGATAGATGGCAAGCACGGGAATTTTCGCCGCCGCCGCAATATGCATCACGCCCGAATCGTTGCCGATATAATAATCCATGCGGCTGATAACGGCTTCAGTCTCGCGCAGGGTGGTTTTGTCGACGAGATTCAAAATTTTTTCGGGCGGCAAATTTTTTTCGATGTAATTCGCGGCGTCGAGTTCGCTTTTGCCGCCGACAATGACGAACACCAAATTTTTCTTGACCAATTCGCGCAGGGCAACGACGAGTTTTTCGACGGGATACTTTCTGTTCGCGTCGCCCGCACCAAGTCCGAGCACGATTTTTTTGCAGTCGGCGGGCAAATTCTCAAGCAATTCGTCCGCCCGCTGAATATCTGCTGCGCCGTAAAAAAGCTCCATGTGATTTTGCGCGACTTTGTAGCCGTTGGCGGTCAGCACGTAGAAATGTTTTTCGGTCTGGAATGTGAGCGTCTTACTCGGCTCCAACATTCGGTTGAGCAACAGCGCGTTCAATGTGTTATTTTTTTTTGGAGTCGTGTCAAAAAAATTTTTGTAGGGCTCCGTGTCATAGCCGATGCGTTCGCGTGCGCCGCTAAGCCACGCCATTAAAATGCCTGGAAAATTGTCACCGCCACATTGCGGCGAAAATGCTGCGGAAAATTTTTTTTGCCACAGATGTTCGCGGCAAAAGATAGCAATGCTCTCCATAAGCTCGACGAAATTTCTGCGCGACGCATTTTTGTTGAACGCCAACACCTCGTTGACATACGGGCAAAACTCGACTATCGGATAAACAAGCGGCGATACGACCAGCGTGATTCGTGCCTGCGGAAAATTTCTGCGCAACTCTCGCAGGAAGCCCGACATTAAAATCATGTCGCCGATTGCGTCGATACGCACGATTAAAATATTTTCGACGCCCGCCGAAATTTTTTCGCGATAGCCCAGCCGCTGAAATTCTTGCTCCGCGCGCAACAGAAATTGTCCGTGAGTTTGAGGCGGTGCCTTGCGCATTTCGCGGAAAAGTTCGCCGAAGAAAATATTCAATCGTTCATGTGCGGGTGCCGTAAAATACGTTGCCATTTAAAATTTCCCCCGTAACAGCAATTCTTCGACCAATGCCAAAACATTTTCGTGAATGTCGGTGGTACTGCGCGCGAAATTTCCGTTGGCACAGTTGACGAATCGCCAACCGTATTTCTGCGCAATTTCCTTGTAGGCGTTGTAAGTTTTGAGCATGTATTCGGCGTCGGATTCGTGAATGTCCTCGCGACCGCGTTCACGACGCAAAATTGCGCTGACATCGGGCGGCATGTCCAAAAATATCGTCAAGTCGGGGCGCGGCAGTTGAAAGCATTCGTACTCCAAATCCTCCAGCCACGCCAAAAATTTCACGCGCTCAAACTCGTCGGTAATTTTCGCCGACTGATACGCCATGTTCGAGCCGACGTAACGATCGCAAAGTATCAAGCCGCCGTGTTCGTAAAAATTTTTCCATTTGACAAAACCGGCGAATCTGTCCACGGCATAGAAAGCCGCCGTCGCATAGGGATTGACCGCCTCCGCGTCGCCGCCGAAGTCTCCGCGCAAATACATCTTTATCAGCGCGGACGACTCCGACTCGTAATTGGGAAAGCTCACGCGTCTGACGTTGCCTTCCAAATCGCGCAAGCGTTCGTAAAGTTTTCTGGTCTGCGTCGCCTTGCCCGAACCGTCCGTGCCTTCGATAACGATTAACTTGCCCATATCTTGCACCCCCTAAGCTGTAATGCGTAATGGAAAATTTTTGGCGTGATATTCGGCGGCGGCGGCGATTTTCCTGCAAACGCGACGTTTGACTGATTGACGTGTTCGCGGCTCCGACGACCGCAATCATTCGGCAAGCTTGATGAACGGCGCGGTATAGTTGAAGTCGACGTATTCGATGTCGTGCGGATTTTTCTCAAGGTTGCTCAAAAAATCTTCCGTAAGGCGAGCTTTCTCCTCCAAGCGTTCAAGTTTGCCGATACGAATTTGAACGGGGCGGTCAGTCGCGCTGTACATGACG
Organism: Quinella sp. 1Q7; assembly: GCA_015206805.1. Classification (GTDB taxonomy): domain Bacteria; phylum Bacillota; class Negativicutes; order Selenomonadales; family Selenomonadaceae; genus Quinella. The sequence goes on along the minus strand of JADEZP010000061.1, from coordinate 7,082 downwards.
ATATAATTTTGTTCGACGACGGAAATTTCCGACAGGCGGTTGCGAGTCTCCTCGTTGAGCATTTGCAGGAAGGCGAGAATATTTTTTATCAGCTCGTCGTCAACCGTGTCGCCGATATACAAATCGCGCACGGCGACGCCCGTAATCATCGGGATTGGCATTGACTTTAGCGACTTGTAGCTGTCCAAAACGATGCCGCCGTGGTCAAGGTCGAGATAGCCGTAATCGCATTGAATTGTTGCAATCGGCAGTCGCTCCTTGATTTTGACTTCAAGCGTGTGCGGCAGATGTCGGCGCACGGAAACTTCTTCGATACGCAAATCTTTCGACAGGCGGCTTTGCACCACGTCGGTCTCCAGCCGAAAAAGCTGTTCGCCGATGTAAATGTCGCCGATTTTCATGATGTCTTCTTGCGTCAGATATTTTGCGCCGTCGAGCCGAATTTCTTTCAGCGTGAAGATTGGCACGTACACGAAAAATCCGAGCACCGCCGCGCTCACGATTAGGAAAACTATTCCCCGAAAGAATCGCCCGAAATTTCGGCGACGCCTGATGACTGCCATAACCTCACCTCCGCAAATTCGGTTGTCAATCGTCGGCGGCATTGTAACATAAAAATTCCCTGCGCGGTAAAAAAAATTGGCGTCGCGCCGACTGAACGTTTGAATTCAATTTGAGTTTGTAGAATCTACTTTTCTTTTGCTTGTCCAAAAGAAAAGGCAGCCACCTACGAAAACGTCACGTTTTCTAACGGCGGCGACGCAGGGCGCGCATCCATGCGCGCCCCTAAGTTTTTACGCTGTAATGACTTCAACAGTTGCCGGGGTAGACGAAATTCAGATGACGGCGTGCGACGGCGACGAGCTCATAAATTTTTTCGACGGGCGTCGGCGGCAAATGCGTCACCTTGTAGCGCGGGAAAAATCGGCTGATATGTAGCGGAATGTCCTTCGACAGCGACGCAAGCCACGACGCCTCCGCGTCCATGTCGGCGGGCGAATCGTTCATTGTCGGCACAATCAGCGTCGTAACTTCCACGTGGCAACTTTGCGCGGCAAGCTCAATCGTTCGGCGCACGGTCTCGAAGTCGCCGCCGAGTGTCGAATAAATTTCGCGGCTGAAGCCCTTCAGGTCGATGTTCATTGCGTCAATCAGCGGCAGAATTTTTTTCAGCGCGGCGGGCGCGACGGTGCCATTCGTGACGAGGACGCTTTTGAGCCCGACGGCTTTGAGCAGGTTTGACGTGTCGCGGACGAATTCATAACTTATGAACGGCTCGTTGTACGTGAAGGCGACGCCGATATTTTTTTTCGGAACGAGTTCTTGAGCAAGCGCGGCAAGTTCTTCGGGTGTGACGTGGCGCGTCGGAAAATTCGCGTCTGCCATTGAAATTTCGTGATTCTGGCAGAACGGGCAATTCAAGTTGCAACCGAAGCTGCCGACCGACAAAATCCGACTTCCCGGGAAAAATCTGTACAGCGGCTTTTTCTCGATTGGGTCAAGCGCAATGGACGTGAGCCGCCCGTAATTTAGCGCGAAAATTTTTTCGCCGTCGTTGAAGCGTGCGCGACATCTGCCGATTTCCCCGACATCCAAGCGGCAATGGTGCGGGCAAATTTCGCAAACAAGTTTCGACATATCAAAATCCTCCGTAGGTCAAGCTTTGGGCTGAATCGTTCCGTTTTGGTAAGCGAGCAACAATTTGTGCAAGCCGACAATTTCCTGCCGAATGCCTTGCCCGTGATCGGTGTCGCCGATTGTCATGCGCCGCGACAAAATTTCAACGGTCTCGGTCGTCGACTCGATGTCCTTGTTTTCGGCAAGCGCGGCTTTCACGTCGGCAATCTTCCCGTGGCGCAACAACCTAAGCCCGCGCGAATTTGATATGAGCGTGTAGCCCGATATGCCGGTCTTTTCGTGGTAGGGCGTGCTGAATCCGCCGTCAATAACCAAAGCTTTGCCGCCCGCCTTGATTGGAGTTTCGCCGCTCCGCACGCGCACGGGGACGTGACCGTTGATGATGTGCCCGCTCCGAGTGTCAAGCCCGAATTCCGTCAGAATCGCGTCGCAAATTTTCGGGTCGTCAATCAACGTGTAATACGCGTCGGCAGGTTCGTGCCAAGTGTCGCGGTCGTCGGTGAAGGCGCGTTCGAACGTGTGAAACTCCCTGCCCGCCGTCGGACTCAACAGCCCGCACCAAAGGAAATACATAAAATCCAAATCCTCCCGCCTGCGGTCGAAGTAAGCGCGACGTGCCCGCCTGTCGACGTAATCGAAATAATTTTTGCCGCTGAAAGTTTCGCCGCCGAACGAAATTTTTTTGAACGAGCCGTCGTCATTGAGCGGAACATTCGCGTGGAAAAGCAAGTTGCCGTTGTGGCGCAGGTAGACGCCGCCTTTTTTGTACAGGTAATCGACGTGCGCCTGAAGTTTCGCGCTTGCGGTGAAGTTCGACTTCAAGCCGTCGATAATCGCCTGTTCGTCGTCAGTCAGCGAGTAAATGTCGGCGGAATTGCGGTCGAGCGTCGGGAAATCTGCGCGGGTGAGTTTGCAGACTTTGTCGCCGATTTTAACGGTGCCGTCGTCGAAATTAATCTTGTCGAGCAGAAGCCGCGAATCCATCTTGAAATCGGGGTTGCGGAGAATCAGTTGCCCTTCGAGCTTGAACATCATAATTGCGGCGGCGAATTCTGCGGCGCGCAGCGGATTTTCGTCGGGATAAATTTTAGCGGCGAACATCGTCAGCGGACGCAAACTTATTCCGTAGCCGCGCTCAAGGACGTCGGTATTGTCGTAGCTCAAGCTGTTTCGGACGACGGCGGCGATACAAACTTCACTGCCGAGAGCCGCGCCCATCCACAAAACGTCGTGGTTGCCCCATTGAATGTCGACGCTTTCGGGATACGTCATCAGCAAATCCAAAATCGCATCGGGTCTGTCGCCGCGGTCGAAGAAGTCGCCGACAAGGTGCAGGCGGTGAATCGCAAGCCGTTTAATCAGCGCGGCGAACGCGTGAATAAAATCTTCGCCGCTTTGAATTTCGACGACGGAGCTCAAAAGTTTTTCGTAGTAAATTTTCTGCGCCTCGTCGGCAGTCGGGTGCGTGTTGAGCATTTCCAAAATCACAGTTTCGTAGCGATTCGGAATCAGCTCGCGCACTTTGAACGACGGATATTTGTAGCTCATGAACTTTGTCAGCCGTAGCAGTCGCGCCAAATTTTTCCGATACCACGCGGGCGTATCGCGACGTTGAGACTTTATCTGCGCGATTTTTTCTTTCGGGTAGTAAATCAACGTGCAAAACTCGGCAAGCTCTTCGTCGCCCATGATGTCGCCGAAAACGTAATCGACCTTTTCACGAATGACGCCCGAACAATTATTGATTATGTGCAAAAATAAATCGTACTCTCCGTGCAAATCGCTCATGAAATGTTCGGTGCCCTTGGGCATGACCAGCCGCGACTGCAGGTAAATCAGCTTTTCGTAGATTGATTCTTTCGTCGGGTATTTCTCCGACAGAATGCGCATCAAGCTTGCCGCGAAGTCGTAATCGTTCGCCATAGGTATCAGCTCCTTCCGCCGCCAGTGTAGCAAAAATCTTTCGGGGCGTCGAGATTCGTTGACCCGCCAAAAAATTTTCTGTACAATGTTCGCAGGGTGATTTTATGGGCGAAATTGAACTTGGCGAACTCCTAATCGAATGGGACGACCGCAAAGCCGCGATTAACTACAAGAAACACGGTATACATTTTGAGGACGCCGCGCGAATTTTTCTCGACGACAACCGAATCGATTATCTTGACGAACTTCACAGCGACGACGAGGAACGCTGGAAAGTCATCGGCAAAGTCAGAAATATTTTAGCGGTTATTTACACCGAGCGCGGTGAAAATTGTATTCGATTAATTTCGGCACGATATGCTACCAAAGATGAGGAGGACGAATATTATGGGCAGTATCCGAATTTATAAGGGAATGCCGCCGTTGACGGAGGAACAAATTAGAGAACTCGACGAAAATAAGCCTAAATCCGACGACGAAATCGACTTCAGCGACATCCCGCGAATGACCAAAGAAGAACTTTCCAAATTCAAGCCCGCGCGACTGCGGCTGAAGAATCCGAAAAATATTGCGAGCTGAATATTATGGGCAGTTTAGTTCTCCGACGTGAAATGAAATTTGAATTCACACCCGAACAACTGGAAGAGATTAAGCGGTGGGAACAAATGACGGACGATGATATTGATTACAGCGACATTCCGCCATTGACGGACGAAGAACTTGCCAAATTCAAGCCCGCGCGACTGCGGCTGAAGAATCCGAAAAATATTGCGAGCTGAATAATTTAAGCCCCCGCGCAGTTGCGGAGGCTTTTTTGTTACCAGTTGCGCGATTTGTGCCAGAAGCTCGGACTGAACAGCGCAAGCACCGTAAAAATTTCCAGTCGGCTCAAAAACATAAATCCGCACGCGCAAAATTTGCTCAAGCTCGGCAACAGCGCGTAAGTACTCGTCGCGCCCTCAATGCCGAAGCCTGGTCCGACGCTTGCCATTGTCGAAACGCTCACGCTGATTGAGTTCACGAAGTCAATCCCGTCGAACATCATTACCGCCGCGAACAAAACGTCCAGCACGACGACCGCAAAGAAAAATTTCGCCGCACCGTAAACGACGTCTTCATCGACCGCCCGACCGCTCAACGTCACGTTGCTGATTAGATTCGGGTGGAGTTTTTGCCGAACAATCAGCGCGACGAACTTAAACAGCAAAATAATTCGCGCGACCTTGAGCCCGCCCGCCGTCGAACCTGCACAGCCGCCGAGGAACATCGTCATCATCATGAAGGCTTTGCTTATCGGCGGGTAAGTGTCAAAATCATGCGCCACAAAGCCCGTCGTCGAGCTCAAGCTTGCAATGTGGAAGACTGCCGCGCGCATCGCACGTTCGGGGTCAATGTTCATTTCCAAAATCAAATCGACGGCGACAATCGCGGTGACGACGCCGACAATCAGCAGATATGTGCGGAATTCGGCGTTGCGGAAAATTACGCCGGGACCGCGCCTGAACGCCACGACGTACATTGCGAAACTGCCGCTCGACACAATCATAAAAAACGCCATGCAATATTCAAGTTGCGCGGTGCCGTATTCGCTGACCGTGCCGTTGTAAATGCCGTAACCGCCCGTCGCAATCGTCGTCATTGCGTGATTTATCGCCGCGAACGGCTCAAGTCCGCACAAAAAATAAGCACCCGCGCACAGCGTCGTAAGTGCCACGTAAATCGAAAACAGGGCTTTGGCGTTGTCGCGGATTCGCGGCATTTGACGTTCCTTCGTCGGACCGGTCGTCTCCGCCTTCAAGATGAACATTCCGCCGCGTCCGAATTGCGGCATTATCGCCATAAAGATAACGACAATTCCGAGCCCGCCGACCCAATTCGACATGCTCCGCCACAATAAGATACTGCGCGGCAAAATTTCAACGTCCTCAATAACGGTCGCGCCCGTGCCGCTGAAGCCCGAAAACGATTCGACGAGACTGTCGAGCAAATTCAGATAACCGCCCGCGAAATACGGCACGAGTCCCAAAATCGAAATTAACAGCCAGCCCAGTCCCGTCACGGCAATTCCTTCGCGGATGCCAACGTTGTCTTTGCCCTGCAGTCCGCCGAAACGTTCAAGCTCAAACGTCGCCGCAAGGCATAAAAATATCGACAGCAGGAATGCCGCCGCGCCGTTGAATTCTTCAGCCGTCGCCGCAAGGATAAACGGCGGAACCATTGCCGCGCCGCAAAACAGCGTCAAATATCCCAGCAAGCCCGATACGATTCGACGATTCATTGACGCTCCTCCGAATCAAATATGCTTGCGACATTTTAGCAGACAATCAATCGTCGCCGCAACAAAAAAGCAACGCCGTCGGCGTCGCTTCGGGCAAAAAAAATCCGCCGTCGAGTCACTTGGACTTTTCGGCGGCGGCAAAATTAACGGTCGCGATATTCAGTTTGGATTCAATCGGTTTGACGGAAACGAGCTTAACGAAACGTTCGACAGCCGCGCAGGCTCTCTCGAAGTCGACGGAAAAAATTTCGCCCGTTATGCGCTGTGTGGAGAAAATTTCTTTGCAACACTTCTCAACCTTGCGGGCGTCATCAAAGCTCATGAGGGGCGTAAAATATATGTCGGCGATTGACAAACGGGTGGCGCGTTTGATTTCGTTGATGCGTGCGCACAAACGTTTCGTTATGCCGATTTTGACTTTACCGTTGCTCAAGAGCAAAACGTAGACGAGATAAATCGCTTCGGGACAAATTTTGGCGGACGCAGTCTTGTCGGCGACAGGTTCGGCGGCGGGCGCAGTGACGGCAGGCGACGACTTGGGATTGAAATAATTGTCCTCCAGCTCCTCGAAGACCTCCCAAGCTTTGTCTGTGGACAGCATTTTTGCATGACGAGCCGCGCCGCGTTCCGTCCACAAATACAGCGTGCGAGTCTTCGGCGAAATTTGCAATCCGTTTCCAGCGGAACGCAAATTTTGTGGGTCACCGTCGGTTACTTGCAAATTTTGCAGGTCACCGAACTTCGGAGCTTCGTTACCGTCGGTTACCAAGCTTGCTTTGAACGCGGAGAGGGCGGCACCTTCAAGCTTGAAGTAGTGTTTACCCGCCTTGAAACGGTCACGGTTGGCGTTGAAATTTTTCTTGATGTTGTTCGTGTCGCAACCGTAGAATTCGGCGAGCTGCGAGGTGAGCAAAATGCGTTGATTGCTCCACTCAACGGGGACGATGTCCTTAGAACGTGTGTTCACATCAAAAAAGTGATATAGTAGGTACATTATGAGACAGAAATACGAAACAGATTTAACCAATGAGCAATGGGAAGTTATCGCGCCCTTGTTCTCCAATATGCGTAAGTACAAATGGGAAAAGAGAGAATTGGTCAATGCGGTCTTGTATCTGGTGAAAACGGGTTGCCAGTGGCGTAATTTGCCCCATGATTTTCCACCGGTCTTTACCGTGCACAGCTTTTATCGTCGTGCTCGCCTTAACGGCTTGTGGGACAAAATCCTCGAACACCTCGTCAA
>JADEZP010000059.1 GCA_015206805.1 Quinella sp. 1Q7 | reverse complement strand
TTGACGAGGTGTTCGAGGATTTTGTCCCACAAGCCGTTAAGGCGAGCACGACGATAAAAGCTGTGCACGGTAAAGACCGGTGGAAAATCATGGGGCAAATTACGCCACTGGCAACCCGTTTTCACCAGATACAAGACCGCATTGACCAATTCTCTCTTTTCCCATTTGTACTTACGCATATTGGAGAACAAGGGCGCGATAACTTCCCATTGCTCATTGGTTAAATCTGTTTCGTATTTCTGTCTCATAATGTACCTACTATATCACTTTTTTGATGTGAACACACGTTCTTAGTAATGAGGAATGGCGACGAATCAATTCCTAATTCCTAATTGCTCATTCCTAATTAAATTTGTGAGTCTTCATAAAGTGTTCAATGCGATTGAGTGCCTCGGAAATTTTGTCGACGCTCGTGGCGTATGAACAGCGCACGTGACCCGCGCCGCTCGCTCCGAACGCCGTGCCCGGGACAAGCGCGACGTGTTCCGCCTGAATCAATCGTTCGGCAAAATTTTCGCAACTCATGCCGCTCGCCGTGATGTTCGGGAAAATGTAGAACGCACCCTTCGGCTCGAAACTGTCCAAACCCAGCGTCTTGAAGCCGTCGTAAATCAGTCGGCGGCGTCTGTCGTAATCGGCGACCATTTTCAGCATGTACTTTTCGCCGCGCTTGAGAGCCTCAATCGCCGCAACCTGCGCGGTTATCGGGGCGCAAAGGATTGTGTACTGGTGAATTTTCGTCATCGCCGCGATAAAGTCGGGATTCGACAGCGCGTAACCGATTCGCCAGCCCGTCATTGCGTAAGCCTTGCTGAAGCCGTTCAACAGGATTGTACGGTCGTGCATCTTCGGCAGGGCGGCAAAACATTCGTGCACCGCGCCGTAAGTCAAATCGCCGTAAATTTCGTCGCTGATGACAATCAAATCGTGCGCCTCGGCGAAGTCGGCAAGCTTAAGCAAATCGTCGCGTTCCATAATCGCGCCCGTCGGATTGTTCGGGTAACCGATGAGCAAAACTTTCGTGCGCGGCGTAACGAACGGCTCCAACTCTTCGGGCGTAATGCGGAATTCGTTTTCAATCTTCGCGGGCACGCTGACGGGCACACCGTTAGCCAAAAACGTGCACGCTTGATAGGACACGTAACACGGCTCCGGAATCAGCACCTCGTCGCCGGGATTTAATACGGCGCGCAACGCAAGGTCAAGTGCCTCGCTCACGCCGACGGTCACCAAAATTTCCGTGTCGACGTCGTAAGTCAGCTTGAACTTTTCGGCGTAGTGATTGGCAATTTCCGCGCGCAACTTGAGCATGCCGCGATTGGCGGTGTAGCTGGTGTAGCCGCGTTCAAGCCCGTAAACGCAACTTTCGCGAATCGGCCACGGCGTCACGAAGTCGGGCTCTCCGACGCCCAAACTTATGACGTCCTGCATTTTCGCGGCAATGTCGAAAAATTTTCGGATACCGCTCGGCGCGACGGACTTAACGGAATTCGACAGCTTATCGTTCCACGTCATGGCGCAACCACCAGCCTGCGATCGCGTTCCGAATCTTCCATGATGACGCCGTCTTTTTTGTACGCCTTCAGCATGAAGTGACTGCGCGTCTGCGTGACGCCCTCAATCGGTGCAAGGCGCGTCGCCACGAAATTTGCAACGTCCTTGAGCGATTTGCCTTCGATTATGACGAGCAGGTCGAAATTGCCGCTCATCAAGTAAACTGTGCGCACCTCGTCGAAGCGATAAATCCGTTCGGCAATGGCGTCGAATCCGACTTCGCGTTGCGGCGTCAAGTTAATTTCGATAACCGCAGTAACGTTATCGTCGCCGAATTTTTCCCAGTTAATCAGCGCGCCGTAGCTCAAAATAATTTTTTCCTTTTCGAGCACGGCGATTTCGCGTTCGATTTCGTATTCGGACTTTTGCAACATGGAGGCAAGTTCGCCCGTCGTAAGTCGCGCGTTGTGCTCCAAAAGTTCAAGAATTTCTTTCATGGTAACCACCTCCGTCAATCTTCAATCATCAATGCGTAAAAAATTTCCGCGTCGTGTAGCTGTGCGAAATGCTTAATCGCCTCCATGCCGCCGCGACTGTGGTCGAATTTGTCGCCCAGTGCGCACAGCAATTCCAAAAAATCTTCCGTCGAAATGTGCGCCTGCGACAGTGCCCGCAAGACCGCCGCGAATTCCGTAATGCGCCATGCCGTCACGAAGACGCGCACATTGAATCGCTCGTCGCCAACGAACGCGCACGGATACAGCCGCATGATAAATTCGTTGACCAAATAATTTTCCGCAACGGGCGCGAAGTATTTTCGCAGGCTCGACAAAATTTCATTGCGGTTCGCCAAGTAAATTCCGACAAGCTGATTTCTTTTGGCGACGGAAAAATTCGCGCCGTAAATCTCCTCGAAAAGCTCCGTCAATGCCGCCGCGTTACCCTCCGTGTCGAAGTCGACGGGCGCGGGAATTGTCTCCCCGAAAAATTCGCACAGCACCTTCAGCCGCTGATTTAGCGTCAGTTCACGCCGCTGAAGAATTTCAATCGTCGCCCGTTGCAGGCGCAGGAACTCCGCGACGGGCTTGCCGAGTTTCGTCGTGAAGTCGAAAATCATTCGTGCGCCGACCTCCTCGCCGACCTCAAATGTCAGCGGCTCACTGCGCAGGAGAATTATTTTCGCGGCGACGGGGCAAGTCAGCGTCAGCGTCTGAATAAAATTTTCGTCGTCGAGCTTGTACGTCACGCGCGGGAAACTTTGGCAGACGTCCGTCAAAAAATTTTCGCCGTATTTGAGTTGCAGGCGGCACAAAAAATTTTCGTTGAGGAACGGACACTTGCCCGAGCGTTTCAGTCGCAGGACGGGCGCGCCGTTGAGCTCCGTGACGTGGCGGAAAAATTCTTCGCGGTCAGATTCGGGCAGGGCAGAAAATTTTTCACGCGTGCGCTCATCAACGGCAACGCACCAATCACGACAGCAACGCGATTCGCACGATTTACCGTCGCATTTGAATTCAGTCGCGCACGTCAGACGATAAACTTTCATCGGATAAAATGCGTCCCGATCCACTCTTCGGCGGCGGGCAATCCGAATTGCTCCCTGCCGAGCGCGACGGACTTCATCAGAAACGTCATATTGTGGGCAAGCGTGCGCATCGTCTGAAGACCTTCGGCGTCCTGCGCGGCTTCGCCGGGCGTCAAACCGTAAACCATGTTCCAATATTGGCTGGAGGCGACGGGCATGTTGCTTATCGTGAAATATTTGTTGAGCACGTCGAAGGCGGCACTTGCTCCGCCGCGCCGACAAATTACGACGCCCGCGCCGACTTTCATGCGCTTATCGATGCCGGACGTGCTGAAAAACAATCTGTCGAGGAACGAAATTATCGTGCCGTTTGGCGAGCCGTAGTAGACGGGCGCACCGACGACCAGTCCGTCAGCCGCCGCAAGTTTCGGCGCAGTTTCGTTGACAATGTCGTTGAAGACGCAATGTCCGATTGTGAAACATTTTTGGCAGGCGACACAGCCGCGCACGACCTTGTTGCCGACGTGGATAAGCTCGGTCTCCACGCCGTCCGCCGCGAAAGTTTTAATCATCTCGTTGAGCGCGACAGCCGTATTGCCGTTTGCGCGCGGGGAACCGTTAATCAGCAGGACTTTCATGCAAAACACTCCCTTCATACGTTGCGGAAAATATTTTGACGCGGGCGGCGAAATTCCTGTTGCGCCGAAAAAATCGCTCTTCCCCTGCAAAAAATTTTTGGTTATAATCTTGCACAAAGTATACAATCGGAGGCAACCGCGATGACGAACGATAACCGCGCGGAAATTTTCCGCACGCCAAAAAATTTTCCGCTGACCGAATCCGCCCTGCGCGACGCCCGCTTTAAAAGCGGCGGAACAGCTGACGCGGCAACGTGACGTTGCATCCAACTGGACTGACCGCAATGTTGCGACAATCGCAACTTATCAACGCACCAACTAAATTTTTCGGAGGCAACCGCGATGACGAATAATAACCACGCGGAAATTTTCCGCACGCCAAAAACTTTTCCGCTGACCGAATCCGCCCTGCGCGACGTGATAAAAAAATTTCCGACGCCGTTCCACATTTACGACGAGAAAAAAATTCGCGACAACTTCCGCCGACTGCGAGAGGCTTTCGCGTGGGCACCCGACTTCCGCGAACATTTTGCCATCAAAGCGACGCCGAATCCGTACATCGTCGAAATTATGGCGCGTGACGGCGCGGGCACCGATTGCAGCTCAATCGCCGAACTTTTTATCAGCGCGGCAGCCGGCGTCACGGGCGAAAAAATTATCCTGACCTCGAACGACACGCCCGCCGAAGAGTTCCGCAAAGCTCTCGAACTCGGCGCGATTATAAATCTCGACGACATTACGCACATCGACTACCTTGAGCGAAACGCCCGCTTGCCCGAAATAATTTCGTTCCGCTACAATCCCGCCGACATCATGAACGACGGCAACGACATTATCGGACGACCTTCGGAGGCTAAATACGGGCTCACGCGTGCGCAAATTTTCGACGCGTACAAAATCTGTCTGGAGCGCGGCATTAAACGTTTCGGATTGCATACGATGATCGCGTCGAATGAGCGCAAGGCGTCGACGTTCATTTACACCGCGCAGATTATGTTTGAACTTGCCGCGACGATTAAACATCAGCTCGGCATAAAATTTGAGTTCGTGAATTTGGGCGGCGGATTGGGAATTCCCTATCGCCCCGACGAATTGCCCGTTGATTTGCACATGGTCGGCGAAGGCGTGAAAAAACTTTTCCATGAAATTTTGGTGCCCAGCGGACTTGGCGACGTGCGGCTTGCAATGGAGAGCGGTCGCGCAATGACGGGTTCGGCAGGCTGGCTCGTGTCGACTGTCCTGCACAAGAAGAACACTTACAAAAATTATGTCGGGCTTGATTCGTGCATGTCGGATTTGATGCGCCCCGCGCTTTACGACGCTTACCACCACATAACCGTGCTCGGCAAGGAAAATCTTCCGTGCACCGAAGTTTACGACGTGACGGGCTCACTTTGCGAAAACAACGACAAGTTCGCAATCGACCGTCGTCTGCCGCCGATTGATGTCGGCGACGTGGTGATTATTCACGATACGGGCGCGCACGGTCACGCAATGGGATTTAACTACAACGGCAAGTTGCGCAGTGCGGAACTGTTGATTCGCGCCGACGGCAACGTTGAGCTGATTCGCCGCGCAGAGACGCTCGACGATTATTTTGCGACGCTGAATTTCCCGAACGCCCGACTCAAGCTCAAGCCGTGAACTGCAAAAAAATTTCAGCGTCAATGAAAAAACCCTCCGACGTGTGCCGAAGGGCTTTTTGTTTGTCGAGACGATTTTTAGCTTAGTAGACCCAGACTTGTTCTATCTCTGGTTTATATGGAATAACAAACCGGTATCTTCTTGAAATTCGCTTTAACATTATTCTAAGAATCTTCGGTCGTCTTTAACTATCACCGGGACCTTTGGTATAACAACTTGGTGTATTTTCTTGAAATTCGCTTTCACATAATTATAAGCTTCGTCGCGCGAAATTTGCTTTCCGCCCATGAAATATTCATTATCGCTACCAGGTTTAGTTACGCAAGTAATACCGGCTTTCGACCAGCCCGCGTCTACTTCCGGACTTAACGATAGCCAACGCCACTCAATGGCACACTGGTCATACCAATTATTCATAAGTCCATGCTCATAAAGAAGTATGCTGTCACCTGAAGTTTCGGACTTTGTTCCGCCCGCGACCATTGAAAGTTCCTCGTCGCTCATTGTTTCGAGTTCGGCATTGATTTTTTGGAGATTTTCCTCACGTGTTGCCATGGTTATCCGCCTCCAAATTGTTTTGTAGCTTATACGTTGGAGTTCCGATTTCGTTACAAACTTTAGCAAAAAAATTTTCCTCCGTCAAACAAAAAGCCCTCGACGTGTGCCGAAGGGCTTTTTGTTTGTCGAGATTGAATTTTAATAAGTATAGTGAATCCTTGGGTATTTTGATTTCACAATATCAATAGCTTCGTCGCGTGTAATTTCCTTCCCACCGACAAAATACTGATTACTTTTAAAAGGTTTTGTTACGCAAGTTATTCCGGCTTTCGACCAGCCCGCGTCAATTTTTGGACTAACTGATAGCCACTGCCAACTTACCTTATAACCTCCATACCAAGTATCCATAAGTCCATGGTCATAAAGAAAGTGGCTATCCTTTGAAGTCTCAGTATTACTTCCGCCTGCGATTTGGTCGAGCTGTTCGTCGGTGAGCTTTTCGAGCTCCGCGTTGATTTTTTGAATGTCTTCCTCACGAGTTGCCATTGTTATCAGCCTCCAAATTGTTTTGTAACTTATACGCAGGAGTTCCGATTTTGTTACGCACTTTAGCAAAAAAAATTTCCTCTGTCAAACGAAAAAACCCTCCGACCGTGCGCCGAAGGGCTTTTTGTTTGTCGAGACGATTTTAGCTTAGCGAATCTTATTGAATTTTGATTTCACAATAGTAACAGCTTCGCCGCAGGAAATTTACTTATTACCGGTTTATATCACGTCCATTCCTTATACAACGTCTTTTTTCTTGAAATGCGTTATAACATGTTTATGAGCTTCGTCGCGCGAAATTTGCTGTCCGCCCATGAAATATTGATTATCGCCACTAGGTTTAGTTACGCAAGTTATTCCGGCTTTTGCCCAGCCCGCGTCAACTTCTGCACTTACAGATGGCCAGCCAATGGACGTTTCTATATCGTTATATGAGTGATCCATAAGTCCATAATCGCAAAGAAAGTCGCTGTCATCTGAAGTTTCTCCGACTTTGCCGCCGGCGACCATAGAAAGTTCCTCGTCGCTCATAGCTTCGAGTTCGGTATTGATTTTTTTAAGATTTTCCTCACGTGTTGCCATTGTTATCAGCCTCCAATTTGTTTTGTAACTTATACGCAGGAGTTCCGATTTCGTTACGCAGTTTAGCAAGAAAATTTTCTGCCGTCAACGAAAAAACCCTCCGACCGTGCGCCGAAGGGCTTTTTACTGTCGAGACGATTTTTTAATTAAAATTCATCATGAATTGGAAACATATCAATTTCTTCAACGACAGTGTTAATCTTTTTAAAATTCGCTTTCACATGATTCCAAGCTTCGTCGCGTGAAATTTGCTTGCCATTGAGAAAATATAGATTATCGGCACTAGGTTTTGTTACGCAAGTAATTCCGGCTTTCGCCCAGCCTGCATCGACTTCCGCACTTTTCTCTATCCAATCACTACCAATGTAGAACCAATTATTAAGAAGTCCATGTTCATAAAGTAATTTACTGTCATTTTCAGTTTGGGACTTTGAGCCGCCTGCGACCATTGAAAGTTCCTCGTCGCTCATTGCTTCGAGTTCGGCGTTAATTTTTTTTAGATTTTCTTCGCGTGTTGCCATAGTTATCAGCCTCCGAAATGTTTTGTAACTTATACGCAGGAGTTCCGATTTCGTTACACAGTTTAGCAAGAAAATTTTCCGCCGTCAACGAAAAAACCCTCCGACCGTGCGCCGAAGGGCTTTTTACTGTTGAGACGATTTTTAGCTTCTAATCTTATCCGGATATTCCTCAGATTAGGGTCTTATCTGCTTGAAATTATCTATAACATGTTTCCAAGCTTCGCCGCGCAAAATTTGCTTTCCGCCCATGAAATATTCATTATCGCCACTAGGTTTAGTTACGCAAGTTATTCCGGCTTTTGCCCAGCCCGCGTCTACTTCTGCACTTAGAGATTTCCATTTAAAGGATACTTCCAGCTCGCTATAGTCGTGATCCATAAGTCCATACGAGTAAAGCAAACCGTTGTCACTTGCTGTGTCCTCCTTTCCGCCGCCGGCGACCATGGAAAGTTCGTCGTCGCTCATTGTTTCGAGTTTCGCTTTGATTTTTTTAAGATTTTCCTCACGAGTTGCCATTGTTATCAGCCTCCAAATTGTTTTGCAACTTATACGCGGGAGTTCCAATTTTGTTACGCAGTTTAGCAAGAAAAATTCCCGCCGTCAACGAAAAACCCTCCGACATACCGCCGAAGGGTTTTTTGCTGTCGAGACGATTTTTAGCTTACCAGTTCCATTGCGCTTCAGTCAAATGTTTTCCGACAAGGCTTTCTGCGTGTGCCCATGCCTCTTTTTGTGAAATTTTGTTGCCGTTTAACCTATATATGTTTTCACTGAAACTATTTTCTAATTCAATGCCGAGAGAATTCCACGCCTTTTTAAGATCCTTGCGTGCATTATCACTCCAGAACATTATAAATTCACCGTAGCGATCGCATTGATGATATTTTGTTGTTCCATGCAACAAAACATTTAAAAATCTGCTGTCATCTGCCAATTCACCGAGAGTGCCGCCCGCAACATTGTCAAGTTCGTCGTCGCTCATACGTTCGAGTTCGGCATTGATTTTTTTGAGTTGTTCCTCACGTGTTGCCATGGTTATCAGCCTCCAAATTGTTTTGTAACTTATACGCGGGAGTTCCGAATTTGTTACACAGTTTAGCAAGAAAATTTTTCACCGTCAACGAAAAACCCCGCCGCTCAATCGAGTGACTGGTTTTTTTATTGTGACGGCTCACGGCAACTCGGGCAGATTTTTAGCGACGGCGGAATTGTGGATGATTTCTTCAATCCGCTGGTCGAGCGCGAGCTCCTGCTTATGAAGACTTGCCGCCGTGTCAAGGTCAGTCGCGCTGTTCTCCGTGATGCCCTTGACGTAAGACTGCCACGCCAAAATCGTTACGCGTGTCGATTCGCGCCGAAGTTCCGCCAAAAATTGCGCGCCCTGCGGAACTTCCACCGCGTCAAGTTCAGCCTGCCGATCTTCAAGCGCAGGAATGATTGTGTTCGTTATGTAGCCCGATGTCTCCGCACGCTGTGATTCCGTCAAAATTCCGTAGGGCGACCGTTGCAGGGAAATGAACGCGTCCTGCGCCGCCGCGAACGTCCGATTGTAGCGATAAACAATTTCCTCCGTCGCGTCGATGTATTCCGCCAAATTTTTGCGCAACAGCGGCGACACGGCGTCCAGATAGCCGCGGTAGTTGTCGACGGTGACGACCTTCCAATCGCTGCCGCCCATGTTGAACGTAAAGCCCGGCAACTTGAACTTGCGCCCGAAAATTTCAAACTCACTGCCGCCGACGTTGAAACTTTCGTTCGCCAAGTCTTTGAGCGTGACTTTGAGCACGAACGGCACCTGCGAATATTCCTCCACGACGCTGAAAGTCGCAGTCGCCTCGTCGCCCGTATGCTCAACGCCCTCCAAGTCAATCAGCGACGTGTGGCGAATCAAGCTGCGGTCGAGTAGCAGGTCGTAGTCGATGCCGAGTTGCCGCCCCTTGAGAATTTCGCCGGGCAACGTCCACTGCCGCGTGTCGATGTACGTGTTGAGCACCTTGACTGCGCCACTGCACATTTGCCGCCGAATCAGCACGTAAAAATTTTCAAACAGACTTCGCTCGCGGTCGGTGAGCTGTTCGTCGTATTTGAACAAATCGCTCGTCAAGTCGTCGTAAGCTTTGAGCGTTATCGAATTCAAATCGACGTGGCGGCGGAAAGTTTCGGCGTCGCCCGCGCGGTAAGCGTCAACCATTTCGCGCATTGCGTATTCGGGCGTTTTGGTGTAAACGGAATTGTACAGGAACATTCCGAACAGAATCACGCCGAAAAATACCAGTGCAAACAGCCGCTCTTGCCGACGCCGCCTGCGCCGAGCCTCCAGCCGCATTCTCCATGTGTAGTCGTCCATAAAACTTAACTCCTGAAAATTTTTCGGAGCGCAACAATCGCGTCGTAATCGCCGACATCAGCTTGAAGCGGCGTCACGGAGACGAAGCCGCGATTGACCGCGTTAATGTCGGTGCCGTCGGCGGCGTCAATGTCACAAGCCGTCCCGCCAATGTGGAAATACGCGCGACCTTGCGAATCGGTGCGGCTCGTGAAGGCGTTGATATAATCGCGTTGACCCAGACGCGTGCCGGTGAATTCGGGCTTACCTGCGCGAAAATTTTTCGGGAAGTTGACGTTGTGCAGGAACGGCTCACTTTCGACGCGCAAAATTTTTTCCAGATAATCGACAGTCACATCAGCCGCCGCGTCGAAGGGAACGGTCGAATCTTTATCGCGCGACACGGCAAGCGACGGAATTCTGTGCAGGAAACCTTCCAACGCCGCGCCGACTGTGCCGGAGTACAAAACGTCCGTGGCAAGATTCGCGCCGTCGTTTATGCCGCTTATGACCGCGTCGAATTTGTCGGAAGTCATGCCCTCCAGAAAAATTTTGACGCAATCGGTCGGCGTGCCGTCGAAAGTCCAAGCCTCGCAGTCGGCGTCGAAGCGTTTGTACTCGACTTCGCGCCGAATGCTTAGCGCGTGCCCCATGCCGCTTTGCTGATTGAGCGGCGCGGCAATCGTCACGTCGTGCCCGCGAGCCTTGAGCGCATTTGCCAACGCCCACAGTCCCGCGCCGTGAATTCCGTCGTCGTTCGTCAATAAAGTCTTCAAAATATCACCTCAAGTTCCACGCGTGCAGTCGCCTTGCCAAAAAAAATTCGCTGTGATAAATTGGCGACAAACTTTTTTGGGAGGCGGCGACGCATGAAAAAATTTTTGTCAATGCTTGCAATTTGTCTGCTGTTCAACGGCGCGGCTTATGCCGAAGTTCCATTCGACGACGCCAACGAAATTCAGCTTGAGTATTTGGCGGGCAACTTGTCCAAGCAACGCCACGTCAACAATTACAACGTCCACTACTTCGAGAAAGTCACCGATAACGGCGTTATCAGCTATTGGCGCGGATTGAGTTTCACGCGTGCCGTCGGCTACACCAGCCCGAAATATGACGGCTACGTTCACCACGACAGCAACGGAGTCGGATTCGGTCCCGCATTCATGTTGCGTTGGGATAAAAAAATTTCCGGCAAATTTCACGGCGGCGCGGACTTCACGGGCTCATTCATGTTTTACAATCGCGCACATCCTTTTGACGGTCGAGCTTACGGATTTTTGTGGCGGATTGGTCCGCGCTTCACGTGGCAATTCCGCGAGCAAGATTCAATCAGCGTCGGCTACTCAATCAGCCACTTTTCAAACGGTCTGCGCACGCACAATCCCGGCTACAACACGCAGGGCATTTCAATCGGCTACACGCACAGTTGGTAAGCTTTCAGCTTTCAGATTCGTTTACAGTCCGAACAGCGCGTCGGCGAATTCTTTGGCGTTGAATGGGCGCAGGTCGTCAAGCCGCTCACCGACGCCAACCCATTTGACGGGAATGTTGAGCTGTTCTTTTATGCCGATAATCATGCCGCCTTTAGCCGTGCCGTCGAGTTTCGTCAGGACGATGCCCGTTATCCCCGCCGTCTGCGAAAATAATTCCGCCTGCCGCAAAGCATTTTGACCCGTCGTCGCGTCGAGCACCAATAAAACTTCGTGCGGCGCGCCGTGGATGCCTTTGCCGAGTATGCGGTTAATTTTTTTGAGCTCTTCCATCAAGTTGAATTTGTTCTGCAGACGACCCGCCGTGTCAACAAGCAACACGTCGATATTTTGCGCGACTGCCGAACGTGCGGCGTCGAGTGCCACGCTTGACGGATTCGAGCCCTCCGAATGTTTGACGAATGCCGCGCCGGTACGTTGCGCCCAAATTTCCAGCTGATCGATTGCGCCCGCACGGAAAGTATCCGCCGCCGCCATCATCACGCGTTTGCCCTGCGAGCCGTAATACGCCGCGAGCTTGCCGATTGTCGTAGTTTTGCCCGCGCCGTTGACGCCAATCATCAAAATCACATGCGGCGGCTTCACGCTGACAAAGTCGCTCTCCTCCTCCGTGAGTATTTCGCGAATTTGATTCGACAGAAAATTTTTCACGTCGGCGGGCGAATTTATTTCCGCGCGACGGACGCCCTTGCGCAAGCCCGCGATAAGTTTTTCGGTCGTCGCCATACCGACATCGGAAGTTATCAAAGTCTCCTCCAGCTCGTCGAGCAAGTCGTCGTCAATCTTCGCCGAGCCGTGCAGGAGTTCGTCAATCTTGTCAATGAATTTTTCGCGAGTCTTGGTCAAGCCCGCTTTGAGTCTGTCAAAGAATCCCATGTTAAGACCTCCTTGCGAAATATTCTAGCAGATTGTTTGGCTTGCCTGCAACAACTTTGCCGCACGTTGCCAAAATTTTGGGCGGCTGATAGAATGTGCAAAACTTTTGGAGGCGATTCGATGAAGAGAGTTTACAATTTCAATCCCGGTCCCGCGACGTTGCCGATTGAGGTTTTGCGCGAGGCTCAAGCAGAATTTTTGGACTTCGACGATACGGGCATGTCCATAATCGAAATCAGTCACCGCTCCAAAAATTATGAGCGCGTCCACAATCGTGCGAAGGCTGACATTTTGGAGTTGATGGGGCTCGGCGACGACTACGACGTTCTGTTCATTCAAGGCGGCGCGTCGTTGCAATTCGCGATGATACCGCTGAACTTCGCCACGCGCGAAAAGCACGGTGCTTACGTTTTGAGCGGAACATTTTCGTCGAACGCCTTCAAGGAGGCGCAAACTCTCGGCGTCGGCGAAATTGCCGCCTCGACCAAGGATGAAAATTTCCGCCGCGTCCCGACGCAATCCGAACTTAAAATCAATCCCGCCGCCGCTTACGTGCACATTTGCAACAACAACACGATTTACGGCACGGAATTTCACTACGTCCCCGACACGGGCAACGTCCCGCTGTTCGCCGATATGTCCAGCGATATGCTAAGCCGCCCCGTCGACTTCAAGCGATTCGATTTGATTTATGCGGGCGTTCAAAAAAATTTGGGTCCCGCAGGCGTCGTGATTGTCGTCGCGAAAAAATCGCTCATTGAACACAGCTTGGAGACCTTGCCGACGATGCTCCGTTACGACACGTTCTACAAGAAAAATTCGCTGTACAATACGCCGCCCGCGTTCAGCATTTACATGGTCGGCAAAGTCGCGGCGTGGATTAAAGCTCGTGGCGGTTTGACGGAAATGGCGCGTCGCAACTCGATTAAGGCGAAAATTCTTTACGACGCGATTGACAATTCCGACGGCTTTTATCGCGGGCACGCCGAAAAAAATTCGCGCTCGCTGATGAACGTGACTTTCCGCCTGCCGAATGATGAGCTCGAAAAAAAATTCGTCGCGGAGGCTCTCGAACATAATCTTAGCGGCGTCAAAGGTCATCGGTCGGTCGGCGGAATGCGCGCTTCGATTTACAACGCAATGCCGATTGACGGCGCACAGGCTTTGGCGGACTTCATGGACGCTTTCCGCAAGGCGAACGCTTGAAATTTTTATGGGGGTTTTCAATATGCGGCGCGTGATAAACAATTGGCACAACGTCTCGTTAGTGTTGGCAGTCGTTACGGCACTGATTGCGGTCTTCGCGGCGGAGAATATCGTCCCGAAATTGTTGCTCGCCTCGATAGCCGTACTGTTCCTGCACTTTTTCGAGGAATTCGGATTTCCCGGCGGCTTCCCGTGGATGGGTATGCGCGTGTTAATGGGCAGCAAGGAACCGAACTCGACGAAGTGGAACTGCAACAATTTGAGCTCGATGTTCGGCAACTGGAGCTTTCTGATATTGATATACGTTTTGCCGCTGATTTTGCCCGACGTGCGATTTTTACTGTTGGCGGCGATGATTTTCTCGTTGCTGGAGTTGCTGGCGCATTTGATTGTATTCAACGTGAAACAACGGACGATTTACAACCCCGGCATGTTCACGGGAGTGTTTTGCTCGCGCCGATAGCGTTCTACTACTTCGCGAACGTTTACGACGGCAACTTGTTCGTTTGGAGCGATTTTGTTGCGGCAATCGCATGGTGCGTCGCCGTATTTTGGTTTTCATTCCGTTCGCCGCTGTATTGGTGGCTCGGCGGGCTGAAAGGTTACAAATTATCGGCGCAGTCGGCTTACGGCGTGGCATACGCTCGAACACATTGACGACGCAACACTCGTCAACGCGCCGAAAATATTTTGGGAGGGCAACTTTATGGCAATGACAATGAGCGAAAAAATTCTCGCACGACACGCGGGACTTGACGCCGTGGAGGCGGGGCAACTCGTCATCTGCGACCTCGATCTCGTCATGGCGAACGACGTAACCGGTCCGCCGTCAATCAAGGAGTTTGAAAAAATCGGGCGACCCGTCTTCGACGCAAGCAAAATCGCGCTTGTGCCCGACCACTTCCAGCCCGCCAAGGACATCAAGAGCGCGGACCTCGCCAAAATTATGCGCGACTTCGCACGCAAAAATAAAATCGCTCACTACTTCGAGCAGGGACGCGTCGGCATTGAACACGTCATTTTGCCCGAATTCGGCATCGTCGCGCCCGGTATGCTGATTATCGGCGCGGACAGCCACACTTGCACTTACGGCGCGGTAAACGCCTTTTCGACGGGCGTCGGCACAACCGATTTGGCTGTCGGACTCGCGACGGGCAAGGCGTGGTTCAAAGTCCCCGAAGCCATCAACGTCCACCTGACGGGCAAAAAGCCTAAAAACATCTGCGGCAAGGACGTTATCCTTACGCTTATCGGGCGAATCGGCGTCGACGGCGCGCTGTACAAAGCTCTTGAATTCACGGGCGAAGGCGTCGCCGAACTGTCGATGACTGACCGCCTGACGATTTCCAACATGGCGATTGAGGCGGGCGCGAAGGCGGGCGTTTTCCCGTTCGACGAGCGCACGAAAGTTTACGTCGCCGCACGCGTGAAAAAGCCCTTCGAGCCCATTGCCGCCGACGACGACGCAAAATATTCCGCGACCGTCGAAATTGACTTGAGCACGCTTAAGCCCGTCGTCGCACTGCCGCACCTGCCCGAAAACGTCAAGCCCGTCGACGAACTCGGCGACATCAAAATCAATCAAGTCGTTATCGGCTCGTGCACAAACGGGCGGCTTGAAGACCTCGGCATTGCGGCGGGAATTCTGCGCGGGCGCAAAGTTCATCCCGACGTGCGCTGCATAATCATTCCCGGCAGTCAAGAAATTTACAAGGAAGCAATGCGTTGCCGCTGGATTGAAACGTTCATTGACGCGGGCTGCGTCGTGAGCTGCCCGACGTGCGGACCGTGCCTCGGCGGTTACATGGGCATTTTGAGCGCGGGCGAACGTTGCGTTTCCACGACGAACAGAAATTTCCGCGGGCGCATGGG
>JADEZP010000060.1 GCA_015206805.1 Quinella sp. 1Q7 | reverse complement strand
AGAAGTAAATCCTTCCGCAAGCACTACCGACACTCTGAGCGCGGTTGACGGCTGGAGTATTTCCGCCGACACTGCCGACAAAAAAGTCAGCGGCAAAATCGAACTCAAGTACAAAATCGTCGACGGCAAAAACGACGTTTACGGCCCGCTGTATTACGTCGTCAATCTTACGGAAAAAGTTCGGCATCTGTTTATGCCCGGCTGGTTCGACGACATGGACGCGCCCGTTAGAGCCGTTGTGCTCTTGAAGCCGCATTACAAAGGCTTGATTGAGCCGATGCAACAGTTGGAACGCACGCAGGTTATCGACAACTGGGAATATGCCAAAAAATTCTTGAATCAGCCCGGCACTTACATAGGCAAGTGGAATCACTATCAGGCGGGTATCAGAAGTAACAGCAATTATGGCATAAGGTACACAAGCGGCAATTCCAATCGGACGGAAAGTGTGATTGTCAAGACGAGCAGAAAGACGGCCGGCAAAAATGTCATTGCAAGCGCAGACGGCAGCAGCGGCGAAGCAACTGATGCAAACGGCGGCAACTGGTATTCGGCAACCGAAGTGGATTCGATAAACATTGACATGCGCGCCGAAGTTAAGGGAAAATTTTCGACGGACTGGGATATTGGATATGATTTTGGGGAAACAGGACATTCATACCAATTTATGGAGGGCTGGTCTGCCACAGACGGATCGGATAAACGAATCCTTTTCAACGTCGAATTTGACGAGCCGTTTCCGACGCGTGATACCTCAAGACAAGCTGATCCTCTCTGGGTGCGAATTGAGAGCGACCCGATTAAAAATCCTTACACAGGCGCGGGCGTCTCTAATTTTAATTCCGTGCGACAAGTCACGCTCAATTTCAACACGAAAAATACCGATGTCGGCGAAAAGGACGGCACCAAATATTACAAGCAACGCCCGTACGTAATCTTCTACACCGGTCCGGAAAATATCGACTACACCACGGACGCAAACGGCGTGCTGATTCGTCACTCGCAACCCGTCGTCCTCAACCTGAACGAAGACACGAACGCGATAATTTACATGCCCGAAAGCCCCGTTATCATAAACGGCAACGAAAAAAAACTTACGGGCTTTGTTATCGCCAAATGCTTCTTGCAGTCCGTGACGGAAGCGGAAATGCTCGGCACAAACTCAATCACGCTGTTTGACGGTTTCAATGAGCCAAGCAAATTCAATGCAGGTTTCACCAAGGGTACCGACGGCAACAGCAATACGGTTTACTTCAAGCCCGATGAATTGCTTGACAGAAGTGATATTGATTCGAACTACTCGGACGTAACGATAACCGAAGACGATTCCGGCAATGTCGTTGTTCGTGAAAAGATCACCGTCAACCATTATATCCTGCTCAACTATACCAAAGCCGACCATGACAAATACGCCGTGACGGAAAACGGCATACTCAACGAGAACAAAACTTTCGCGGCATATGTCAACGCCACCTACAAGGAAAAATATAAAACCGTCAGCGGGCTTAACGATTCGCAAATTACAGCCGTCTCTTTCCCAGCCGAAAACTATAACGAGACGACGGCGATTTATTACGTTGCCAACGAATATGTTTCCGCTTCCAAAGTGAACGATAATTACGTCAAGGTGCTTGTCAACGGCTCAACCATGTACGCCGACAAAACAAAGTTGCCTTATGTCAAAGTCAGGTTCAATGCTAATTATTTCTATGTTTGCGTCGCAGACCTTCAGCTTCTCAAGGATGCAAACGGCAATAAAAACGGCAACAAGGGCGTCCGTATGGTTGACACTACCGACGGAGACAAGGATATTTATGTGAATCCCACAAGCATTGATCAGTACGGCGACAGCTGGAAAATCGACAGGGCTTATTATGACACAAACGGCAACTGGAAGAACTGGACGAAAGACAAGGTTGAATTCTCGGCGGACGGCAGTTACTTCATGCTCAAATCGGAAATGACAAATACAAATCCGAAAGTTATAAGCACGTATCGAAAACTCACCTATACCGACGGAGACGAAGAAAAATCCAAGTATGCCAAAGTAGGCGACAAACTCTATTACACGAAGGTTTACAACAACGAGATAAATCATGACAACTACATCATCGTCAACGAGAACGGCAACATGCTGACCCGCGCCGTCACCGCCCCTGAAGTCCTTAAAAGCAGCATTTTGACCAAAACCGAGAACGAATCGATCATAAAAAGAATGAACAGTATTTGGGGACGAGCGTCGGATGCCATGTTGCGCGATTATTGGACAAAATACACCCGCGCACCGAAAGATCCCGCCGAAATCCCCGGCGACAGAGGCGGCACCAGCGGCGAACAATACGTCGGCTTGAGCGAATACCGCATGAACGAGGATTATCGCATTCCCGCGTTGGAGCGCGTTTACAAAGCTTACGACGCCTTCAACTTGAGCACGGATTCAATGTACAGCTACTTTCAAATTCCCGAACTGTGGCGCGTCAATTACACTTACATGAACGTCGACGAAATCAATCACACCGTCAACAGGGTGCCTGTCAACGACGAATCGCCTTACGATTGGAAGGTTGAGGATATGTTCTTCACGACGACGCGCGCAGGTTGGATTGACTGAACGATTGAAAAATTTCTTACCGCAGGGAGCCGAACTCCTTGCGGTAATTTTTTTGCTCAAGCTTTCGCGGCAAGGCGTTGTCAAATCTTGAACGTCGGCTTACAATCGCAACGTCAACTTTCGGCGAGGAGGACTTTTCATGAGCATGGAACGTCGCGCAAACAAGTCGCGGGATTTTTCGTGGGCGATGATGATTTTTACGGCAGTCGCGATATTTTTTTTCGTGCGATCGTGTTTAATGCCGCTGACCAACGACGATTACGGTTACGCTTTCATTTGGGACGGCGCACACGGCGGGAATTTGGCGGGTATGGAATTCGGTTCGGAGGACATTGAGCGGCGCGAGCGCGTCTCGTCATTCGCGGACATTGCTCAATCGATGTGGTCGCATTATCTGACGTGGGGCGGACGAATTTTCGCGCACACGCTGATTCAATTTTTTATCTGGGTCGGCAAACCGTATTTCAACGTCGCGAACGCGCTGATATTCGTCGGGCTCACGGCGTTGATAATTTTTTTGGCGGGCGCGTGGAAAAAAATTTCTCCCGCCGCAGTGCTGTGGGTATTTTTTTGCGTGTTCGGACTTGCGCCGCTGTCGGTGGTGACGATGCTTTACTTGACGGGCGCGGTAAATTACATGTGGATGGCGTTTTTCCAACTGTTGTTCGTCGCGCCGTACGTGCAAGCTTTGCGGGTGAAGTCGGCGTCGAACTCTGCGCGGGCAGTCGTAATGATGACGTTGCTCGGATTGTGCGCGGGCGGCTCGAATGAGGCGGGGGCACTCGCGACGCTTTGCCTGACGATATTTTTGACGGGGCTTTGCATTGTGCGCGGACTGTTGCGCCCGTGGATGACGGCAGGTCTCGGCGCGGCGATTGCAAGTTGTGCGTTGATGATGTTCGCGCCGGGAAATTTCGTGCGGCTGGAGCTTGAATATCCGAACTTCACATACACGGCGGAAATTTTTTCGGAGCACCTGACAAACTCATTCGCGACAATCGTCGGCGTCGACATGTTCGCGCTGATTCCGATGTTCGCGTATTTTTTGCGGCGAAGTCGCGGACGCTTGACCACGGCGGAAATTTTAATGGCGGCGTTCGCAGTCGCAGGATTAATCGTCCCGACGGCAATGCTTTTCGCGCCCGAATTCC
Source organism: Quinella sp. 1Q7 (assembly GCA_015206805.1). Taxonomy (GTDB): domain Bacteria; phylum Bacillota; class Negativicutes; order Selenomonadales; family Selenomonadaceae; genus Quinella. The sequence goes on along the minus strand of JADEZP010000060.1, from coordinate 11,453 downwards.
ACTTGCACATCGTGTTCACGTCGCTGGCATTCGTATTGGTCGCGGCGACAACCGCAATGCTTGAACTCGACTTGCCGCCGATAAAAATTCGCGGGCTCACGGCAGTGCTGACGGTCTTAATCGCGGCTTACGCGCTGTCGCTGATTTACGTCGACGTGTCGATTTACAGGGCGTCGCTTCGGCAGGCGCAATACGTTCGGGAACACGCGCAGTTGAATCCCGTGCCGATGCCGCCGATGAATTTGCGACACCGCTTCGACAAAATTCACGGCACAAAGACGGCTGTACAATTCATGGAATTTTTCGCGGGCATTGAGCCGCGTCCGAATCATTGCCGCAACGCACTTGCCGCGCAGTATTACGGCGCAAAATATCTTCTGCCGAACCCGTGACAAAAAATCGACGTTATGCCGGTCGTCAGTGTATCTATTCAGGTAAAAAATCCACCTGCGCGGTACACATCACCTATTGGATTTCGTGCTAGAATTTGTTCGGAGTGACGAAACAATTCAACGCCGAACTTAACGACGACATTCCCGACGGTTGCGATTAAAATTTGGCGAGCGCAATCAAATTGACTTTAACGACCATTAATCATAAAATCGTATCGGCATTTCAGATTTTTTCGGCGACATGAATCACGCAACGAAGGAGGAATTCTATGAGAAAATTTTTTATCGCGACTGTCGCTTGCTTGGCGTTAGTCTTGACTGCACAGGTCGAGGCGGCGGCTCCTGCAAATGATACTTGGGTCTTGAGTTGGGACGGCTACGACTACTACGTCAAGGCGGGCAGTTTGGACTTGGCGGGCGGTAATGCCGACGCCGCACCCAATTTCAGTTGTACGGTTGCTCACGGCAGAGAAATTCATCGCTATCGCTTCAATTCGCGCGGCTACACCGTCCTTTACGTCGACGGCGAATATTACAGCGATTCTCAAAAAAGCCGTTTCGTCAACGCGATTTACAACGCCATTTGCGACAAGCTGATTTACAATCGTTCAAGATGATGCGGACTTTTTAGACGGGAGGAAATTTTTATGGCTAGTTTTAACAATTCTAATAACAATTCTTTGGTTTCGGGCACGAGCGACGACGATTACATTTATAACCAAGGCTACAAAGTCACAATCAGTGCCGGAAACGGAGATGATGACGTTTATAATCTTGGCGAAAAAGTCATAATCTACGGCGGCGACGGCAAAGATTCTGTTTATAATAATGGTGGCGATTCAGTTACAGTAGATACCGGTGCGGGCAATGATACCGTTCGGAATTATTATGGAAATTACGTCAAAATAAACACCGGCGCAGGAAATGATTACGTTGACAATTATAATAATAGCTCAAACGTCACGATAATTACCGGCGCGGGCAACGATACCGTTTACAATACCAATTCAAAAGTCACAATTAACAGCGGCGCGGGCAACGACAAAATCAGTTTGGGCGCGAATGCCGATAAGAACGTCATCATTTACAACGACGGCGACGGCAACGATGTTATCTACGGCTTCAACGACAATGACACGCTGTCAATCGCAAGCGGCACTTATGCAACCAAGAAGAGCGGCAACAATGTTATCGTGACGGTCGGCGACGGCAACATTACTCTGGTCGGCGCGTCGAGCAACTATTCCCTCAACATCAAGGGCACTCCCTCGGCAAGCGCGATTAAAAAGGTCACGAACTCGGACGCGGCTGTCGTAACCGTCGGCTCGGAAATTGTGACAATCGACGCGACGGCTCGCACGAAGGCTGTCAAACTCAAGGGCAATAAACTCGCCAACATAATTTACGGCGGCAAAGGCAAGGATACGCTTTGGGGCGGCGTCGGCAACGATAAACTTTTCGGCAACGGCGGCAATGATTCGCTTTACGGCGGCGACGGTAAAGATACGCTGTCGGGCGGCTCAGGCAACGACGTTTTGCTCGGCGGCACAAATGACGATTCACTTAACGGCGGTGCGGGCAGCGATACACTCGACGGCGGCGATGATGACGATACTTTAATCGGCGGCGCAGGCAATGATTCGCTTTACGGCGGCGAAGGCAACGATTCGTTGAGCGGCGACACGGGCGACGATAAATTGCTCGGCGACGAGGGCAACGACAGCTTGAGCGGCGGCAAAGGCGATGATACTCTCGACGGCGGCGACGATAACGATATTTTGCTCGGCGGTCAAGGTTACGACAGCTTGAGCGGCGGCAACGGCAACGATACGCTGTCGGGCAACGATGACGACGATGAATTGTTCGGCGGCGCGGGCAACGACAGCTTGAGCGGCGACAAAGGCGATGATACGCTTGACGGCGGCGCAGGTAACGATATATTGCTCGGCGCGGCAGGCAAGGACAGTTTGAACGGCGGCGCGGGCAATGATACTCTCGACGGCGGTGCCGACAGCGACAAATTGCTCGGTGGCGCAGGTAACGACTGCATTAAAGGCGGCACGGGCAACGATTCGCTTTGGGGCGGCGCAGGTAACGATTCACTTTGGGGCGGCGACGGCAAAGATAAATTTTTCTACTCGAAAGGCGACGGCAAAGACGTTATCTTCGGCTTTGAAAGCGGCGACCTGTTGCAAATCACGGGGACATTCTCCGCAAGCTACAACAGCTCCAAAAAGGAAATCGCCTTCAAAGTCGGCTCGACTGCCAACGCAATTACGCTCAAAGAATTCACCGCGACGACCTTCCAAATAAACAGCGACACTTACCGAATCAGCGGCTCCAAGCTCGTCAAGAAATAATCTGCGCGGCAAAAAAATTTTTTATCCCGTCAATACGGCGGGATTTTTTTTCGCAAGTGACCGTCGCTGTAGTATTCGCCCGCGCCATTGAATCTGAAAATTTTTTGTAGTATATTGTTGGCGGAAATTTTTCGTCAAGGAGTGGTGTTCGTGCCGTTAGATTTTGAATTTCCCGCCAAAGTCCGCGACCTCGTCGCAACGATAGGTTGGCTGGACATCCTCGACATCTTCATCGTCGCAGTCATATTATATAAAATTTATCAGCAAGTCCGCGACACACGCGCAATCACTCTGCTCAAAGGGCTCGTCGTCATTGCCGCGCTCACGATAATTTGCGGCAAAATTAATCTGCACGTAATGACGTGGCTGTTGCAACGGGCGTCCGACTGGTTACTAATCGCACTGCCGATTTTGTTTCAGCCGGAGTTGCGTCGCGCCCTTGAACAAATCGGTCAAGGCAAATTCTTTCAGCAAAGCGGCTCACTCATGGACAAAGATTTGGCGGAAAAAACCGTCGACGAACTCGTCAAGACCGCCAAAAAACTTTCGCAGACGAAAACCGGCGCGCTTATGGTCATTGAACGCGAAATGAAACTTAACGACATCAGCGTCACGGGCATTCATATCGACGGGCTGATATCATCGGAATTCCTGCTGAACGTCTTCATCGTCAACACACCGCTGCACGACGGCGCGGCAATCATTCGCGGCAATCGACTAATTTCAGCGGCGTGCGTTCTGCCGTTGACGGAAAATCACGAACTGTCCACGGAACTGGGCACGCGTCACCGCGCGGCAATCGGACTAAGCGAACAATGCGACGCGTTGATTATCGTCGTCAGCGAGGAGACGGGCACAATTTCCGTTGCGGAAGGCGGACATTTGATGCGCCGCTTCGACGAACAAACACTTGCCGCAAAAATTCGTCCCGCCTTCGTCCCGAAGAGCAATTCAATCTTCGAGAAATTATTTGCCAAATGGAGGGTCGAGAAATGACGCGAATACTGAACATCCTCCGCCACAACTGGTTGCAAAAAATAATCGCGTTGGTCGCGGCGTTCTTCATGTGGATTTTCGTTATGGAAGATCAAGACCCCGCGATTGACGGCTCCTACAGCGTGCCGCTGACGATGTCGAACGCGCCATACGAATTCATTGCCATTTGCGACGAAAAGACCGTCACGCTAAAGACGCGTGCGCCGCGTTCGTATTTCGTGAGATACGACGCCAACGCCTTCCGCGTCTACGCCAATCTTGACGGCATGGACGAGGGCACGCACCGAATCATTCCGCAGGTCGTAATGCCGCAAGGTTTCGAGCTTTTGGAGACGACGCCCGCCGCAGTCAACGTCACGCTTGACCCGCTGATTGAGCGGCAGATTGAAGTCGAGCTCAAAACGAACGGCACCGTTGCTCAAGACGCGGCGATTAAATCCGTCGATAAGTCGATGGACATTGTTACGCTGGTCGGTCCGAAAAGTTTCGTCGAGCAGGTCGACAAGGTTTACGGCACGGTTAATTTGTCGGGCAATTCGTCGAGCTTCGATATGCAAATACCGATGAACGCCGTCGACGCGGAGGGCAATGCCGTTCCCCGAGTGCACGTCGTGCCGAGCGTCATAACCGTTTCCGTCGACATTGAAAGCGGCTTGCGACATAAGATTGTGCCCGTCATTGCGAACTTGACAACAACCGACGGCTGGGAGCTGACCAAAATAACCGTCGAGCCCGCGCAGATGGAAATTACCGGCGTCGAGTCCGTGATAAATCCGATTGTGACGCTGCGCACGGTGCCTTTCACGGTGCAGACGGGACAACGCGTCTTCAAGGGGACGCTCAAGCTTGACGTGCCCGAAGGCGTCACCGTGCCGAACGACGAGGTCACGGTTACGGCGTCGGTTATCCGTAAGCCCGTCATGCGCGACACGGCGGAGCGTTAAACTAAATTTTATGTTTAGGATCTACTTTTCTTTGCTTGCCCAAAGAAAAGTAGCAAAAGAAAAGGCACCTCGCAGGGGCGTTAGTCTCGAATGTTCCGACGTTGCGACCACCCGCAACTAATCGTGCCCGCAATATAAACATCCTGTTTATGTTGCGGGCGGGACCGCGCGTCCATGCGCGGTCCAAATTTCGCGGCGGGCGACGGCGGCTTGTTGAAAATTTTTTTCACAAAGGACTTGATAACCGTTATCACGTGTGCTATACTGCGTTCAGGCTTTCGTTAAAGCTCTCCTAAAATATAATACACATACGCTTGAAAAAGCCCCGTGCTGCTCACACGGGGCTTTTCGAATTCGGCGAACTGTTCCTTGTCATGCGGCGGCAAAATTTGTATAATGGCTGAAAAATCTTTCGGAGGCACAATCGATGCGACGATATACAATCTTTGCGCTGACGGCGTTCATGCTGATATTGGCGGCGGTGGCGGGAATGGCACTGCCCGTTGACGCGGACAAAAAAACTTTGGGCGCACCGACTGCCGAGCTGACGGCTTACACCACGTTGCCGGCTGAAACGGCGTCAATCTTGTCGGAAGTTTACGAGCGCGAAAATCACGTTCGGATAAATTTCGTGCCGATGAGTTCACAGGAGATACTGCAGAATATCCGCGACGACGCCGTAAGCGATCCGACGGTCGTGCGCACGGTTGACATTGTCATTGCCGACAGCGAAATTCTGCGCGAGGCGGCGGATTTGAATTTGTTCACGCCGCACACCTCCGAGGCGAACGACGCCGTTAAAGACGCCTTCAAGGACGCGCAAGACCGTTGGGTCGGCATTTGGTACGATCCGATTGTTTTCTGCGCGAACAGGGATTTCATGCGCGAGACCGTCGACTTGCCCGACACGTGGGAAAAACTTTCAAAGGCGAGCAAAATTCGCGTCGGTATCACGGATTTTTATGCGGCGGACGCTTCAGCCAACCTTATGCTCCGAATGATTGCCAATTTCGGCGACGCCAAGACCTACGAAATTTTGCGCGGACTTCACCCTAAAGTTGTGCAGTACGCGAAATTTTTATCAAACCCCGTGCGGCAGGCGGGCATGGGCGAAGTCGACATTTCCGTTGCCGTGGCGAGCGAGACTTTCCGCTATCTGCAGAACGGCTACCCGCTGAAAATAATTTATCCCGCCGACGGCACCGCGTGCCTGTTGACGGGATTTGCCATTACGACGACGGACGCCGCCAAAAATCAAGTCGCCGCGAAATTTGCCGATTGGCTCTTGGGCGACGAAGTGCAACTTTATCTGCAAACGAACGGATTTTATTTCCTGCCGACGAACCCGCAGACGTTGGCTTACAAGTCGTTCGCGGGAAAAAATCTTGTGCTGTTTGACGGGCGGCAAAAATTTTCAGACGAACAGCGGCGCGCCTACCTTGACCGTTGGATTAACGACGTCCGCTTGAAATGAATCTGCCGACGAATCCGCAGACGTTGGCTTACAAGTCGTTCGCGGGGAAAAATCTTGTGCTGTTTGACGGGCGACAAAAATTTTCGGACGAACAGCGGCGCGCCTATCTTGACCGTTGGATTAACGACGTCCGCTTGAAATGACCCGCTAATTCCTAATTCCTAATTCCTAATTAACACAAGGAGGCTTACACGTTGAAAGCAGGCTTTGTGAGCTTGGGCTGTGCAAAAAATTTGGTCGATACCGAAGTCATGTTGGGCATCATGCGTGAGCACGGAATTGAGCTGACGCCGAATCCCGCCGACGCCGATATTCTGATTGTCAACACGTGCGCATTCATTCTGTCGGCGAAGGAAGAATCCATCACGACGATACTCAATCTTGCCGAATACAAAAGCGGTCGATGCCGCGCGTTGATTGTCGCGGGCTGTCTGGGGCAACTTTACAAGCGCGAACTTTTGGACGAAATGCCCGAAGTCGACGCGATTGTCGGCACCGGCGCGTGGAATCGAATCATGGAGGCGATTGAAGAGGCTTTGAGCGGTCGACGCGTCGTTTTATTCGGCGAGCGTGAAATTATCTACGACGCCGCCACGCCACGTATCCGCACGACGCCCGACTACACCGCCTACGTAAAAATCGCCGAGGGTTGCAACAATCGCTGTTCATTCTGCGCGATACCGACAATTCGCGGACGGCAAATTTCACGCCCGATTGAAGACATTCGCGCCGAAGTCGAACGACTTGCCGCGCAGGGCGTCAAGGAAGTCAACTTAATTGCGCAGGACACGACGGCTTACGGACTCGACATTTACGGCAAGCCGAGACTTACGGATTTACTGCGCGAACTCGTCGCAACGGACGTTCATTGGATACGCGTGCTTTATGCTTATCCGCGCCGCTTCACCGACGAGCTGATTGACCTTATCGCCGCCGAGCCGAAGATTTGCAGTTACGTCGACTTGCCGCTTCAGCACGCGAGTAATAAAATTCTCAAGCTGATGAATCGTCCCGACACGCGCGAATCAATCGAAACGTTGCTTACAAAAATTCGCGCACGCATTCCCGACGTCGTGATTCGCTCAACTTTTATCGTCGGCTTCCCCGGCGAAACGGACGATGATTATCTGGAGCTCAAGGACTTCCTGCAGGCGCAACGGCTTGACAAAGTCGGCGTGTTCACGTATTCGCGCGAGGAGGGTACGGCGGCTTACGACTTGCCCGACCAAATTTCCGAAGACGTCATGCAGGAGCGGTATCACGATTTGATGAGCGTGCAGTCGCTGATTTCGCAAGAGCTCAACGAACAGCTTGAAGGTCGCGAACTTGACGTTTTGATTGAGAATCGCGACGAGGAAGTTCCCGAAGTCGTTGCGGGGCGTTCGTATCGTGACGCGCCCGAAGTCGACGGCTTGGTTTACATCGAGAACGACAACCGCAGTCATGCGGGCGACATTGTCCGCGTCAAGGTGTTGGCGGGCTTCGTATATGACATTGCGGCGGAGAGGATTGATTGACGTGGAAAATTTCAGCAGGCGCAAATTCATCGCGACGGCGGCGGCAGGTGTCGCGGGCTTGATGGTCAACGATACGGTCGGCGCGGAAAATTCGGCAGACGATCACGACTTGGAACGCAAAGTCGGCGAGATGCTCAAGTCGAAAAATTTTACCGTCGCGACTGCCGAATCGTGCACGGGCGGACTGCTTGCAAGTCGTTTAACCGACGTTTCGGGCAGTTCCGCTTACGTCAAAGGCGGCGTCGTTTCTTACTGCAACGAAATCAAGCACAATGTCCTGCATGTCGAGTCGGCGACGCTTGACGAATTCGGAGCGGTGAGCCGTCAAACTGCCGAGCAAATGGCGTCGAATGTCCGCACGATTTTTGACGCGACAATCGGCTTGAGCACGACGGGCGTCGCGGGACCTTCGCCGAGCGAGGGCAAACCTGTCGGCTTGGTTTACGTGGCGGCTGTCGGCGAAAATTTTTCGGAGGTCGTCGAATGTCACTTCAGCGGCACGCGCACCGACATCAAAGCTCAAGCTGTCGCGGAGGCGTTGAAACTTTTGATTGAATATCTTACCGTTGAGGAGCCGAATTTGAACGTGACCGATTTCAACGACGAGACGCGGGCGGCAATGCAAGAGGCGCTCTTAATTTCCGAAGGAAAACTTCCCGCAAAGTCGTTTGACAATATCGACGAGTTGATGAAGGATTTGATGTCCGATGTTGACGATTAAACGAACTGCGCAATTCAAACGGGATTTCAAGCGAATTGTCAAACAAAAGGCGAGTTGATTCTCACTCTTTCGCGGACGGGCAGTCACAGCGATTTATTCAAGCGGTAAAAATTTTTGGCGGACGGCAAACGAACTTAAGGAGGTCGGCGACATAATCACGCTGATAAAATCCGAACGAAAAATCCTCGGCGAAATTGCCGCGTGCAAAATCGTCGAGGGCTTTTTTATTCTGCTGACTGCGGCGTCGCTGGCAAAGTTCATCGTCGCGCCGTCGATTGAGGCTGTCGCGGCGACTGCGGGATTTTTCGCGGGACGGACAATCTGCGCGGGCTTGGCGGAAAAAATTTTCGCGCGGCTGTCGGTGAAGGTGCAAACGACTTTCCGCCGCAAGATACACGCGCAAATTTTCGACGACGCGGAAATTTCAAGCGGCGAGCTGTTGACGCTGACATTCGATGCGCTGAAGGCACTCGACGAATTTTTTCTGCGTGTCGCGCCGCAAGTCGCCTCCGCCGCAATTTTCCTGCCGATGTTTTTAATCTGCGCGGCAGTGACGGATTTGTTGACGGCGGCAATTTTGCTGGTGACGTTGCCCGTCGCGCCGCTACTTTTGTGGCTGATTGGCAAGGCGACGGCTGAACGTAACGCGCGGGCGTGGACGGAGCTTCAGCGGCTCAACGGAGACTTTCGCGAAATTTTATCGGCAATCGCGACGCTCAAGATGTTCAATCGGTTAAAGGCGGGTGCGGCGAAAATTCGGACGGCGTCGGAAAAATCATCGGCGGCGACGCTCGACGTGCTGAAATTGGCGTTCGTATCGTCTTTCGCGCTGGAGCTGATGACGACGCTGTCAATCGCGCTTGTCGCCGTGACGTTGGGCTTGCGGCTGATTTCGGGCGGCGTGGAGTTTCAAGCGGCGTTGTTCCTGCTACTTATGGCACCGGAATTTTTTTTGCCCGTGCGAAAATTCGGCGTCGCCTTCCACGTGATGATATCGGCGCGTTCGTCGCTGGATCGGTTACGTAAAACAATCAATAACTCCCCTGATCCCCGGTTCCTGGTCCCTAGTCCCTTACTCATGCCGCCGACAATCACACTCGACGCCGTGAGCTTCACATACCCGAAAAAATTTTCGCCGACGCTTCGCAACGTGAGCATGACATTCGCGGCGGGCAAGGTCACGGCATTAATTGGCGAATCGGGCGCGGGCAAGTCCACGCTACTGAAACTTTTGGCGGGCTTACTCAAGCCGACGGCTGGCGAAATTTTCTGGAACGAGTTGCCGACTTCGCGCATGGAAAAATCTTCGCGGCTGTCGAAAATTTCCTACGCGCCGCAAGCCCCGCACCTGTTCGACGCGCCGCTTACGGAAAACTTTACGATATTCGGGCAACTCGACGACGCACGGCTGAAAAAATTTTTGTCCGCGCTGAATTTGTCGACGCTCGACCTTGCCGCCGCGCAGAAGTTGAGTCGCGGACAACTGCAACGTCTCGGCGTGATTCGTGCCCTGCTCAAAGACGCGCCGATAATTTTACTCGACGAACCGACCGCAGGACTTGACGCCGTCACCGAATCAAAAGTCCTCTCGCTGATAAAATCCTGTTCGCCGCTCAAAACGATTGTCATTGCCACGCACAGAGCCGCCGTGATTGAGTTTGCCGACACGACCGCGACGCTTGCTTGCCAATAAAAAACCGCTCCCCGATTCGAGGAACGGTCTTTTTGTTGCGGACGATTTGTTAAGCGAAGGTCGGCAATTCGTAAACGTGAGCGACGTTGCTGATGTCGACTTGGTAACGTTGCCCTTCGGACTCGACGACGACTTTGGGGTTGCCCTCGGCAATCGTCACGCCCGCAACGACGCCCGACATATTCACTTGGCGGCTGACGGGGTTGCCTTCGGCGTCCGCCTCGTCAATCGTCTCGACCCAATCGATGCCCTTGCCAATCATGCCGCTGAGTTGCCCGACCAAAACAGACGTGTCGATATTGTTGACGATTGTGCTGAGATCCTTCAAATTGTTGGCGACGTTGGTCATTTGTTCCAGCGAGCTGAACTGCGCCAACTGTGCAATGTATTCGCCGTTGTCCTGCGGAGCGAGCGGATCTTGATGGCGCAGTTGAGTGACGAGCAGTTGCAGGAAAGCATCCTTGCCGAGTTCGTCGTTAGCTTTGGTCTCCTTGGGCTTGGACGCTTCGTAAGCCTCCGCGTTGTAAGTTATGCCGTTGACGGTGATTGTGTTAAGTGAGCTTGCCATGTTATCTCCTCCAAAAAATTAAACCGAATAGTCGACGCCTTCCGTGGCGATATTTTCAGCGACTGGCGCGGCGGCGTCGATGTCGCGTTCCATTGCGTCAAAGTTGATGCGGCGCGTCTGACGTTGCCGGCGATTTTGTTGCCACGCCTGACCGCCCTGACCGTTCAGCAAGCCGCCGTCACTCAAACCCGCGTAAACGTCGACGTTATCGACCTTCAAGCCGACGTTGCTGAGTTCTTGGCGGAGCTGAACGAGCGAATTCTCGATAATCGTGCGAACTTGAGCGTTGTCGCTGTGGAAGCTTGCGTTGACTGCGCCGCTCGGGCTGACGGATACTCTGAGCGTGAGTTCGCCGAGGTGTTCGGGATTGAGCTTGATGACCATCTGCGTATTTTCCGCCGTGCGAATCAGTCTTGCCTGCCGAACAATTTGTGCGGGCACGTCGAAATCTTCGGGCGGAGCAGGCGGCGCGTCGGGTGCTTGAGCGGGTTGAGCAGGTTGCGGCGGCGGAGCGTCGTTTGTCGGTGTCACGGGCACCGCGAAGACTTCATTGCCCGTCGCGACTGGTTGAGCTTGCGGCGCGTCATTCGTCGGCACTTGGAACGTTGCTTGACCTTGGAAGTTTTGCGCGTCACGTTGCGGACTTTGCTCGAACTGTTGCGGCGGAGCTTGCGGCGCGGTGACGGGTTGAGTTGACGGAGCCGCCTTGACCTGCGCGTTCAGGTCGGGCAACGTTGAGACGTTCTGCGCGGGGCGTTCGTCTGCTGCCGATTGAACGACGGCGATTT
>JADEZP010000058.1 GCA_015206805.1 Quinella sp. 1Q7 | reverse complement strand
CCCGCAAGATCTCCACGGAAATGAAAATAAGCATTGAGGACGGCGTCCTGACGGTGGCGCGCCCCTCGGACGATAAAACGCACAGAAGTCTGCACGGCCTCAGCCGCACGCTGATTAACAACATGGTCGTCGGCGTAACCCAAGGCTTCACGAAAAATCTTGAGATTGCCGGCGTCGGCTATCGTGCCGCTAAGCAAGGAAAAAATTTAAATCTGTCGCTGGGCTACTCTCACCCCGTGATTATTGAGCCGCCCGCAGGCATCACGCTGGACGCACCCACTGCCACGACGATAACCGTTCACGGCATCGACAAGGAACTCGTCGGCGCGGTCGCCGCAAACATTCGCGGCTGGCGCGAGCCCGAACCTTACAAAGGCAAAGGCATTAAATACGCGGGTGAACACATTCGCCGCAAGGAAGGCAAGGCCGGCGCAAAAGGCAAGAAGTAATTCGGAGGCATAATCATGAACATTGAACACGTTGCCATCTACGTAAACAATTTGGAAGTCGAAAAAGAATTCTTCGTAAAATATTTCGGCGCGAAAGCTACCGAAAAATACACGAACTTTCAAGGTGACTTCACAAGTTATTTCCTCACTTTCGACAACGGCTCGCGTTTTGAAATTATGCACCGCACCGGAATGTTTGATCCAAAAAAAGAAAAGTATCGTTCCGGCTATCATCACATCGCGCTCAACGTCGGCGACAAAGAAGATGTCGACGCGCTCACGAGCAGGATTGAAGATGATGGAATGGTTATCGTGGCTGCCCCGCGCAAAACGGGCGACGGTTATTATGCAAGCATCGTGACCGACCCCGAAGGCAACGAGATTGAAATTCTCGCGGGCAACTTCGGAAACTGATTTCAAGTACAGCAACTTTTGCCGACGGCTCGCGCCTCGAAATCATGACGCGCACAAGTTCGGCCGACCCGAAGAAAGACCGCTATCGCACGGGTTATCATCACCTCGCAATTTGCGTCGGCGACCGTAAGGACGTGGACGACATGATGAAAAAATTCGACGCGGACGGTGTCATCGTGGTAAGCGGCGCACGCACGACCGGCGACGGCTATTACGAAGCTGTTGTCGTCGATCCCGAAGGCAACGAGATTGAAGTTATCGCGGAGCATGACGATTTCCGCGACTGATTGATTTGATTTAAAATTTTTACGGCGAAGGAGGAGTACGGAGTGCTTCTTAAGGCAGATAAAAACGAAACTCGCCAAAAGAGACATTTGCGCGTTCGCAATCGTGTGGCGGGCACGGCCGAGCGTCCGCGCTTGAATGTGTTCCGCTCTCTCAAACACATTTACGCGCAAGTAATCGACGACGATAAAGGAATAACCTTGGCGGCGGCAAGCTCGCTCGATAAAGACTTTGAAGGCACGGGCGGCAACATCGCGGCGGCAAAAGCTGTCGGCGCGGCCATTGCCAAAAAAGCTCTGGAAAAAGGCATAAGCGAAGTCGTCTTCGACCGCGGCGGGTATATTTACCACGGACGAGTGGCAGCGTTGGCGCAGGCTGCTCGCGAAGGCGGACTTAAATTCTAAACGAGGGAGGTTGAACTAATGCCCCGAAATGAAACTGAAACTCCCGAATTCGAGGAGAAAGTTGTCTTTATAAATCGTGTCGCCAAAGTCGTTAAAGGCGGTCGCAGATTTTCTTTCAGCGCGCTGGTTGTCGTCGGCAACCGCAACGGCAAAGTCGGCGTAGGCCTCGGCAAAGCGGCTGAAGTTCCCGAAGCGATTCGCAAGGGCGTGGACGATGCAAAGAAAAATTTAATTGAAGTTGCGCTCAAAGATCGTTCGATTCCGCATGGCGTGGTCGGAGTGTTCGGCGCAGGTCGTGTCATGTTGCGCCCCGCCTCCAAAGGTACAGGCGTCATTGCCGGCGGCCCCGCGCGTGCAGTGTTGGAGTTGGCAGGCGTTCACGACATCTTGACCAAATCGCTCGGCTCGTCGAACCCCAACAACATGGTGCGCGCTACGCTTGAAGGTTTGAAAATGTTGAAGCGTGCAGAAGTCGTCGCCGAAATGCGCGGCAAAACTGTCGCCGAGCTTTTTAACTGAGGAGGGACGACACGTGGCTAAATTGAAAATAACATTGGTCAGAAGCGTAATCGGTCGCCCCGAAACTCAAAAACGTACGGTGCGCTCGCTCGGTTTGCGCAAGCTCAATTCAGAAAAAATACTGCCCGATTCACCTGCCCTGCGCGGACAAATTCACAAGGTCGAACACTTGGTGAAGGTCGAAGAAGTCGAAGGAGGCGCGGCTCAATGAAATTGCACGAACTGAAACCGACAGACGGAGCCCGCAAAGACAAAACACGCGTCGGACGCGGCACGGGTTCGGGTTGCGGCAAAACGTCGGGACGCGGCCACAAAGGTCAGAAGTCACGCAGCGGCGGCGGAGTTCGTCCCGGCTTTGAAGGCGGCCAAATGCCGATTTACAGAAGATTGCCCAAACGCGGCTTCAAAAATATTTGGCGAAAAGAATACGCCGAAGTCAACGTCGAGACGCTAAACATCTTCGACGACGACACGACGGTGGACGCGGTTGCGCTCGTCGAAATCGGTATCCTCAAAAATGTTTTGGACGGCGTGAGGATTTTGGGCGGCGGCTCTTTGAAAAAGAAATTGCACGTCAAAGCGCAAGGCTTCACCAAGACGGCGACGGCAAAGATAGAAGAGGCGGGCGGCACGGTCGAGGTAGTGTAAAGTGTCTGCGCTTGCAAACATTTTCAAAATACCCGAACTGCGCCAAAGAGTAATTTTCACGCTGATAATGTTCGCGGTGTTCCGCGCGGGCACGCATATCCCGGTACCGGGCGTCGACCCTACGGCAATCGAACAGCTTTTCAACAACGGAAGCCTCTTCGGTCTGCTCGATTTGTTTTCGGGCGGCGCGTTCAGCAAGTTCTCAATCTTCGCAATGTCGATAACGCCGTACATCAACGCGGCAATCATCATGCAGCTGTTGACGGTGGTAGTTCCGACTCTGGAGCAGTGGTCGAAGGAAGGCGCGGAAGGTCACAAGAAAACGACGAAAGTTACGCGCAAGTTGACGGTGATATTGGCGTTCGCGCAGGCGGTCGGCATGAGCATAGGCTTGAAAGCGGCGGTGCTGAATCCAAACCCCGTGAACATTTTGATAATCGCGCTGACATTGACGGCGGGCACAACGCTTTTAATGTGGATAGGCGAGCAAATCACGGCGCAAGGCGTCGGCAACGGAATATCGCTTATAATCTTCGCGGGCATCGTGGCGGCCTTGCCGAAAAATTTGGCGACGATATACAGTTACGTGCAAGCGGGCACGATAAATTATTTCAGCGTGGTATTGTTCGGGCTGATAGCGTTATCAATGATAGTGTTCGTTATCTACGTTGAGGCGGCTCTGCGGCGGATACCGATAACGTACGCCAAGCGAGTAATAGGCGCGCGAGCATACGGCGGGAATCAAAGTTGGTTGCCGCTGAAAGTGAATCCCGCGGGCGTGATCCCAATAATCTTTGCGTCAAGCGTGCTCATGTTCCCGATAACGGTGGTACAGTTCATCGACAACGCGACGATCCAAAAGTTGGCGGCGCACCTGCAATGGGGCACGCCTCTGCAAACGATTTTATACGTCGCGCTGATAATCTTCTTCACGTATTTTTACACGGCGGTAACGGTAAAAATCGGTGACATGGCGGACAATCTGAAAAAGTACGGAGCGTTCATCCCGGGCATCAGACCGGGGCAGCCGACGGCGGACTACGTTGACTTCGTGCTGACGCGGCTGGTAACGGCGGGCTCGGTGTATCTGGCGTTCGTGGCGGTATTGCCAAATTTAATCGGAGGAGCGACGCACATTCAAGGGGTATACTTCGGGGGGACGGCGTTGCTGATAGTGGTAAGCGTAGCATTGCACACGATGAAGCAACTGGAAGCAATGGTCGTGATGCGACACTACGAAGGATTTATGAAGTGAGACCGAACCCGCGAAGAAGAGGCCGCCCCGGACGGCGGGCAACGTGACGTTGCATCCAACGGGCGCGCTTAATTCAAAAAAATAAGAGTCATCAATCAACCGAATGGAGTCGACGACCTAAAAGGCGCGCATGGACGCGCGCCTGCCCGCGCAATGAGCGTGACGCGAATTCAGCGGGCAACGAGCGGCTGCGGGTGGCTGAAACGTTGGAACGATTAGGAGCAACGCCCCCGCGAGGTGTCTTTTCTCTTTGCTACTTTCTCTTTGGACACGCAAAGAGAAAGTAGATCCTAAACGCAAAAGATATTTTCAGCCCGAATGGAAGAAATGAGCCCAACTCATCGACCTCCCCTTCCGGGGCAAGCAAAAGAGAAGTTTGCTATCAGCTATAAGCTAAAAAGAAAGGAGCAAATATGCAACTCATCCTAATGGGCGCGCCGGGAGCGGGCAAAGGCACGCAGGCAGCAAAGTTGGTTGAGCGGTACAAAATTCCGCAAATCTCGACGGGCGACATGTTCCGCGCGGCAGTCAAAGAAGGCACCGAACTGGGCAAGGCGGCCAAAGCCTGCATGGACGAAGGAAAGCTCGTTCCCGACGAAGTGACAATCGGCATAGTCCGCGAGCGTTTAGCTAAAGACGACTGCAAGAACGGTTTCATCTTGGACGGCTTCCCGCGCACAGTCGAACAGGCGGACGCCCTTGCCGAAATTCTCGACGAACACGGCAAAAAAATTTCCTGCGTGCTGAATATAAATGTTCCGTCGGAATATCTGATAGAACGAGCAGTCGGCCGTCGTATCTGCAAAAAGTGCGGAGCAACCTACCACATAAAGTTCAACCCTGCCAAAGGCGAAGTATGCGACACATGCGGCGGAGAACTTTATCAGCGCGCGGACGACAACGAAACGACGATGAAAAACCGTCTGGCGGCCTATGAAGCGTCGACGCGCCCTTTAATCGACTATTACAAGTCGGCGGGCGTATACAAAGAAATCGACGGCACGCAAAGTATCGAGAAAGTCACCGAAGACCTCGTTAACGTTTTGCTCTCGGTGAAAGAATAAACCGGAGGCGACAACCATGTCCAAGCAAGACGTTATCGAAGTAGAAGGCAAAGTCCTGGAAGCTCTGCCCAACGCCATGTTCCAAGTAGAGTTGCCCAACGGCCACAAAGTCCTGGCGCACGTTTCCGGGAAAATCCGCATGAACTTTATCCGCATTCTTCCCGGCGACAAAGTGACAATCGAACTCACGCCGTATGATCTGACGCGCGGAAGAATCACTTATCGTTTCAAATAAAACGCCGCGAAAAGAGGCCGCCACGGACGGCGGCCGCCCGCTTGTTTAGCTGTTAGCTAACAGCTAAATTTCTTTGGGCGTGCAAAGAAAAAGCGGATTAAAAAAAATAATTGTAGACAACAACAAGCAAACGTGATAAATTATCGAATCGTTTAAGGAGGCGGCAAAATGAAAGTCAGACCGTCAGTCAAAAAAATGTGCGACAAATGCAAAATCATCAAGCGCAAAGGCCGCGTCATGGTTATCTGCGAAAATCCCAAGCACAAACAACGTCAAGGTTAAGGAGGTGAAAATTTTATGGCACGTATAGCCGGTGTAGATTTGCCCCGTGACAAAAGAATCGAATACGCTCTCACGTATATTTTCGGAATCGGGCTGCCCACGTCGCAAAAAATTTTGGCGATGACGGGCGTCAACCCCGACACCCGCACGAAGGATCTCACGGACGACGAGGTTGTTAAACTTCGTGATGCCATCGACCACAACTTCGTAGTGGAGGGCGACCTTCGCCGCGACATTCAGATGGACATCAAGCGACTCATTGATATTGGCTGTTATCGCGGACGCCGTCACCGTCTCGGTCTGCCTGTTCGTGGACAAAACACCAAAAACAACGCCAGGACTCGCAAGGGTCCCAAAAAACTCGTCCAGGGCGGCAAGAAAAAAGATTAATCTTTAAGGAGGTCAAGACAGGTGGCAACAAAAAGAACAGTTCGCGCCAAAAAGAAAGTTCGCAAGAATATCGAATACGGCGTGGCGCACATCAGCTCCACGTTTAACAATACGATTGTCACGCTCACCGACAAAAGCGGCAACGCAATCTCTTGGGCGTCGGCGGGCGGCTTGGGCTTCCGCGGCTCCCGCAAGTCCACTCCCTTCGCCGCGCAGATGGCGGCAGAGACCGCTGCCAAGGCGGCAATGGAACACGGCTTGAAGCAAATCGAAGTTTACGTCAAAGGACCCGGCGCAGGTCGTGAGGCGGCAATCCGCTCGCTGCAGGCCACGGGGCTCGAAGTCAACATGATTAAAGACGTCACGCCCATTCCCCACAACGGCTGCCGTCCGCCCAAACGTCGCAGAGTTTAATTTGGAGGTGCAAATATGGCAATCGATAGAACTCCCGCATTAAAACGCTGCCGCGCACTCGGAATTGAACAGGCGGTCATCGGTCGTTCGCGCAAAGTCAGCGAGAAAAAACACCCGCAACAGCGCATGAACCGCAAAGTCAGCGAGTACGGCTTGCAGCTCAAAGAAAAACAAAAAGCAAAATTTATTTACGGCGTCCTTGAACGTCAGTTCAGAAATTATTACGAGAAGGCAAAAAAGATGCCCGGCGTCACCGGCGAAAATCTTCTCGTGCTCCTCGAACGCCGCTTGGATAATGTCGTCTTCCGCATGGGCTTTTCCAACACCCGCCGCCAAGCTCGGCAGTTCGTTCGCCACGGCCACATAACCGTAAACGGCAAGCGCGTCGACATTCCGTCGGCATTGGTCAGCGTCGGCGACGTGATTGAAGTTTGCGAAAAGAGCCAGGGCAAAGAAATTTTCAAGGCGATTAAGGAAGTCAACAACGCTTTAAGTTCGCCGCCGTGGATTGATTCAAATCAGGCGAACCTCAAAGGCTCCGTCACTCGTTTCCCGACTCGCGAAGACATCACCGACATTCCCGTCAACGAGCAGTCAATCATCGAGTTGTACTCAAGATAATTCGTCCCGACAGAAATCTTCTGTGAAAGGAGCGGATTTTTGTGATTGACAACGACAAGAACGAAACTCAGAAGCCGCCGAAGATTGAAATGGTTGAAGTCAGCGAAGACGGCTGCTACGGAAAATTTATTTGCGAACCGCTCGGGCGCGGCTACGGAATTACATTGGGCAACAGCCTGCGTCGGATGCTCCTGTCGAGTTTGGACGGCGCGGCCGTCACGTCGATTAGGATTGACGGCGTGCTCCACGAATTTTCGACGGTGCCGGGCGTGCGCGAAGACGTGACCAACATCGTGCTCAACATCAAACAACTTTGCTTGAAGATTGACGAGGAAAAAAATCAGCCTCCTCAATACTTCGCGCAAGTTACCTCCACGCCGCCGCGGACGTATCCTCTTCGGATTGACGTTGACGTTGAGGAGGAAATTAAAGCCGGCGTGCACAAGGGCGGACGTCGGGAAGTCACTGCCGAGGATATCGAGTGCGACCCGACCATTGAAATTTTGAATCCCGACTTGCACATTGCCTGGCTGAACGAGACCGGCAAACTCAAAATGGAAATGTCGGCTCAAACCGGGCGCGGCTACGACCAGGCGGAAAAAAATAAAAATCCCGACGACATCATCGGCACCATTCCGATTGATTCGATTTACTCGCCCGTCCTGCGCGTCAATTACAACGTCGAGGACACGCGCGTCGGCAACGAAATGGACTTCGACAAATTGACGCTGGAAGTTTGGACGAACGGCACGCTTCGCCCGGAAGAGGCACTGGCCAAGGCGGCGGCGGTTTTAATCGCGCACATGAAACTTTTCCAGAGCATGGACAACGTCGCACTGGAGGAGCCCGAAGAAAACGACGAGTCTTCCTTGAACGAAAACAGCGACGAAACTTCCGTGACGATGGACAAAAATCTTATGAAGCCAATCGAAGAGCTGGAACTTTCCGTTCGTTCGACAAATTGCTTGAAGCGGGCGGGCATTCACATCGTCGCGGATTTGGTCGACAAGACCGAAGAGGAAATGATGAAGTTCCGCAACCTCGGCCGCAAGTCGTTTGAAGAAATTAAACACACGATGAATCAGCTCGGCGTTTCGTTCAAGCAATCGCCGAACACGTCGAACATGAACATGATGGATGAATAATTTCGCAGGAAGGAGGAAATTTGATGAGCTACAGAAAACTCGGCAGGAACAGCGGCGCACGCAAGGCCATGTTTAAAAGTTTGTTGAGCGCGCTTTTCGAACACGGCAGAATTGAGACGACAGAGGCACGCGCCAAAGAGTTGCGCAAGTTCGCCGATAAAGTTGTCACGCTTGCCAAACGCGGTGACTTGAGCGCACGCCGTCAAGCAATAAATCTCGTCGCGAACGTCGACATTGTACATAAAATTTTTGAGGAACTGCCCGGAAAGTACAGCGAACGCGCGGGCGGCTACACCAGAATTTACAAACTGGCACCCCGCCGCGGAGACGCCGCGCCCATGGTTTTAATCGAGCTGGTGTAAAGAACAATGCGTAATGCGTAATGCGTAATGCGTAATGATTTTGATTGTAATTGCGCATTGCGCATTTCGCATTCCTAATTGCTTTTTGGAGGTGGCGCAGTTGAAGCCGGCAAGCAAGATAATCGGGCAGCTGACAAATTTTTTTCAGCGGCGCACCGAAGTCGAGCCGAACGAATTGATTAAAGCCCTTGAGCGCGAAGTCGCCAAACAAAAAAATAAAGAAAGCCTCGTCCCGAATTCTTACACGATTTATCTTTGCGAGGAAGATTGTCACCGCTTGAGTGCCGCGCGATTGATTAAAGCTCTGCACGAGGCCGTCGAGCGCAAAGTCATCCGCGAAGAGTGCTTCATGGAAGGCGCGCTTTCCGTCAAGATAAAAAAAATGCCCGCCGCCGAAAATTCGATTGTCATTGTGTCGAGTTACGTCGACGACAGCGACCGCGAAGAAAACACAATCAATCTTGAAAACGACGTGCTGAGCCGAACGCTGATTGAAAACGCGGACACCGACGACGACGACGAAACGATCATTGCCGACAAAACAAAAATTCTGGAGACGATGCGCAGCGCGCCGCTTCGGAAGGTCGAATACAATTTGGCGTTGCTCACGGATTATAAGACGGCGGAAATTGTTTTCGGCGAACGACAAATTTATTTGGGACGCAAGACGACGAACGATTTTGTAATCGCCGACGAAAGCGTTTCGAGGATTCACGCTTACATTGCTTACGAGCGACACCGCCACGTTCTTTACGACGCGGGCAGCTTGAACGGCACGTTCGTCAACAAAAAATCGATAAGCCGCCGCGAACTGAAAGACGGCGACAAAATTTTAATCGGGCGCACGACGCTGACCTACAAAGTTTTATAAAAAAATCCCCTCCGAATTCGGAAGGGAAATTTTTTTTGCAATCATGAACGCATTAAAAAATGTTGTGCTTGACGCGGTCGTGTTCCTCGGATTTTTTTGCGTCGTTCCAGCGGTCGGTCGTCCCGACCAGATACAATTTTGTTATCGACGGGCTTTTTATCCCGCCTTCTGCAAGTCGCCCTGCAGTTCGGCATATCTTTTCACGCTTCGCCGTGCGTGGCGCGGTCTCGTGGGCGAATTATTTCATCGCCTATGCTCTGCGGCTGGCTCGCGCCTTCACCTCTGATTATCTCCGTGAGACTTCCCAGTTTTTTACCGCGCTGATTATCCGTCGTCTTCGTTCGGCTTGACGGCGGACGGCTATCCTTTCTCGGTACCTGTGATCCTTCTGATACGTTCAAATTTTTCTCCGCGCGCCGTGTAGCTCACGTCGACCAGGCCGTCGTCACACAGCTTGACGGAAATGGTTTTGAGCGGCTCCGAGACGCGCCCGCGAACGTAAGCGACGTAGTTGGCGGCCTCTTCGCGCGTGGCGTCGTCCATGCCGACAAAATTTACTTTCACGCCGTCGACAATCATAAAAATCACTTCCTCAATTCAATTTTTTTATCTTCAGGCAAATCGAGCGTGCGAATCGGGAACGGAATATTAATTCCCTCTTCGCGATAGCGTTTCGTGATTGCCTTAATGAATTCGTGCTTCAAAAGATATTGGTTCGTAAAAGTTTGGACGTGCATGACCGTGTTGAAGTCAATCGACGAGTCGTTGAAGGCTTGATAGCGGACGACGGGCGCGAGAGGATTTTGGTCGATGCCTTCCGAATCGAACATCGGTTTGTATCCGTCAATTTTAGTTTGAAGTTCGCGGGCAACCTCAACTGTCACGCGTTCGACTTGCTCAAGGTCACTTTCGTAACCGACGCCGATTGGCACGACCAAAACAATATCGTCGTGCGGCTGAGAAAAATTTGTCGTGACGGCTCCGGCGATAACTTTGTTCGGAATGACGACGACGCTGCTTTTCGAGGCCGGCATAACCGTAATGTATCGCCAGTTGATGTCGGTGACGCGGCCTTCGTCGCCCGTGGAAAGTCTTATGTAATCGTTGACGCGCAATTGTTTGGATATGATGATTTGCAAGCCCGAAAAAATATTTTCCAGCGTCTCGCGCACGCCGAAGGCCACGGCCATACCACCGACACCCATGGCCGCCATAATCGGCGCGATTGAAATTTCAAAATAATCCAGGATAACCAGCGCGCCCGACGCATAAATCGCAACGCGGAAAATCGTATCGAGCAGCGTTGATTGAGTCATGTCGCTTGAGCCGGAAAATTTTAATCTGATGAAACCCGACAGCGTTCGCTCACAGACGCGCGTTATCGAAAAGACGATCATCGCGAACAGCACGTAAGAAAAAATTCTTTCCAAGCCTGCGGGCAAGTCCGACGTCGTGACGCTCCAATAAAGACCTATCACAACACAAAGATAAATCGGGACGCCCTTGAGCGCGCGGAAAAAAATTTCCATGAGCTCCGACTCGCTGGCCTTCACGCGCCCCGCAAGTTTTTGCGTCAGCAACCGATTGAGCGCGACGCCCGAGAAGAACGCGAAGACCATGATACACGCGGGCACGATTAATTTTTCTCCCAAAGCCCACCAGTCGATATGTTGAAAGTGCTCCAAAAAAAATTCCTCCTCTTGAAAAAAATTTTGTCGCTGATTATTATTTAGCGGCAAGGAGTTGATTTGCATGAACGAAATTTTAATTGAAGGTCGCCGCTTGAGGTTGAGGCGCGCGAACGTGACGGATTTAAATTATATCATGACGTTGCAATACACGCCTGAAAATTTGAAATTCATCGTGCCGTTCGACGAAAAATATCACCGCGAAATTATCACTTCGGACGGCTCGGAAAAGTTGGACGTGATTGTCGAGGAAATTGACACGGGAAATTCCGTCGGCTACTTCATGTTGCGCAAAATGGATTCGCCGTTCGTCGAGTTCACTCACGTTATAATCGGCAAGAAAGGTTTGGGCTACGGGCGCGAGGCTCTGAAACTTTTGCTCAAGTGGGCGTTCGAGGTTAAAGATTTTCATCGCGTGTGGATTGATTGCAAAGACTACAACAAAATCGCTCTGCGCCTCTACGAAAGTTTGGGCTTCGTCCGCGAAGGTTTCTTGCGCGAAATTCTTTTGACCAACGGCGTCTACGAAAATTTAATCGTCTTCGGTATGCTCGACCGCGAATATTTTTCTTGGCAGGAAAAATAAATTTCGGTTCGCGGAAAAAATATCCCCCGCCGCGCGCGAGGGATTTTTTTATCTCGTCTAAAATATTTTACAAAGCCTTTGCCAAATCCTCGCCGAGTTTGCGGCACTCGTCAAGAGCGGCGTCGTCGGGTGCATTTTCGGCAATCACGCTGCCGACCAATTTCGCGCCGGCCTCTTTGGTGCGCTCGCTCCAATTTTCCATCCAGATGCCGCCGCCCCAGCCGTAGCTGCCGAACAGACCGACGGGCACGCCGTTGAGTTTTGCTTCGGCCTCGGTGAAGAAGGGCTCGAAGGAATCTTCTTCCAAAACCTCGTCGCCCATGGCCGGGCAGCCGAACAGGAAGCCGTTATAATCCGCCATGTCCGTTGCGTTGAAGTCGTCGACCTGGAAAATTTCGACGTCCGCGCCCGCTTCTTTTGCGCCTTCAGCCGCGGCGTTCGCCATTTCCTCGGTGTTGCCGGTGCCGCTCCAAAACACGACCGCGATTTTACTCATCAACAATCGCCTCCAAAAAATTTTACTTAAGCCGCGAACATATTAACACAGCCGCCCTAAGGCGTCAATAAATTTGCCGATATAAATTGCGCAAAGCGTCAAACGGTTGTATAATCGCGCTAAGAATTTTTTAATTTTGGAGGGCGATTGAATGCGCGAATTGTTGAGGCGAATGCACGAGTGGATGGCCTCTTACATGAAAAGTTTTTATTCGGACGACGCGGAAGTTCAACAGGGAATTTTAATCAAGGAAAAGCACACGGGCTACGTCACGGCAAATTGTGTGGAGCTCGCAAAATTTTTGAAGCTGTCGACGCACGACACGCAGCTTGCGGAAATCATCGGGCTGTTCCACGACGTGGGACGCTTCCGCCAATACAGCTTGTACAAAACTTTCAACGACGCCGACAGCGAAGACCACGCCGACCTCGGAATAAAAGTTATCGACGAGCTGAATTTTTTTAAAGAACTTTCCGCGCCCGATTATCAGCTTGTGAAGTTCGCGATTCAAAATCACAACAAAAAAACCGTCGCGCCGACCGACGACGAACGGAAAAATTTTTTCGCCAAAATAATTCGCGACGCCGACAAGCTGGATATTTATCGCGTGCTTGAACCGTTCCTTGCGCAAGAGAACGCCGACAAAATGCCCAAGTTCATTAAAGGCAAAGCGCGCCCCGACATCAGCCCCGACTTTGTAGAAAATTTCGTGACGGGCGAACAGGCCGACTACAGAAAAATTCGCACGAACGGCGACAGAAAAATTGTTCGGCTCATGTGGCTTTACGATATAAATTTTTCGTGGACGATGCAAAAAATCGTCGAGCGCGGCTTCATTGAAAAAATCGTTTCAAACCTTCCCATGGACGAGCGCGTTGCCGAAGGCGTCCGACGCTTGAAACTTCACGTCAAGGAGAAACTTTCCGAGTGAGGAGGTTTTTAAAATGACTGAACAAGAAAGAATCAATCAACCACTTCAAAGACAAATCGACGCGCAGAACGCGCGAATTGACACTGTGCTTGCCAAAGTCGACATGATGATAGACGAGGCAAAACAACAGCGCGAGGATATTCGTCGGGCGCAAGAAAAACACGATGCAGACATGCGCGAAATGAATCAACGTTTTTATCAAAAGTTCGACGCAGTGGATGCAAAGTTCGACAAACTGAGCGAACAACTTCACACGATGACGATAGCGGCGGTGGTCGGCTTCGGAGCAATCGCGGCAGCAGTCGGCGGGCTCGTTTTCGCGGCGTTTAAATAAGACAATTTGTTTCATAAATAAAATCCAAAGGAGCAACTCAATGGTAAATTTTATTCAGCAAGAAATTGAAAACGATTTGAAGGCGGGCAAGTACGCCGACGGAATTCACACGCGCTTTCCGCCCGAACCCAACGGCTATTTGCACATCGGCCACGCCAAGAGCGTTTGCTTAAATTTCGGGCTCGCGCTCCACAACGGCGGCCTGTGCAATTTGCGCTTCGACGACACCAACCCGACCAAAGAGGACGTCGAGTTTGTCGATTCGATTCAAGAGGACATCAAGTGGCTCGGCTTCGATTGGGGCGACAGAAAATTTTTCGCGTCGGATTATTTCGGAAAGTTTTACGACTTCGCGGTCGAACTCATCAAGCGCGGGCTGGCTTACGTCGACGACTTGAGCGCGGAAGAGATTCGCGCTTATCGCGGCACGCTGACCGAACCCGGCAAGGAAAGTCCGTGGAGAAATCGCAGCGTCGAAGAAAATTTAAATTTGTTCACGCGCATGAAGGACGGAGAATTTCCTGACGGCTCAAAAGTCCTTCGCGCGAAAATCGACATGGCAAGCCCGAACATAAACATGCGCGACCCCGTCATCTATCGAATCACGCGCACGGCTCATCATCACACGGGCGACGCCTGGTTGATTTATCCCATGTACGATTTCGCGCACCCGCTCGAAGACGCGATAGAAAATATTACGCACTCGGTTTGCACGCTGGAGTTTGAAGACCACCGCCCGTTTTATGATTGGCTGTTGGATTCGCTCGGCTTCGACGTGAACACCCGCCCGCGCCAAATCGAATTCGCCCGCCTCGACTTGACCAACACAATCACAAGCAAGCGCAAGCTTCGTCAGTTGGTTGAGGAAGGACACGTTCGCGGCTGGGACGACCCGCGCATGCCGACGCTTTGCGGCTTGAGGCGAAGAGGTTTCACGCCTGCGGCGATTAAAGATTTTTGCGAACGTATCGGCGTCGCCAAATCCAACAGCGTCGTCGATGTTGCCATGCTCGAACACTGCGTCCGCGAAGACCTCAACGAAAACGCCGACAGAGTTATGGCAGTGCTCGACCCGCTGAAAGTTGTTTTGACAAACGTCGACGAAAATTCCGTGGAGTATTTGACGGCGGAGAATCATCCCAAACGCGGCGGCTCTCGTTTCGTTCCCTTCACGCGAGAAATTTTTATCGAACGCGAAGACTTCATGGAAGACGCCCCGAAAAAATTTTTCCGCCTCAAGCCCGGCGGCGAAGTCCGACTCAAGCACGCCTACATTATAAAATGCGAGGAAGTCATAAAAAATTCTGCGGGCGAAGTCGTCGAACTTCGTTGCACAATCGACCCGACGAGCAAATCGGGCGGCGCGACTGCCGGCAGAAAAATCAAAGGCACGATTCATTGGGTCAGCGCGAAATTTTCTTTGCCTGCCGAAGTTAGATTGTATGATTATCTTTTGACGACCGACGCGCAGGGAAATTTGCCCGAAGATTTTATTGCCGCACTCAATCCCGATTCGCTCATCGTCAAGCAAGCGTTGATTGAACCTTCCGTTCGTTGGACGGGCGCGGGCACTCATTATCAATTCTTGCGGCTGGGATATTTTGTCGTCGACCCGGACACCACGCCCGATAAATTGGTTTTCAATCGCGTCGTCGGCTTGAAAGACACGTGGGCAAAAGTCAAAGCGAGGTGATTAATCATGCCGAAAATCCCAAAAGGTTTGACCGATAAAGACATGGTAAAAAATTACGTCGAGGAAGAGACAATCGAACAGCAACTGCTCACCGCCGCCAAGAAAGCCGAAAAGCTCCGTCTGGTTGCCGAAGCCGAAGCTCCTCCCGCGCCGCTGGCCAAAGCCGGCTTCACGCCCGAACTCACCGACAAGCTCGGCAGAGAACTTCTCGCGCTGAAGATTGAGCTGTCGAACGCGGGCGTTAAAAGTTAC
>JADEZP010000146.1 GCA_015206805.1 Quinella sp. 1Q7 | reverse complement strand
CCGTCCAAATTGTCGGCAACAAGCTTGCAAACTCAATCGTCGGCGGCTCGAAGGCAGATACACTCAACGGCGGCGCAGGAAACGATACACTCACGGGCGGCAAAGGCAAGGACGTTTTCATTTACACGGCGGGCAAAGACGTTATCACGGACTACGCGGCGAGCGACAAAATTTCCGTCGGCGGCGCAATTTCCAAAGCGTCGGTCAGCGGCTCGGATGTCGTCTTTACCGTCGGCAAAGGCTCGCTCACCGTCAACAACGCCAAAGATAAATCGCTTGCAATCACCGACTCGAAAGGCAACTCGTATTCGGCGACTGTCGGCAATGCAATGGCGATAACGCTCACGAACTCGACCGCCTCACCCGTGACGCTCGATGCCGCGATTAAATCTGTCGACGCGTCGAAACGTACCAAAGCCGTCCAAATCACGGGCAACAAGCTTGCAAATTCAATCGTCGGCGGCAAGTCAAACGACACGCTCGCGGGCGGCAAAGGCTCCGACAGCTTGTGGGGCGGCAAAGGCTCCGACACGTTCATTTACGACGCGGGCGACGGCAAAGATATAATTTACGGCTTCGGGAACAACGACCTGTTGCAAATCACGGGCGGCAACGTCACCGCAAGTTACAGCAAGTCCAAAAATTCCGTCGCGTTCAAAGTCGGCAAAACCTCCAACGCAATTACGCTCCGCGACTTCGGCTCGACGACGCTTTTCCACGTCAACGACACGACATATCAACTTAGCGGCGGCAAACTTACTGCAAGATAAATTCGGCTGAAAAATTTTCACGGAACAAAAAAACTCCCCATCGTGCTGACGACGGGGAGTTTTAATTTTGCCGAACAGAAATTATTTCTTGCGTTCACAAACTTGGTTGCCTACGGTGCAACCGCCGCTTTGACGCGTGGCTTGAAGATATACGCGTTATGCCGTTTGTGAGCCGTGCAAAAAAAAATTCCCGCCATTGCGCTGACGACGGGGAGTTTTAATTTTGCCGAACAGAAATTATTTCTTGCGTTCACAAACTTGGTTGCCGACGGTGCAACCGCCGCTTTGACGCGTGGCTTGAAGATATTCGCGTTATGTCGTTTGTGAGCCGTGCAAAAAAATTCCCCGCCATCGTGCTGACGACGGGGAGTTTTAATTTTGCCGAACAGAAATTATTTCTTGCGTTCACAAACTTGGTTGCCTACGGTGCAACTGGTTTTGCACGCGCTCTGGCACGAGGCTTGGCATTCGCCGCAACCGCCGCTTTGACGCGTGGCTTGAAGATTCGGTTTGTTGACGGTCTTGATGTGTTTCATGATATCAGCTCCCTAAATTTATCTGGTGCGGTCGACGACGAAGTCCGCGATTTGCTCAAGGGCAAGGCTTACCGAAGTTTTGAGCGTGAGCGGCAGATTGACGCGTGCCGCCTCGATATGCGCCTCCGCCCGCGTGCGGCAGTAGTCAACCGCGTCCGTGGCACGAATAATTTTTATCGCCGCGTCGATGTCTTCGGCAGTGACTTCGCCGCGCGTGACAAGTGCTTTAAGTTTGTCGGCGTCGCCGCTGACTTCCAACGCGCGAATCACCGGCAAGGTTATGACGCCGCTTTTGAGGTCGCCGCCGTGAGGTTTGCCTGTAACAGTTTCGTCGCCGAAGAAGTCAAGCAGGTCGTCGATTATTTGGAAGGCGAGTCCGAGTCCCGCTCCGTAAGCCGTGAGATTTTCGACTTCGCGGCTTGGAGCTTTCGCGACGACCGCGCCGAGTTTGCAACAGCTCGACAGGAAAATCGCCGTCTTGAGATTGATGCGCGTGTAATATTCGGTCATTGTCGGCACGACGAACAGCGAGCGATCTTGCATGATTTCGCCGACGCAAAGATTTTTGACGAGCTTTGACAGAATCGACGAAACTTCCGCGCCGTAGTCATTTTCCGCGACGAGCTGAAACGCTTTGGCGAAAAGGTAGTCGCCGATAAGCACGGCAATTTGCGCGCCGTATTTGGAGTTGGCAGTTTCGACGCCGCGCCGACGTTTTGACGTGTCGATTATGTCGTCGTGGACAAGGCTTGCCGTGTGAATGAGCTCAAGCGCGGTTGCAAGCGGCATAGTCTTTTCGGGCGGGCAAGCGGTTTTGGCATTGGCGCACAGCATGAACAGCATCGGGCGCAGTCTTTTGCCGCCGCGAATCAACGGCTCGCACGCCGCGAAGATGAACGGGTCTTCCGAAATTGCCTGACGGATTTGTTCTTCCAATGTGCGCAAATTTTTTGCCGCTGCCTCGTTCAGTGCCGCCACGAAATTCAACCGTATCACCTGCTCCGAAAATTTTGGTTGATTCTATCACAGCGGTATTGCCTTGTCAAAAATCGGCGTGACTTCAATCACGTACAAGTTCATAACCGGCGTCGTCGATGACCTTTGCGAAGTCGTCCATAGAAATTTCGCGCGTGGCAGTGACCGTCGCCGAATTGTCCTCCAAGCTGACTTCGACCGCCGTAACGCCGTCCATTTTGGCAAGCGCGTCGTGAACGTGCTTTTGGCAGTGTTTGCACATCATGCCGTTGACTTTGAATGTTGTTTGCATTTGAGTTGCCTCCTTAGAAATTTCAAGCGATAAATGTTCCGTGCGGACTTCGATACTGCGCGGCAAGTCGGTTGAAGGCGTCGACCGCTCCACGGCGAAATATCGCAGGCGCAGGGCGTTCAATACGACGCAGACGCTCGACATGCTCATTGCCGCCGCGCCAATCATCGGCGACAGCTTGAGCCCGAACGTCGGATAAAAAATCCCTGCCGCAAGCGGAATGCATATCACGTTGTAGAAGAACGCCCAGAATAAATTTTGACGGATGTTCGTCATTACGGCGCGACTTAGTTTAATCGCGCTGACGGCGTCGAGCAAATCGTTCCTGACCAAAACCATACTCGCGCTCTCAATCGCAACGTCGGTGCCCGCGCCAATCGCAATGCCCACGTCGGCTTTGGCAAGGGCGGGCGCGTCGTTTATGCCGTCGCCAATCATCGCAACCTTGCGTCCCGCCGATTGAAGTTGTTCGACCTCTTGAGCTTTGTTTTCGGGCAAAACTTCCGCGACGAATTTGTCAATGCCGAGCCGATTTGCAATCGTCTGCGCAGTTCGTTCATTATCGCCCGTGACCATGACAACGTCAACACCGAGTGCGCGGAATTCTTTGACGGCTTGCGCGGAAGATTTTTTCTCAACGTCAGCCGCCGCAATAATGCCCAAAATTTTATCGCCGCGTGCAAAAATTATTGGAGTTTTACCGTCGGACGCAAGCGCGGAAATTTTTTCGGACAGCGCGTCGAGTTTGAAGCCTTGCTCCGTCAAAAAATCTTCGTTGCCCGCGAAATACTCCGCGCCGTCAATCGTCGCACGCACGCCGCGTCCGAAGACCGCACGGAAATTTTCGGCACTGCGCGGGGAAATTTTTTTGTCGCGTGCAAAGTTCGTTATCGCCACGGCAAGCGGATGTTCACTGCCGCGTTCAAGTGTCGCCGCGACCTCAAGCAAAGTTCGTTCGTCGACGCCGCAAGTGACAATGTCCGTGACGAACGGCTTGCCCTCGGTGAGCGTGCCTGTTTTGTCGACGACGACGGTATCAATCGCGTGCGCCGTCTCAAGTGCCGTGCCCGACTTAATCAGAATGCCGTTCTCCGCGCCCTTGCCGGTGCCGACCATAATCGCGACGGGCGTTGCAAGTCCCAATGCACACGGACAGCTGATAACCAGAATCGACACGGCGATCGAAAACGCGAACTCGACACTTGCGCCGTTGAGCAACCAAAAACTTCCTGCGGCAAGCGCAATCACAATCACGGCGGGCACGAAAATTCCCGCGACTTTATCGGCAGTTTTGGCGATTGGAGCTTTGCTCGCCGACGCCTCCTCGACCAGCGCGATAATTTTGCTGATTGTCGTATCGCCGCCGACTTTGACCGCGCGAAACTTCACGAAGCCGCTTTGATTGATTGTGCCGCTCGTGACGGTTGAGCCGACAGATTTTTCGACGGGAAGACTTTCGCCGGTTATCGCGCTCTCGTCGACTGTCGTCGCGCCGTCAAGAATCACGCCGTCCGCCGCAAAATTTTCGCCGGGCTTGACAAGAACTTCATCGCCGACAATCAGCTCACCGACGGGAATTGTCAGCTCCTCGCCGCCGCGCAGGACAGTCGCAGTCTTCGGCGCAAGATTCATGAGCTTTTCGACGGCTTGCGAAGTCTTGCCCTTGGCACGCGCCTCGAAAAATTTGCCGACGGTTATCAGCGTGACAATCATGCCCGCCGACTCAAAGTAAAGGTTGCGGCTGTATTCGTCGACCAAATTCATATCGCCCGCGCCGAGACCTTGACCGATTCTGAACAGCGCGAACGCTCCGAACATTGCCGCCGCCATTGAGCCGAGCCCGACGAGACTGTCCATATTCGG
>JADEZP010000057.1 GCA_015206805.1 Quinella sp. 1Q7 | reverse complement strand
AAAGTCCGTTAAGGCGTGCACGTCGATAAAAGCTGTGCACGGTAAAGACTGGTGGGAAATCGTGCGGTAAATTACGCCACTGGCAACCCGTTTTCACCAGATACAAGACCGCATTGACCAATTCGCGCTTTTCCCATTTGCGTTTTCGCATGTTGACGAACAAGGGCGCAATCACTTCCCATTGCTCATCCGTTAAATCTGTTTCGTATTTTTTTCTCATAATACACTTACTATATCACTTTTTACCCTTTATGAACACCTGTTCTTAGTTTGTAGAATCTACTTTCTCTTTGCTTGCCCAAAGAGAAAGTAGCAAAGAGAAAAGGCACCTCGCGGGGGCGTCAGTCCCGATTGCCGCAACGTTGCGCCCACTCGCAGCCGCACGTGCCCGCAAATGAAACATTCTGTTTCAGTTGCGGGCGGAGCGCGCGTCCATGCGCGCTCCAAAATTCGCGGCGGACGTTGCGCCGAATTCACATGCGCGATAAAATTGCGGCGAAAATATTTTTGGGAGGTCGTTTCAAATGAAGATTATGTTTGTCTGCAGCGGTAACACCGGTCGTTCGCCGATGGCACAATTCGTTATGCGGAAGCTCATTGCCGACGCGGGACTTGCCGATAAAATTTCCGTATCTTCAGCCGCAAGCACTCAAGTCGACGGCGGCATTTTGCACCAAGGAATTTTTGCCAAACTCCGCATGGAAAAAATCCCCGCCGATACGCACGTCGCTCACACGCTCACGCCCGCCGATTACGCCGACAGCGACCTTATCGTCTGCATGGACGCCAAAGCCGTCGCGCAAACCAAAGAACTTATCGGCGGCGACCCCGACGGGAAAATTTCCACGCTCCTCGACCGCGACATTCCGTGGGACAAAAACGCCTTCGCCACGACTTACGACGACATTGTTCAAGGCTGTAAGGCTTTGCTGAAAAAAATCGCCGACCAATGAATCTTGACTACCTGCAGAAAAAAATTCGCCCGTTCGTCGTCAACAATCAGCTGACGTATGACGACTTCGATAAAATTTTCGGGCAACTGCCGCGCAAGGAACAGTACCCGATTTGTGATGCCGTACAGGACGATTTGCACGTTGAGCTTGTTGACGAACTCGACGAGCCGCCTGTTGAGGACGTTCCCGCCGAAGTCGCGCCACTTATCGTTCGCCAACCGCACGAAATAAAAGTTCCGAACAAATTTTTGATTCGACTGATTCAAGATGGCGACGAACAGGCGCGTCAAGACCTTTGCATAAAAAACAGCGGACTCGTCGGAAAATACGCCGTGCAACTTGCAAAGAAGTATACGAGCAAATTGGAACTTGTTGACCTTATGCAAGAAGGTTTTGTCGGCATGTTGCGGGCAGCGGAACGTTTCGACTTCGCCAAGGGGACGGCGTTCAGCACTTACGCCGTATATTGGATTAAGCAAGCAATAGAACGCGCAATTTTCGATACGGGCTATACTGTTCGTTTGCCGGTGCACATCATCGAAAAAGTCAACAAGGCGACGAAACTCGACAAGGCACTTCAACTGCGCGACATCGGCTTGCGCGAGCGGCTCAACCTAATCGCACAGGAAATGAACATTACCGCCGAGGACGTGCGCGAACTTTTCCGACTGCGCGACGTTTACACGCACATGGCATCGTTGGATATGCCCGTCGGTGAGGACAGCGACACGCCGCTTGCGGAACTCATCATCAGCGACGAAAATCCGACTGATGACGCCGTTACACTCGTGCTTATGCGTGAACAAATTGACGCGATTTTAACGACGCTGTCGCAACGGGAACGCGCCGTGTTGAGTTTGCGATTCGGACTGCTTGACGGGCACGAACGCACGCTTGAGGCTGTCGGGAAGATTTTCAACGTCACGCGCGAACGAATCCGCCAAATTGAGGATAAGGCACTGCGCAAGCTCCGACATCCCGCACGCTCAAAAAAACTGCGCGACTTTCTTTAGGGGGCGACATTTGACTGACGCAAAGACATCTGCGCCGACCACCCGCGAACATGCGCCGTATCGTTCCGTGATTCAAAGGCGCGTGCACAAAAAATTTCCGTACTGTCCGAAAAAATTTTGCGCGATTTTCTTTAGGGGGCGACATTTTGACTGACGCAAAGACATCTGCGCCGACCACCCGCGAACATGCGCCGTATCGTTCCGTGATTCAAAGGCGCGTACACAAAAAAATTTCTGCGCTGTCCGAAAAAAATTGCGCCGTCGTGCTCAAGGGCATTGAGTCGAGTTTTATCGGCGACGAAAATTTTCCCGTCGACCTCGACGCCGCCAAAGACAATCCGCTGAATTATTTCACGCGGCTGATTGACGGCGGGCGAAAATTTTTCACGCACGAAGAATTTCTTTTGATGAGCGCGTTCGTGCTCAATCAGTTCGACACCGTGCGAGTGCTCAACAACAACGTTTTCATGGAGCAATATCCGATTGCGGCGACGTTCTGCGCGGCGACGCGGAAAATTTTGTTCGAACACTTCACGGAGCTTGAAGACGACTTCGCCGACCTCGACGCCCCGGAAAATTTCGGCACCGTCGCGAAACTAATCGACCTGTTTATCGGGCTCAAGGACTGCGGAAATTTTCTTGTCGGCGTTTACAACGACGAACATATCTTGAGCGACCCGAAAGTTACTGTCGTGAATTTGTTCGCCGCCGCCGACGTGGAGCTTGCCGAAGTTGATTCGTCCGCCGCGCAGAATTTTTTCGACCTGCGGGAGGAAACTGACTTCGTCGACTTCGCACGGACGATTATTTTTGACGCGCCCGAAAAAATTTTTGTGCGAACGAACAATTACACCGGCGACGGCGAAAAACTCGACGCACGACTGAAAATCCTGCACGCCAATTTTTCCGCGCAGACCGAAATTTTCCGCGTGAGACCCGAAGAATTTCAACGCGACTTTGAACACCGCGACGCTTACACCGAAATTTTGAAACGCCATTGGGGTTACGACGCCTTCCGAAAATTTCGGGTGTACGACCTGCAAAAGCTCGACGACGGCATCAAAAGTACGTTCGCCGTTTCGCAGGAGCAAATCATTTCCGACATCGTGCGGCAGGTTGAACTTTGCATGGAGGGCGAAAATTTCCGCGACGTGTTCGTTACGGCACCGACGGGTGCGGGCAAGTCCGTCATCTTCCAAATACCCGCGATTTACTTCGCCGAACGCGACAAATTGCTGACGCTGGTAATATCGCCGCTTATCGGGCTGATGAACGACCAAGTCAAAAATCTCACGCTGAAAAATTATCTCCGCGCCGAAACAATCAACTCCGACCTGTCGCCGATACTCAAGGAACAAATTCTCGGCAAAGTGGCGGCGGGCGAATGCAATATCCTGTACCTGTCGCCCGAAACGCTTTTGGCGCGCAGTGACATCGAACAGCTTATCGGCGACAGGACAATCGGCATGGTGATAATCGACGAGGCTCACATTGTCACGACGTGGGGCAAGCAATTCCGTCCCGATTATTGGTATCTCGGCGACCACATCAGAAAGTTGCGACGCGTTCAGCTCAAGCGCAAAGGTCACGAATTTGTTATCGCGACCTTCACGGCAACGGCGATATATCGCGGTCCGGAAGACATGTACGACGACACGATTAACAGCTTGCACCTGCGAGACCCGATAACTTATCTCGGTTACGTCAAGCGCGGAGACATCGACATCACAATCGACAAGGAGGTGTTTGAAGCGGGCGAGCGTGCCGAATTCGAGCTGCCCAAATATCGCGACCTTCGCAATGCCGTCATTCGCGCAAACATCAACGCTCAAAAGACGCTGATTTATTTTCCCGAAGTTCAGCTGATTGAACGGGCGCGACTTCGTCTGCAAAACGACGGCGACTTTGACGGCGTGGCGATTTATCACGGGCAGTTGAGCAGGGACGATAAGCGCGAGAGTTACGAAAAATTTTTGAATGGCGACGCGCTTGTCATGTTGGCGACAAAAGCGTTCGGTATGGGCATTGACATTGACGACATCGAAATTGTCATGCACTTTGCTCCGACGGGCAACGTTTGCGATTACGTGCAGGAAATTGGGCGGGCGGCGCGTCGAAAAAATCTGCGCGGCGAGGCACTGTATCATTACGACCGCAGAGATTTTCGGTACATCAATCGCCTGCACGGACTTTCCGCCGTCAAGCCGTATCAACTTGTCGCCGTCGTGAAAAAAATTTACGAGCTGTGGAATTTCAAGCGGCGGAGCAACTTTTTAATCGACGCGGAAAATTTTTCGTACATCTTCGACCGCTACGGCGACGAGGCGAATTCCGTCAACAAAGTCAAAACCGCGTTACTGATTATCCAAAAAGACTTCGAGGCGCGACTTGGCTTTTCGCCGCTGACCGTGCGACCGATACCGCTGTTCGCCGACGGATTCTTCGTGATAAATCCCGCGACGCAAAAAAATCTTCGCCGAGACTTCGGGAACTGCCTGACGGAAATTGAACGCGAACTTCACATTTGCCGCGTCAATCTGCAAACGATTTGGGAGCGGGATTTTCGCAAGCACTCCTTTCCGCAATTCAAGTATCTGCTGTACACTAAAAGTCCCGAACTGAATTTCAATGCGCGTTATCCGCTTGAGCCCGCGCTTCGTGTCGAAATAAATTTCGCGCAGGATTTTCGCGCCGTGTTCAAAAATTTGTTCGGGAAGTTCAAGGCGGCGGTGCAACGTTCAACCGCCGCAGGAAGTTACGTTTCCGCCGCGCAATTGAGTCTCAGTCTCGTCGGCGGGAAAATTTTAACTTACCGCGCCGAAAATATCAGCGACATTTTAATCGCGTCAATCGTCGCTTACCGCAAGAACTTCTCACGCGGAATGCACGCCGTCTTTGCCGAAAAGCCCTTTCGCGACGGACTGATTCATTATCGATTCAACGAGACGATTAAATTTTATTTTGCGTGGGTGGAGAAAATTTTTTCGCGCATCGTCGACGAAACTCACAACGATTTGCTGTACATCCCGAACGCGAACGGCATGACGCAAAGGCTTTCGGGACGGTGCTCGGCATTTTGGAGGCGTTGGGCGTTTTGAATTTCAAGATGACGGGCGGCGCGAACAGTCAGCTTTACGTCCACATCAACCAGATACGCAACCTAAAGAACATCATCGACGCGGGCGCACGTTATCGCAACAAAATTCTGGAGTCCGTCGCGGCGCGCCACAAAATTTCCGTCGCAATGCTCACGTACCTTTACGAAGGCGACTTCGACGGCGCGACGATTTGGGATTTGCTGGAGGATTATTTTTTGGGCAAGATACCCGACGCGGTCACGGAGGCTGTTGCTCACTAATGCAGGAAAAATTTTCGGTAAGCAGAAATATTCGCGGCGAGGTGATTTTGACATGAAAGAACGAATTCACAAAGACGTTGTGATTATCGGCGCGGGTATGGCGGGCTTGACGGCGGCTCTTTACTGCGGGCGCATGAATCTTGATACGCTGGTGCTTGAAAACGGCATTGTCGGCGGACAAATTGCAAACGCCGTCGACATCGAAAATTATCCCGGCTTCGTGAGCGTGCGAGGCGGCGACTTAATCGCGACGGTGCAAAAGCAGGCTGAAAACTTCGGCGCGGTGCTTGACGAGTTTGACGAGATTGAGCGCGTCACGCTCAAGACGACGCCCAAAATTGTCGAGACGCAGGAAAAAATTTACGCGGCGGACGTCGTGATAATCGCGTCGGGCATGAATCGCAGGAAGTTGCCGTTGCCCGAAGAGCGCAAATTTGCGGGACGCGGCGTGCATTATTGCGAGCTGTGCGACGGTCACGCTTACAACGGCAAAATTATCGCGGTCATGGGCGGCGGCAATGCGGCGGTCGACGCGGCGAACTTCCTGACGAAATACGCGAGCAAACTCTACCTGATTCATCGGTCGGAGTTTCGTGCTGACGAGGTGTCGCAAAAACGTCTGCGCGGCAACGATAAGGTTACCATTATGTTGCAGACGGAGATTCGGGCACTGCGCGGCGACGGTCGGTTGCAAAGCGTGGAGGTCTTCGACAAGCGCACGGGCGAGACGAAAACTTTGGCGGTCGACGGAATTTTTGTGAACATCGGCGTCGAGCCCAACACGCAACTTTTCAAGGACGAACTGCCTTTGAGCGCGAGCGGTCGGATTATCGCGGGCGAGGATTGTCGCACGGAAATTGCGGGCGTCTTCGCGGCGGGCGACGTGCGCGAAAAAGAAATTCGCCAGCTCACAACGGCGGCTTCCGACGGCACGACTGCGGCTCTGCTTGCCGAAAAATATTTAGGGACTAGGGGTTAGGGACTAGGGACTAGTTGCGGCTTCGCCGCCAAAAATTTACTGATCCCTGATCCCTGATCCCTGATCCCTGATCCCTGATCCCTGATACCTGATCCCTGATACCTGATCCCTACACAGGAGGCGATACCATTGCTTGAGATAAACAACTTGCACGTGCGGGCGGGCAACAAGGAAATTTTGCGCGGACTAAGCTTGCGCGTCGGCAAGGGCGAAATTCACGTGATACTTGGTCCGAACGGCAGCGGCAAGTCAACGCTGATGAACGTCATACTCGGACACCCGAAATACGAACTCACCGACGGCACGATTTTTTTCGAGGGCGAAGATCTCACCGCGCTGAAAACTTTTGAGCGGGCGCGGCGCGGAATTTTCCTGTCGTTCCAGACGCCCGAAGAAATTCCCGGCATCACCGTCGAAAACATGTTGCGCACGTCAAAACAGGCACTCACGGGCGAAAAACTCAAAATTCTCAAATTCCACAAGGAATTGCTTGCGACGATGAGCGAACTGCAAATTCCGCCCGAATACGCGAATCGATATATGAACGTCGGCTTCAGCGGCGGCGAAAAGAAACGTAACGAAATTTTGCAACTGCTCACGCTCAATCCGAAACTTGCACTGCTTGACGAAACGGACAGCGGGCTTGACGTGGACGCGGTCGAAATCGTTTCGAGCGGCGTCGCAAAATTTCACAACGCCGAAAATTCCTGCGTCATAATCACGCACAACGCGCAAATCCTCAAGCATCTGCCCGTAACTCACGCGCACGTACTGCTTAACGGTCGAATCGTCACGAGCGGCGGCGCGGAACTCGTCGCGGAAGTTTCGGAGCACGGTTACGCGCAATTCGAGGTCACGCCATGAAAAATTACATTGCAGACATTGAACGGGCACTTTACGACGTGCGCGACGCCGATAAATCCGTTTACAAGACTGACGCGGGCTTGACGGAAGAAATTATCCGCGACATATCCGCCCGTAAGCACGACCCGCCGTGGATGTTGGAGTTCCGTTTGAAGTCGCTGGAGATTTATCGACGCACGGACTTGCCGACGTGGGGTCCCGATATTTCCGCGCTCAACATGGACGAAATTGTCACTTACGTCAAGCCCAACGCCGCGCAGGTCAGCGATTGGTCGCAGGTGCCCGACGAAATTAAACGCACCTTCGACAGGCTCGGCATTCCTTCCGCCGAAAAAAAATCGCTTGCGGGCGTCGGAGCGCAATACGATTCGGAGGTCGTTTATCACAGCGTGCAAAAGCGGCTTACGGATTTGGGCGTCGTTTACACGGACATGGAGACTGCGCTCGTCGAACATGAAGACATCGTCCGCGAATACTTTATGACGCTCGTGCCGCCGAAAGATCACAAATTCGCCGCACTTCACGGCGCGGTTTGGTCGGGCGGAAGTTTCGTTTACGTGCCTGCGGGCGTCGACGTGAAAATTCCGTTGCAGTCGTATTTTCGGCTTAACGCGGCGGGCGCGGGACAATTTGAACACACGCTGATAATCGTCGAGGCGGGCGCGAAGTTGCATTTCATTGAGGGCTGTTCCGCGCCGCGCTACAACGTCACGAATCTGCACGCGGGTTGCGTCGAGTTGTTCGTCAAGGAGGGCGCAAGGCTCCGTTACTCCACGATTGAAAATTGGTCGCGCAACATGATGAATCTCAACACGAAACGCGCACTTGTCGAACGCGACGGCTTGATTGAGTGGGTCAGCGGAAGTTTCGGCTCGCACGTGTCGATGCTGTATCCCTGCAGCGTTTTGCACGGCGAAGGTGCCCGCGCAGAGTTTACGGGCGTTACGTTCGCGGGACGCGGTCAAAATCTCGACACGGGCGCAATCGTCGTCCATGCGGCTCCGCACACTTCCGCGAACATAAACACGCGCACAATCAGCAAGTCGGGCGGCGCGGCAACGTATCGTTCGGCGGTCAAAGTCACTCGCGGCGCACCCTTCGCGAAATGTTCCGTGAACTGCGAATCGCTCATGCTCGACGACGAATCGCGCTCCGACACATTGCCCGTCATGGACATTGAGGGCGACGAGGCGGATATCGGTCACGAGGCGAAAATCGGTCGCATATCCGAGGAGGCGGTTTTCTACTTGATGGCACGCGGCATTTCGGAAGACGAGGCGCGGGCAATGATCGTTCGCGGCTTCGTTGAGCCGATTGCCAAGGAGTTGCCGCTCGAATACGCCGTTGAAATGAACAACTTAATCAGCCTTGAGCTTGAAGGTCAGCTGTAAAAAAAATCCGCCGCTCAACCGAGTGACGGACTTTTTTTAATTGTTGAAGTCGCGGACACGGCGTCGTATGGCACCGAGCTCCGCATAAAGATATTTGCCGGGACAATCGGTCTCCCCGACGTTCAAGTCGCGGTGCCCGACAATGACGCCCTTGCCGACGGGATTGAGCTTGTATTTTTGACACAGCCACGCCGTCAGCAAAATGAGCGACGGATTTTTTTAGTTGTTGAAGTCGCGGACACGGCGTCGAATGGCACCGAGTTCCGCATAAAGATATTTGCCGGGACAATCGGTCTCCCCGACGTTCAAGTCGCGGTGCCCGACAATGACGCCCTTGCCGACGGGATTGAGCTTGTACTTTTGACACAGCCACGCCGTCAGCAAAATTAGCGAATCCATCTGCTTGCCATTGGGCTTGGCAAGTTCAAAGTTCCCCGCGACGCAAATGCCGACGGAATTTTTGTTGTGACCGTAAGCGTGAGCACCGACTGCCGACGGTCGCCGCCCCTGCTCAATTCTGCCGTCCTTGCGAATGACGTAATGATAACCGATGCCCGCCCAGCCGTTGACTTCCTGATGGAATTTGTGGATACCTTCGGCGGAAGAGTCCTTGTCGCCGTCGGGAAAGCCCGCGTGGTGAATAACGATAACTTCCGTCGACGGTCGCGCCTCGTATTCCGTGAAGCGCAGGAATAATTTCCGTATCGGCGGTTCCCACGTTTCAAGGACGTAACGCGCCTCAACATCCCGTGCAGGCAGAAAAAATCCCGCCGCCGTCAGTGCCGCCCAACGCAAAAAATCTCGTCTGTTCAAAGCGCAAGCCTCCTTAAATTGTCCGTCGTCGCGTGCCGATAAACTTGCCCTGCAAAAAATTTTCTTGTATACTGTCGGCGGCGTCATCAGACCCCAATCTTAAATGAAAGGGGGCGATTGCCGATGTTATCGACGTTCCTGGTAACGGTCGCGGCAGGCGTGGTTACTCACCTCATCTGCAAATGGTTGGACCGCCGCTTCTAAGCGATGACACAGCCTGAAGGTTAGCGTTCACCCTGAAAAAGCGCGCAACATCG
Organism: Quinella sp. 1Q7; assembly: GCA_015206805.1. GTDB lineage: Bacteria > Bacillota > Negativicutes > Selenomonadales > Selenomonadaceae > Quinella. The sequence continues at coordinate 5,980 of JADEZP010000057.1, read as the reverse complement.
AAAAACCCCCGATGCCAGTCGGGGGCTTTTCATTTGGATTACCTTTGCTATCGACGTGTGAGATTTCATCTTCACGCGTGCAGTTTATCACGGCGACGAAACTTTTGCAACCGCCGCCGAAAAATTTCAGCCGTTGAAACGCAGTGCGAACATCGTAATATCGTCGGATTGAGCGGCGTCGCCGACATGAGCCGCAACATCCCCGCGAACATTTTTTAACAGCGTCTGCAAGTCGGCGCGACAATCCGTCGAGTTCATGAAATTAATCAGTCGTTCGGGCAGATATTCTTCCTCCGCGACGTTCAAAGCCTCCGTGACGCCGTCGGTGTACAGGAAAATCAAATCGCCGCGCTTAAAGGTCGTGCGTTGCTCCGCGAACGGAATGCCGTCCATCGGTCCGAGCACGAAATTTTTCTGCACGTCGAGGAAGTCGCAGTGATTCGTCTCCGCGTGATAAATTACGGGCGGATTGTGCCCAGCGTTGACGTAAACGAATTCGCCCGTCTCAAGGTCAAGCACGCCGATAAATGCGGTAACGAACATCATCGCATCGTTATTCGCGCAAAGTTGTTCGTTTGCGGCGGCGACGACGGGCGCAAGTCCGTTGAGTTTGTAGAAACTTTCGGCGAAATTGTTCAGCACGGTTTTTGAAACGACCATGAACAGCGCGGCTGAAATTCCCTTGCCCGAAACGTCCGCAACGGTCACGGCAAGGTGCGTCTCGTCCAGAAAATAAAAATCGTAAAAATCGCCGCCGACTTCCTTGGCGGGCGTCATCGTCGCGAAAAGCTCACAATCTGCGCGGGCGGGGAAGTCTTTCGGCAAAAGTCCGTTTTGAATTTCCGTGGCAACGTTGAGCTCGGTGGCAATGCGTTCGCGTTCGGCAGTCTCCTTGGCAAGATTCGCCATGTAAGTTTTGAGCTCGTCGGTCATTGCGTTGAAACACGTCGCAAGGTGTTCAATCTCGTCGCCCGTGCGAATGTCAAGTTTCTTGTCGAGGTTGCCGCTCGCAATTTCGCGCACGCCGTCTGACAGCTCGTTAATCGGCTTTACGAAACGCCGCGACATGTTTGTACTAAGCACGAACAAAATTATCAGCAGGACGGCAAGAATTACGGCGACAAGATTGTTGACGGAGGAGCGTTCCTGCGACATTTTCGCTTGTATTTCGGGCACGCGGCTCAAGAAATATTCGCCGGCGTTCCCCGTATTTTGAAGCACTTCGTTTTCGGTGAGCAACATGCCGTAAAACCAGCCGGTCTCCTTCATTGGCGCGAAGGCAAGATAAAAATTTTCACCCTTGAGCGTGACGGGGGCAACGCCCAATTCGCCGCTTATCATACGTTCCGCCGCCGCCGCCAAAGTTTTTTCGGAAGTCTTGCGCAAATCGCGACCCGTCCGCGCCGCAAGGTCAGTGTTCGATTCGTTCACGGCAAGCACGCCTTCACGCTGCGACGACAACAAAATTTCGCCGTCGCCGTTGAGCACGAAATTTATGACGCCTTCGCGCGCGTTGGTTTCGTTAATCCAAAAGTAAATGTCGATGTTTGAGGCGTCAACGCCCGCGACGCCAAGCAATTTCCCCGACGCGTCGTAAAAGGGCGCGGAGGCACCGATTTGCATGTAACCGTCCGCTTCAACCGTGCGATACAGCTCGGAAATGACGGGCGCATTTTTATTTTTGGCGGAAATATACCACGGGCGAAGTCGCGGGTCGAATTCGTAAATGCGCTCGTGCGACAGCGGCATCTGTCGGTTGAAGTCGGACTTGCCGTTTTCGTCAAGCAAATTTCTCGCGACAATGTGCCAACCGTTTTCCGAACCGACAAAGACAGTCGCGCTGCAGTCAACGTAAGTTTTGAGCATTTCGGCAAGAAAATCTTTGACGTTCGCCGCAAGCGCAATTTCCCGCTGAATTTCGGGCGTCACGTTGTCGCGAAGACTCGGCGCGTAAACTATGTACGGCTCGCCCATTTTCACGGGTGAACTGCGCGGGTCGACAACTGCTTTGGCGGAATAATTTTCGGGGTGCGAAAAAATTTCCGTCATCGTGTTGGCAAGAACCGTGGCGTCTTCGCGCATGATGGCAATTTCGCGGTCGATATATTGCGCGCGCGCCTCGGTAAGTTCGCCGAAAGTTTGTTTGGCTTGCTCCGTCAAAAGTTCGGTCGTGTAGCTTGCACTGCGTTCGCCGAGTTCAACGCTCATTTCGCTCATGTCGTCGCGGACAACTTTGCTGCCGTAATAAGCGAACGCGCTCAACACAAGGAATGTCGCCAAGCCCGCGCCGAGCACCAGTATCAAAACTTTTCTGTGAATGTTGAGTTTCATGCGTCCTCCTCAAAAAATCTTCAGCATTTCGTAGCGGGTGTTGCGTTGAGCGGGAATGCGTCCCGCCGCGCGAATCAGCTCAATCATTTTGCGCGTCGACATCTCAAAGGAAGTGCCCGCCGCCCGCACGACGTTTTCTTCCAGCATGATTGAGCCGAGGTCGTCCGCGCCGAAGGCAAGCGTCAACTGCCCGATTCGTTCGCCCTGCGTGACCCACGAGCCTTGAATGTGCGCGACGTTGTCCAGAAAAATTCGCGTCATTGCAAGCGTCCGCATGTAATCCTGCGCGTGAACTTTCCTGCCGCCCAGCGCGGTATTGAGCGGCTGATATGTCCACGTTATGAACGCGCGGAAGCCGCCCGTTTCGTCTTGCAGGTTGCGGATTTTTTCCATGTGCTCAAGTCGTTGCGCCAAACTTTCGCCGAAGCCGATAACCATTGTCGCGGTCGACTTCATGCCGATTGAGTGCGCCGCACGCATTACGCGGAGCCAATCGTCCGTCATGATTTTTTTCGGGCTGATTCGTCGGCGGATGTCGTCAACCAAAATTTCCGCGCCGCCGCCGGGCAATGAATCAAGTCCCGCCGCCTGAAGTCGCTTGAGCACGTCGAGCACCGTAAGTCCGGCTTTTGTCGCGAAGTGCAAAATTTCCGTCGCGGTGAACGAATGGATTGTTATGTCGAAATTTTTTTTGATGAGCCGCAACATTTCCTCGTACCAGCTCAACGGCAAGTCGGGGTGCAATCCGCCCTGAATCATGAGTTGCGTCCCGCCCGCATCGACGGTCTCGCGTACCTTGCGCAAAATTTCTTCGTGCGTCAAAAGATACGCGTCCCGCTGATTCGCACGGCGGAAGAACGCGCAGAATTTGCATTCGTTTTGGCAAATGTTCGTGTAATTTATGTTGCGGTCGATTATGAACGTCACGGTGTCGCCGAAAAGTTTTTTGCGGATGTCGTCGGCTTGCCTGCCCATGTCGAGCAAATCGCCGCGCTCAAAAAGTTTCAACGCCGCGTCGTCGCCAAGTCTCAAATCGTGCACCTCGCTCCCAAAAAAAATCTTCCCGCGTCATTTCGGGAAGGTGAAGTTTTTTTCCTGCGTATCGGCAAAAATTTATCGCACATTCAATGCCGCGACGAGTTCGGCAATTTCGGCTTGATGGGCGTCGTCGAGCAAATCGCCGCGCTCAAAAAGTTTCAACGCCTCGTCGCCGCCAAGTCTCACGTCGTGCACCTCGCTCCCAAAAAAAAATCTTCCCGCGTCATTTCGGGAAGGTGAAGTTTTTTTCCTGCGTATCGGCAAAAATTTATCGCACACCCAATGCCGCGACGAGCTCGGCAATTTCGGCGCGGTGAGCGTCGTCGACTTCAAGCGCGCACATTTTTTCGACGACGCCTGCCGCCCTGTCGAAAGCTCCTAAGCAAATGAGCGTCCGCGCTTGGAACAGCAACAGGTCGACATTTTGCGGGTCAATCGTCAGCAGAATGTCAAGCAGTGCGGCGGCGTGTTCGTAGTCTTTCAGCCGGAAGTAGCTCAACGCGACGTAATACGCGAAATTCAAATGATGCGTCGTCGGTAAAAAGTCAGTGAATCTTTGCCGCAAAACCTGCTTGAAGAAAATTATTACCGCGTGATATTGCTTGAGCTTGAGCAACTGCTTAAAGGTGGCGTCGTATTCCGATAGTGTGCGATTAATTTCGTCGGCGGGCAAATTCGGCGGCATGGACAATCTGTCGAGCGGCGACATTATTTCGGGGTGAATCAGCGGAAATTCCATAGGCTCGTCCATGTAAAGATGATCAATTGTCGGAAATGACGTGTTCACTCCGCCGGGCTCAAAACCTGTGTTTCGCACCAGATTCACTCGCGGCACGATATGCAAGCCGTGATTCGCCAAACAGTTGAGCCAAAATCGATAATCCCACGCGTTGATTTTTTCATCGTAAGTCATTTGAAATTCGTTCGTAAAATAAGTTCGGTCATACTTGCGGAAAATATTTTTGACATATTTATCTTGCTTAAAGGTCGACCACGCTTTCATGGTTATATCGAAATGTTTCCAAGCGCGCCGCCACGTTGCCCAACCCCAACAATAAATTCGCTTTGAAAAAGCGTAACTTTCCTTGAAAGGCTCGCAGTAGTCGTGATTGGAACCGCCAATGCTGAAGATACGGTTATCGTCGCGATATTTTTCAAGTAGCTCCTGACAGAAGCGGAAGAAGCTCACGTCGGGCACGCAATCATCTTCAAGAATTATAAGTTCCTCGACGTGTTCAAATGCCCACGTAATTGCCGACGCGACGCGGTCTCTGCAACCCATGTTCGACGCCGCGAAGTCGGTTTTAACGTCGCAATCCCAATCGACCATTTGCGCGAAAGCTTGACATTGCCGAACTTTATCCGCTTCGCCGGGATGGTCGGGTCTCGCTCCGTCGACGGCGATAAACAATTTGGACGGTTTAACTTGCCGAACCTTCGCGAAGACTTCCGCCGCTTTGTGCGGACGATTGAACATTACAAGTAGAGTGGGGGGGGGTGTAGCGTTAAAATTTTTCTCCGACATAAAAAATCCTCCTTAAGCGGTAAAAAAAATTCTCCCGCGTATTTTCGGGGAGAATGAAATTTTTCCTGCCGCAGAATCAATAATGACCCTTGCAAGAGTTTAATGCATTTCCAAATAAAATTCTTGAGCCTCAATAAATGCGTCCCATTCATCAGAAGTGAACATCACGCCCGTACCCTTTCCAAACTGTTTAAAACATTGTTCGAGCATGGCAAGATAACGAATGCTGTACAACGTATTGAGAATATTGACGCCGTTGCCCGCCGCGAATTGTTTATTGAGTTCGTTACGAAAAACCGTCCACTCATTTGGCTCAAAAATTATCGGTTTGCTTGCGTCGAAATTGGGTTGAGTAAGCGTTTGTGTATTTGCCATTTGAATCAGCTCCGATTCACGACGCCTGCTTGACGAGACGAACAATTTCTTCCGCGCCGCCTTCCATGGTTTCAGCCATGATGACGTTGGCGATTGGCGAATCTTTGAGGATTTGGCGACCGCGTTCGACGTTGGTGCCTTCAAGGCGGACGACTACGGGCACGGGAATTGATTTGCCGTCGGGAGAGATAATTTTTGCGGCGTCGACAATTCCCTGCGCAACGAGATCGCATTTGTTTATGCCGCCGAAAATGTTCACGAAGATACCTTTGGACTGACCGCCCTCCAACATGATTTGGAACGCTTCGGCAATTTTTTCGGGCGTGGAGTCGCCGCCGACGTCAAGGAAATTCGCGGGCTCTCCGCCGAAGTGTTTCAAGATGTCGACAGTCGCCATTGCAAGTCCCGCGCCGTTGACCATGCAAGCGACGTCGCCGCCGAGATTGACGTAATTCAAACCGAGTTTCGCCGCGTGAAGTTCCTTCGGATCCTCTTCGGTTTCGTCGCGCATGGATTCGATGTCGGGGTGACGGTAAAGCCCGCTGTCGTCGAAATTCAGCTTGGCGTCGAGCGCGATAACGTCGTTTTCCTGCGTGACGACGAGCGGATTAATTTCGGCAAGCGAGCAGTCCTTTTTGACGAAGGCGCGGTGCAAATTAATCATGAGCTTCGTGACTTTGCGGATAACTTCTTTCGGGAAGTTCATGCGGT
>JADEZP010000056.1 GCA_015206805.1 Quinella sp. 1Q7 | reverse complement strand
GAAGAGAAGATGAAGGAAGTCAACGAGGCTTACGCCGTTTTGAGCGACAAAGATAAGCGCGCGCAGTATGACCAATTCGGGCACGCGGCATTCGGCGGCGGCGGTTACGGCGGTGCAGGCGGCGGCTTTACGGGCGGCTTCGACATGGGCGACATTTTCGGCGGCAACGGCGGCACCTTCGACATGGGCGACATCTTCGAGCAATTTTTCGGCGGCGGCGGACGTTCACGCACGCGGCAAAGACGCGGTCCGCAGAAAGGTGCCGACTTGCGCTACGACTTGGCGATTACGTTCGAGGAGGCGGCGTTCGGCAAGGAAATGTCGATTAAAGTTCCGCGACTTGAGAACTGCGACGAATGCGGCGGCACGGGCGCGAAAAAGGGTACGTCGCCCGAAGACTGCCCCGACTGCCACGGCACGGGCATGCGGCAAACTACGACACGCACGCCGTTCGGTGTCATATCGAACGCCCGACCCTGCGAACGCTGTCACGGCACGGGTCAAATCGTCAAAGACCCCTGCGACCACTGCCACGGCAACGGCAAAATTCGCGTCGAAAAAGACATCAAGCTCAACATTCCCAAAGGCGTCGACGAAGGTCAGCGGCTCCGAATTCAAGGCGGCGGTCAAGCGGGCGATCACGGCGGTCAACCCGGCGACCTGTACGTTTATATCAACATCAAGCCGCACAGGATTTTTACGCGGCAAGGCACCAACGTTTATTGCGAAGTCCCGATTAGTTTTGTGCAGGCGGCATTGGGTGCGAAGATTGACGCTCCGACCATTGACGGCAAAGTCGAGCTCACCATTCCCGAAGGCACGCAATCGGGCGCGGTGCTTAGGATTCGCGGCAAGGGCATTCCGAAACTGCGCGGCAATGAGCGCGGCGACGAATACGTCAAAATCAAAGTCCTCACGCCGAAAAATCTTTCGAGCCGCCAGAAAAAACTTCTGCGCGAATTCGAGGACGGCGGCTCCGACTCAACCAACAATCCCGAAAAGAAATCATTCATCGATAAGCTCAAGGACTTGTTCGAGTAAAAATTTCACGTCCCCACGTCGAAGCGCGGGGATTTTTTTATTGCGACTGCAAACAAAAACGGACGCGGGGAAATTCCTCGTGTCCGTTTAATTTTGTGCGCCGTAAGCCGAACGTCGTCCCTAAATGAATTTGATGACGCGTGCGGGATTTCCGACGGCGACGGCGTTATCGGGGATGTCCTTCGTGACGATTGAGCCCGTGCCGACAATCGCGTTTTCGCCAATCGTGACGCCGGGCAAAATGCTGACGCGTGCTCCGATCCACGCATTGCGCTTGATGAGAATTTCTTTCGTGAATATGACGCGGATGTTTCGTGGTTCGTGATTGACGGTAAACAATCCGACTTCGGGACCGAGCATCACGCCGTCTTCAATCGTTATCGTGCCGACGGACATAACCGTTAAGCCGTGATTCGCGAAGACGTTCTTGCCGAGTAAAACTCTGCACGCGGCGTCGATTTCAAACGGCGGCGTCAAAAAATTTGTCGCGTCGAAATTCCCGTTGAACAGTTCGCGCTCCAGCTCCCAAATTTTTTGCGTGTCGTCGGGGTCAGTGGAATTTATCAGCCAACAAAGATGGCGGCAACGTTTGAATTCGCCGTGAGCGTCGCGAACATAATCCGCGTCGTCAAACACGTGGAAATGTTGTCCGCCGCGCAGTTTCTCGAAAACATTCATCAGTTATCAAGTCCTTTCCGCAACATGTTCCGCCGTTAAATTAGTGCGTTGCCTTGAGATATTGCAAATCGCCGTACCGGTAGGAAGCCGTCGTTCCGCCGTCGATAAGGAAATCCGCGCCGCTGATAAATCGTCCGCGACTGCTCATCAAAAATTCCGCAAGATCGCCGACCTCGTCGGGAGTGCCCGCTCTGCCCGCAGGTGACGCCTCCAACATTTTGCGGTAGCCTGCGCCGCGTGGACCTTTGAGTTCGTCGGCGGCAAGCGGCGTGATGATTATCCCTGGGCTGATACTGTTGACGGTCGCGCCACGTTTGCCCCAAGGCGTCGCCTGTCCCGCCACGCGCAGCACGTTGCACCGTTTGGAATATTGGTAAGCTTTGAGCGTGTCGGTTATCGTGCGCAGGAACGGCAACTTAAGCAACTCTTCCGTCGGCGTCGTCGCAAGCTGAAAATTTTGTTCCTCCGACAGCGCGGGCATGTCCGCTTTGCGACGATATTATCACGCCCGAACCGCCGTCCGCGATGATTTTGCCGAACTCCTCAAGCAAGACCGCCGTGCCGTACAAATCGACCTGCAAAATTTTTTCGATGGGTGCTTGCGACGGACTCACGCCCGCCGCGCAGATTAAATTTTTCACCGCGCCGAAGCTTTGCGCATGTTCGACGAGCCTCAAGATTGATTCGCGGCTTGAAATGTCCACGGCGATTGTCGATGTCTCGAAGCCCGCGCCGTCGAAAATTTCAGCCGCCGACTGCGCCGCCGAAAGTTTCAAGTCTCCCAGCACGATATGTTTGCCCGCACCGACGCGCCGCGCTATCGCCTGACCGATTGAGCCCGTGCCGACCAATACAACAACATCTTTCATGTTGTTGCCTCCCAAAAAAATTTTTCGCGTCGATTATAAAGTTTCGAGCCGACTTCATGTAAAGCCCGCGCAAAAAATTTTCGTCGACACTTAGGCAGGGAACGCGGCGTTAAGCAAGAATTCTTACCGAAAAATTTTTGGAAGTGATACAATGCCCGTTAATCCCCGTCACGCCGCCGAAAGCAAGCCCGCCGTTCAAGCCGCCAAATCCGACGCTCAACCTGCCGAAGAAATTTTCGTGCCCGAAGAGCCGCGTTGGTCGCTCGACGAAATTATTTTGCCCGCCGAAGTCAAAGCGCAACTCCTCGACGTGGCGACGTATTCCGAAAATTCTCACCGCGTCTTTGAAATGTGGGGCTTCAAGCGCACGCATAAATTTTCGCGGCGAATCGGCATCAATCTTTACGGCGCGCCCGGCACAGGCAAGACTATGGCGGCGCACGCCCTTGCAAAATATCTCGGCAGGAAAATTTTGGTCGTCAACTACGCGGACATTGAGTCCAAATACGTCGGCGAAACGCCCAAAAATATTCGCAAGGCTTTCGAGGCGGCGAAGGCGTCGAACAGCATTTTATTTTTCGACGAGGCGGACGCAATTTTGAGCAAACGCGTGACGAATATGACGCAAGCCGTTGATGTCAGCGTCAATCAGACGCGCTCGGTCATGCTCATGCTGATGAACGAGTTCCAAGATTTTATAATCTTCGCGACGAACTTCATTGAGAATTTCGACGCCGCCTTCATGCGCCGAATTTCAATGCACGTCAAGTTTACGTTGCCCGACGAAAATTGTCGCCGTCAACTATGGCGCATGTACACGCCGCTTGAAGTTCCGCACAATCTGGACTTCGACGAACTTGCAAAAAAATTCGACGGTATCAGCGGCTCGGACATATCCAACGCAATGCTCAACGCCGCGTTCAAAGCCGCCCGCCTTAAAGCCGACATTTTGGACAAGTCGCTTGTCTTTGAGGCTGTCGAAAATATTTTGGCAAGCAAACGCGCAAATTCGGGTCAATAGACAACGGCGCGAATTTTGGGGCGCACATGGACGCGCACCCCGCCCGCCGTGACTTCGACGAACTTGCAAAAAAATTCGACGGTATCAGCGGCTCGGACATATCCAACGCAATGCTCAACGCCGCGTTCAAAGCCGCTCGCCTTAAAGCCGACATTTTGGACAAGTTGCTTGTCTTTGAGGCTGTCGAAAATATTTTGGCAAGCAAACGCGCAAATATCGGTCAATAAACAACGGCGGTTGCGACCGACTCGCAATCTTGCAATCTCGCAATCTTTTTGGAGGTACACTCATGGCGAAACAACTTCGGATAGAAAAACTTCAGGAGCTCATCAAGCAGGAAATGAGCAAAATGCTTTTGACCGATCTCAAAGACCCACGAATCGGCTTCGTTACGGTAACGGATGTCGAAATGACCGGCGACCTGCGCGAGGCAAAAATTTACGTCAGCATAATGGGCGGCGCGGATAAAGTCAAAAGCTCACTCGACGGGCTCAACAGCGCGCTCGGATTCATTCGCCGCGAAATCGGGCAACGCGTCCGACTGCGCTTCACGCCCGAAATTTCTTTCGCGCTCGATACGTCGCTTGACTACGGCGACCACATTCAAAAACTTTTGTTGCAAGTGGAAGGGGAACGCACAAATGTTGATAACGCTCAAGGACGCGGCGACGAAACTCCGCGCGGCGAATAAAATTCTGATAACGGCGCACATTCAGCCCGACGGCGACGCAATCGGCTCAACGTTGGCGACAATGCAAATTCTGCGCGGGCTCGGCAAGACGGCTCAAGTTTTCATCGACGACACCGTCCGAAAAAATTTGCACGCCCTGCCACACTTCGACGAAATACGCCGACCCGTAAGCGGTGAAACTTTCGACGCCGATTTGCTGTTGATTCTGGACACGTCCGCCGAACGGCTCGGCAACGTCCGCAAGCTGACCAATGCTCCCGCGCTCAATATCGACCACCACATCACGAACACGGGCGCGGACGTCGATTATCTTTACGTCGACAAGGACGCCGCCGCGACCTGCGAAATCGTTTACCGACTTGCCCGCGAACTCGACGCCGAAATCACGCCCGAAATCGCCACGTGCCTTTACACGGGCATTGCGACGGATACGGGTTTCTTCCAATTCTCGAACACTCGCGCCCACACGTTGGCAATCGCGTCCGAACTCATTACGGCGGGCGTCAGTCCGCATTTCATTTCGGAGCGCATGGAAAGCAAATCGCTCGCGGAGGTGCAAGGACTTGCCGCCGCGCTCAACTCGCTGAAAATGTATTTCGGCGACAAAGTTGCGGGCATGATTCTTGACCACGCGACCATGAAAAAATTCGACTCGACCGAAGGCTTCATCGACGAAATCCGCGTGATTGATACCGTTGACGTCGCGTTCCTGCTGTCGGAACGGGCACCGAATGTTTGTCGCGTGAGCATGCGCTCAAAGGGCGTCGACGTGTCGAAAATCGCGACAAGTCTCGGCGGCGGCGGACATGTTCGCGCGGCAGGTTGCACGCTCAAAACCACGCTCGACGAGGCGGAAAAAATTTTGGTCGGCGCAATCGGCAATGCATTGGGCGTCGGCAATGACTGACGGATTTTTGAATCTCAACAAGCCCGCGGGTCTTACAAGTCACGACGCCGTGAACATCGTGCGGAAAATTTTTTCTACTCGCAAAGTCGGACACGCCGGCACGCTCGATCCCGCCGCGCAGGGAGTTTTGCCCGTCGCAGTCGGACGCGCGACGAAGTTCATCGAATTTCTTGCCGACAGCGACAAAAGCTACCGTGCGGAAATTTTGTTCGGCATTGCCACGGACAGCGGCGACCTCGACGGCGAAATCATTGCCCGCGCAGAAAATTTCACGTTGCCGCCGCGCGACGACCTCCAAGCCGTTGCCGACGGTTTCGTCGGGGAGATTGAGCAGCGTCCGCCGAAATTTTCCGCGATAAAAATTCACGGGCGCAAAGCTTACGACCTCGCGCGGAAAAATTTGGACTTCGACGTTCCAAGCCGCCGCGTGAAAATTTTTCGCGTGGAGCTTGTCGCGCTGAATGAAACTTCCGCGACGTTTGACGTTGACTGCGGCAAGGGCACGTACATACGCAGTTTGGCGGTCGATTTGGGTGAACGGCTCAATCTGCCCGCGACGCTCAAAAATTTGGTGCGACTGCGTGTCGGCAACTTTACACTGCGCGACGCCTTGACCGTCGACGACGCAAAAAAAATCGGCGCGGATTGTCTCCTGCCGATTGAATTTTGTTTGCGACACCTGCCGCGATTTGAACTGCCCGAACATCGAATTCGCGCCTTCCTGAACGGTTTGCCGACGACACTTCGCGCGGCGGACGCTCAAGCTTTGCGAATCTTCGCGGGCGGAAAATTTTTGGGCGTCGGACGGATTGAGCGCGGGGAGTTGCGCTCATCGAAAATAATTTGAATCGCCTTCGCACTGCGGAGGCTTTTTTATTTGGCGGTGAGCACTGCCGCCGAGTAAAACGCGACACCCTTGCCCGCGTTCGGGTGAATGTGGTCGACGAGATAATCACTGCGCGGAAAATTTTTCAGTCGGGCGTCGATAATCGGGTTGGCGTCAATGAACATGTGACCCTGCGCGGCGCACCACGTTTCCAGCGCGGCGGTGTATTCGGCGTTGAGCTTGCGTTTGTCGGCGAAGTTGAGCGGGGTGAATTTGTCGCCGTCAGTCGAAGTCCACGGCGCAATGAATACGAATTTCGCGGCGGAATTTTTTTCGCGGACAGCGTCGCGAAGTTTCTGCAGGTTGTCGACGTATTCGGCGGGCGTCATTGCGCATTCGGTCGAATCGCGATAACGGACGTCGTTTGTGCCGATTGCCACGACGAACAAATCGGCGGGGACGTCGGCAATTTCGTCTCGGTGAGCAAGCAAAAATTTGGTCGTCGCGCCGCCGCGTGAGCAGTTGAAAATTTTCCCGCGCACAAGATTTTCAATCGGCTCATACCACGGGACGCCGCCGTTTCGCGTGCCTTCGGTCAAGCTGTCGCCGACAAAGCAAACATTTTCAGCCGCCGTCAACGCCGCGTAAAAATCGCCGCGCATTTCGTCCGCAATGGTGAGCGGCGCAACTTTCCTGCGCATAAAACCGCCTCCGTCGAAAAAATATTTCTGCTGATTAAAATTCGTGTCGAGTTCCGTACCGAGCATAATCCGCGTCACGTGCCGCAAAACCTCGTCGACGCGCTCAAGGTCATGCGTGCTGATTTCGTTGCGAAGTTTCGGATTCGTCAAGATGTCGTGAATCGGCAGGGCGCGATAATTTCCGTCGAGCCGAGCTTGCGTCCATGTCGGAATAATCGCGCCGCCGAGAATTTTTTTCGTCGCGCGGTCGATGTAAACTTCAACCAACGCGCCCGCGTCGCCGTTGAATTCGCGGTAGATGTTCGCGAAATTTCCGGGGCAAAACACCGTAAGCTTGCCGTTGAACTCAATCGGCTGGACGGAATGCGTGTGGTCGCCGAGGATTATGTCCGCGCCGAGTTCGAGGAAAATTTTTTGCCACGTGCGCTGAAAATCGTCGGGCGAGTCGGTGAATTGCGTGCCCCAATGCGGCAGGACGATAATCAAGTCGGGATTGTGAGCCTTCGCCGCAGAAAAATCTTCCGCGACAGTTGCCTTGACCGCCGCGAAATTCGGGCTGCCCGCGTCGACAATAAACGAGCTCACGAAAGAATTTTCGCCGCCAATCAAGTCGTCGGTGTCGTAATTGTTCGCGCCGTATGTGTAAGCCAGAATCGCAAGCTTGAGCCCGTCGCGCTCCAAAATTTTCACGCGGCGATTTTTTTTGTCGGCAGGGCTTGCATACGTGCCGATGAAGTCGATTTGCTTTGCGCGGAGGACATCAATCGTGCGGCGCACGCCGTCAAGCCCGCAGTCGAGCAAATGATTGTTGGCGGTCGTCACGAGGTCGAAGCCCGCATTTTTGACGGCGTCGGCGAATTCGTCGGGGAAGTTGAGATACAGTTCCTTGCCGTCGTCGAAGTTGCTTTGCGAAAAATTTTTTGCGTTGCCGGCGAGCGGACCTTCAAAGACTCCGATTGCGACGTCGGCGGCGGAAATGTACGGCGCGGCGTGCTCAAAAATTTCCGAGAAGTCGTAGCCCGTGCCCGTATATCCGCGCTTGACTTGATCCTCAAGCAAAATCAAATCGCCGCAAAACAAAATCTTGAACGCGCCGTCGAATTGTCGGGCGGTATCAACGTCAATAACGCGGAAAATTTTATCATCGGTGTCAGAGGCGGGCAGTCGCGCCAAAATCGGCAGGCACATTATGAACAGCGCGAACGTCAGGAAAGTTATTCTGAACACTGCGCCGCGCACATTGGTCAGCGATTCGACGACGGCATTCAGAAATTTTTTCAGCGCACCGCTTACCGCGTCCGAGCCGAACACAAGCGTCATCAACAGCGTCGCCGCGACTGCCGCGCCGATTTGAGTTTCCGTCGTTGCGGACGAAAATTTTTCCGTGAACAAAAGCGTCAACGGTCGGTGCAGCAGGTACAGCGACAAAGAATTTCTGCCCGCCGCCGTCAAAATCGGCACGTTCCGTTCAATCGAAACGAGCATCATCGTCGCAATCGCCGCGCCCGAAACAATCATCAATGCTCCGCGTGCGAACAGTCCGCTGAAGCCTTCGGCGTATGGATTCGGCAACAGGTCGCGGTCGGACAAATTCAACGTTTCGTGCACAAAAAATCCCGCGCAGATTGTCGCGAGCAACAAAATTGCTCCGAGCGGGAAAAATTTTTTGCGCCGAAATTTTACTGCCGCCGCCGCCGACAGTAAATAACCCGCCATAAAATACGGGCAGAATACGACGATTTTCACGGTCGCGAACGTCATATCGACATCCGCCCAGAATCCCGCCGCGAGCGACAAAATTATCAGCAACGGCAAAATATTTCTCACGCGCTCAAGCAAAGGCACCGTCAGCCGCCAAACAATCAGCGCGAGCAAATACCAAGCGGAAAAGTACGGCGAGACGATTGACGGCACTCCGCCCGAAAATATATCGCGCAACAGAAAAAAGCCGTCGAGCAAGACATACGCGACGACCAAATTCATCAGCGGGAAGAAACTTCGCGAGTGTTCGCTTTTGCTGAAAAAGCCCGACACGAATACGAACGCGGGCATGTGGAACATATAAATTGCGTCGACGATTAAATTGTTCAGCGGGCGCGACTGCAAATCGAACAGGCAATGCGCGAACACGACAAGGATTATCAGTGCGCCCTTGATGTTGTCCCAATAAGCGGAACGGGAATTTTCCATCAGCCGGGCGGCCACGTCATCTTGCGTCCGCCGAGCAAGTGCACGTGCAAATGATTGACGCTTTGCCCGCCGTTTTTGCCGGTGTTCATGACGAGACGGAAGCCTCCGTCGGCAACGCCCAATTCAGCGGCGAGCTTCGGCACCACGTCAACGAAAATATGCGCGGCAAGTTCGCTGTCCTCCGCAGTGAAGTGAGCGACGCTTTGAATGTGTTTGCGCGGGACAATCAGCACGTGCACGGGAGCTTTCGGGCTCAAGTCGCGGAACGCGATAACGGCGTCGTCTTGATAAACGACCTGCGCGGGAATTTCGCCCGCCGCGATTTTGCAAAAGATACAGTCAGCCATAACGATACCTCCAAAAATTTATTCGGGCGCGGCAACGACACTGCGCACGCCGTAATACTGCGAAACGAACAGATTTATGTAGAAGTGCGGATTTTCTTCGATGCCCGCGAAAAACTTCAGATACGGCACCGCAGTCCTGTCGCCGTGAATTTTCGCAAAACGATGACGAATCGGCAACGGCGGCAACTCAATCACGTCAAGGTAGGCGTTGCGCTCAATGTAACGGACTTGTCGACGCGCGGCATTGAATACGGAAATGTCGACGTAAATCAGCGTGAGGAAGTACGCAATTAAAATTGTCGCCAATGTCGCCGACAGCCCGCGCAGGAATTTTTTCGGCAGTTGCAGGTTGAAGGTCACGCTTTGCCGCTCAAGCTCAAGTATCGCGCTCGTCGACGCAACCAATACGAACGACAGCGACGTCACCGAAAAGCGCAGATTGAATTCGGGCGAGAACAGTAACGCCGTCGGAACGAGTAGCCCTGCCGCCGCGAACGCCAACATCAAAATTTCGGGCACGGTCAAGCCGCCGCCCTTACGCCGCAGAAAATAAACGAACATCGGAATCAGCGCGAGTGCGTCCGCCTCCACAATGCGCAAAAATCCCGTCGACAGGTGCTCGAAGAAAAGTTCCTCCGTGTATACGAAATTCGGGTGCGCAAGCTCCAGCCGCACGAAATTTCCCGGCGCGAGTATCATGAACGCGCAAGCGACCGTCAACGATATTAAACCCGTCATCATCCACGGACGGAAGACGCCGCGCATTTTGCACATGACGACCAAAAAAATCGTCACGCAGACCGTCGCCAGTGAGCCCGCCTCGTTCGACCAGCCCGCCATCAATCCGAGCAAAATCATCAGCAGGACGTTGAGCGCGGAGTTCCCCGCCTCGTGCGAACGTAAAGCCTTCACATACGGCGTCAGGAAGAACAGTTGGAAAAACGACATCCACATATAATTGCACGCGCCCGTGAGCCACAGCATGCTTGTCAGCGAACACGCCGCGAACAGGAAGAAACTCAAAAATATCCACACGAGTGCCGTCCGCGAAATTTTCAGCCACGTGTACGCAAGGTTGATTATCGACAGCACCAAGAAAACGAACATAATTGTGTTCGCAACGTCGAATGCGGGCTTGCCCAAGCAGATGAAAAATTGCGCGAGTGCGTGCGCAAAAATTCGTCCGCCCCACGTGAAGTAATGCGCCTCCATCGATTGAATTATGTCCGAAATTGTTTCGACACGTTGACGCGTTTCAACTTCGGGCGAGCCCGTTTGCATTACTTCCATATTGCCGCCGTGTTCCGCGTCCCAAATGAATGCGTAGGCGTAATCGTCGTGGCTTAGCGGTAACAGCATTGTGCGCAGGAAAAAAAATCCCGCGAACGTAACGAACAGAATCATCGAGCGCGACGAATTCAGCGTGCGGTTTATGTATTGGAAGAACGACAACCGGTCACCTCCTCACTGCATGAGCGCGACGGCTTCGGCAAGCGTTTTGCCGATATTTGAGCGGATAACAAGCGTTGCGTCGGCGTCGGCGCGAGTGGCGGTTTTGTTAATCAGAATCAAGTGATCGCCGCGAAAATAATCAATCAGTCCAGCCGCAGGGTAGACGACCAGACTTGTGCCGCCGACAATCAGCGTGTCCGCTTCGGCAATGGCGCGAATCGAATTGGAGACGGTCTCATCGTCGAGCGGTTCGCCGTAAAGGACGACATCGGGCTTGACGACGCCTCCGCAGTGTTCACAGTGCGGCACGGGAATATTTTTCATAACGAGTTCGACGCCGTAGCGTGCGCCGCATTTGACGCAGTGATTGCGCCGAATTGAGCCGTGCAGTTCGTAAACGACGCGCGAGCCCGCCACTTGATGGAGTCCGTCGATATTCTGCGTGATGACCGCGCTCAAAATTCCGCGCCGTTCAAGTTCGGCAAGCGCAAGATGTCCCGCATTGGGCTTTGCGTCAAGATAAACCAAACGCTCACGATAGAACGCAAAAAAATCTTCGGGGTGCCGCACGAAAAAGCTGTACGACGCCATTTCCTCCGGCGCGAACGTTTGATTGAGTTTCTGACTGTAAATGCCCGTCGCACTGCGAAAGTCGGGAATGCCCGATTCGGTTGACATGCCCGCGCCGCCGAAGAATACCGCGCTTGCACTGCCCGACAAAATTTCGGCAAGACGCTCAATATCGGTCATAAATATCACTCCCAAATGTTCGATCGCAAAATCAGCTTGCCCGCCGCGAATATTGAGGCGCACATGGACGTGCGCCCTGCCCGCGCACTGAGCGTGATGCGAAGTCCGCGGGCAACAGTCGGCTACGGGTAGGCTCAACGTTGCGGCAATCGGGACTAACGCCCCTGCGAGGTGCCCTTTCTTTGCTACTTTCTTTGGGCAAGCAAAGAAAGTAGATCCTACAAACTCAAATTGAATTAAAACGCTTCAGACGGCACGACGCCCCTAAACTTCGGCAAGCTGTTGCAAAAATTCCGCCGTGAACAGCAACCAATAATGCGAGCTCAAATCCGCGACGAACTTCCGCCAATATTTGACGACGCGTTTTTTGGCGAACATGTCGAAATGATAGGCAAGCGGTATCAGCGCGGATGTGCCGACGTTGTCGATTATGCGGACGCGATTTTCAGTCGGCGAAATTCTTTGCACAAGGTAGTTGTCGGCGTCGATGCCCGCGAGCAAAATTTTTTCCGCAAAGTAGGTGCGCTTGAAGTCCAGCAAAATTTTTCCGACGGCGGGCAATTTGGTTTTGTCGACAAAAGCTTCGTCGAACAGCTTCAGCAAAGTTTTACTCGGCTTGCCGTCAAAATCGACGACGCGCTCGAAAAGGTAACCTTTGCCCTTGGAGGTGTCGACTTCGCCGAAATAGCCCGTCAAAAGCGTCATGGAGTCCGCGCGCTTGCCCAATGCCTTGCGGTAGCGAATCTCCTTGTCGAAGTCGGGATCGGGCGTCGAATGCAAAATTTTTATGCAAAGGTGCGGGTCGGTCGGGTGCGCGTAAACTGTCTTGTGCGTACCCATGCCAAGATACAAATCGTCGGTGATGATAATTTTTTCGGTCGGCATATTAAAACCTCGTCTTAGGTGCTTCGTCGCGTGTCGGCTCGGTAACGGTCTCGACATCGGGAATAGTGCGTCGCTCAATCGTCGGCGGCTCGGATTGACGGTCGCGGTCATCAAGTGTGCTTGAGCGTTCGAATTGACGGTCGCGGTTATCAAGCGTGCTCGGACGTTCGGATTGACGGTCGCGGTTATCAAGTGTGCTCGGGCGTTTGGACTGACGGTCGCGGTCATCAAGCGTGCTCGGACGTTCGGATTGACGGTCGCGGTTATCAAGCGTACTCGGACGTTCGTAAGTGCGTTCGCGGTTATCAAGCGTGCTCGGACGTTCGTAAGTGCGTTCGCGGTCGGTGATATATGTTCGTTCGTCGATAGAATTTCTGCGTTCGGTGGAGCGGCGACGGTCGCGGCTTTCGCGGACGGGCTTGCCGATAGTGTCGTCGTCGTCGGGAACGTCCCTTGCGCCCGAAGGAATGGAGTTGTTGTATTCGCGGGCGGCGCGTTCGAAACGTTCGCGCAGGTACGGGTCGACGGTAATGCCCAGCGCGTCGGCAACGGAAATTCTCACAAGCTCAACGTCGGGAATCCAATAACTTATCTCGTCGATATACAGCGGGTAGCCGGGCACCATATCCGTTTCAAGTCCGTTTTGCGCGGCGGATTTGAGCGTGCCAGCCACTTCCAACAGCTGACGCAACGACATATCGGTTTGGACGGCGTCAATGACTTCGCGGATGATTTTCGGAATGCGCGGGACAATTTCGGGCGAAGTGACTTTATTCATGCACGCCGCCATAAAAGCCTGCTGACGTTTGATGCGCCCGATGTCGCCTTCCGAATCGCGATAACGCACGTAAGTAACGGCGGTTTTGCCGTCCATGTGCTGTTGCCCGGGATACAGGTCAATGACGAGCCCGCCGTTGTCGTCCCAAGGATCCTCGTAGAACATGCGCTTTTCAACGTCGATATCCACGCCGCCGATTGCGTCGATGATTTTCACGAAGCTGCTTGTGTCAATCAATATGTAGTGGTCGATGTCGATGCCCAAAAAATTTTCGACGGTCGATTCGGTGAGCTCGACGCCTCCGTAAGCAAACGCCGCGTTAATTTTGTCGTAGCCGCGCCCGCGAATTTTAACGCGTGTGTCGCGCGGAATTGACAGCAACGTCGCCTGATCCAGTCGCGGGTCAACCGTTGCAATCATCAGCGTATCGGAGCGACCGACGTCGTCTTTGCGAATATCGACGCCCATAATCAGTATCGTGGATTTTTCCGTGGCTTTTATGAGTTCCTCGGTATCGTCGTCGTTGTTGATGATTCGGCGTTCGGGGTCTTTGCCGTCAAACATACTCGACGACGCGAACAGTACGCCCGCCAATGCCGACGCCGCAAAACACAGTACGATGAGGATTATCGGCAGGTAGTTCCGTTTCATCTTCTGCGGAGTGTTCGTTTCTTCGTTGGGAGTCAATGCAACACCTTCTAAAAAGTTTTCACGAATTCTATCACGTGGAAATTTTCGGCGCAACAAAAAAAGCAACTTGGCGTTGCTCAATCGATTGGCGGGCGTCGTGACGCGTCCGAAATTGTTCAGCTGAATTTGAGTTTGTAGTATCTACTTTCTTTCGGCGGCGACAGGATTACGCGTCCATGCGCGGTTCAAATTTCGCGTCGGGTGTCAATCAACTTTCGGCGTGACGGCAATCAATCGGGCGGGCAGTCCCGTCGCGCCGATGATGTTCGGCCACGCCGCAAACAACAGTGCGCCTGCGGGAGCGACTTTATCCAAGTTCGTAAGCACTTCGACTTGCAATTTGCCCTTCGACAGCAGATAACGTTCGCAAGCCAAATCGCCCGACTTCGCCGCCTCCGCCGATGCGTCCGTGTCCAAGGTCTCGTGACCGTTGGCGGAAGCGTTGCGCGTCTCGTAAATGTATTTGAGCGCGTCGAGTGACCAGCCGGGGAAATTTTCGCTGCCGTCGTCGGCAATGCCGCTTATGGCGTTCATGTCGGGCCAATGACGCGACCAATCCGTTCGCAGGGCGACAAATGCTCCGTCGGGTATCGCGCCGTAAATTTTTTCGTAAGCGCGCATGTCGTCAGCCGTCGCCGCATAATGAACGTCCGCCGCAACCTTCGCGCTGATGTCGACGACGCACAGCGGATAAATCATGTTGCCCGCGCCAAAAGCTTCGGAACTCGCCGCGCCCTTGACGAAATGCGACGGGAAGTCCACGTGCGTGCCGAATTGACCGGGGAACTTGAACGTCTGAATCAGACACTCAAGCATCGGGTTGCCCCAATCGAAGACGACGTTGCCCAACTCCACGGAACCGGCGGGAATTCCCGACCAATAGGGGCTGTCGTTGTCAAGCGGGTGCGTCAAGTCGACCAGCTCATAACTCGTGCGCAATTCGTCAAAAAATTTCCACAGTGCGTAACTCATTTGAATCCTCCTCGCAAAAAATCCGTGAACTCGCGGTAACTTGTTACGACGCGATATTTTACACTGCCGCCCGTCACTGCGTCAAAATATTTCGTCGCGCAGTCGGTCTTGATTTTTTCGGCGTCGCGCAAATTGTCACCACCTTTGGTCTCGACGACGAAGAAAATTTTCTGCGCGGCACCTTCGCGCAAGACGACAGCCCAATCGGGATTGTACATGCCTCGCGGCGTCGGCAACTTGAATTCTCGCGGCAACTTCACGTAAACGACAATGTCGTCGTTCGAATCCATATCGGCGGCAAAATTTTTCTCGACCGCCGAATCGTAAATCAAGTAGTCGTAAAGATTTTTTCTGACGGCGACGGCGTTATCGTTGAGGCGACCGCTTATCGACGCGTGGAAAATTTTTTCGTCGAAGGCGGCGTCCGTCGGAATGTATTCGATAATTTCGGCAAGTTGCGCGGCTTTGATGTCGTTGATTTTTTTGACGGCGTCGCGCAGGAATTTGTCGGAGTCTCGCTCAATGTACGTGAAAA
Source organism: Quinella sp. 1Q7 (assembly GCA_015206805.1). GTDB lineage: Bacteria > Bacillota > Negativicutes > Selenomonadales > Selenomonadaceae > Quinella. The sequence continues at coordinate 489 of JADEZP010000056.1, read as the reverse complement.
TTTTCGGCTCAAGCCCGCGCAAAATTTTCGACACGTCGCGGCGCGTCAAGCCCGTTTCAGCCGTAAGCTTGCCGATTAAATCAGTCCGCGCAGTCGTCGTCGGCGCAACGCGGAAATTTTCCGTGCGACCGGTCCCAGCGTCAAAGGTGCCGTCGTCTCGCAAGGTGCCGCGTTCAATGACGGCGTAAGCTTCGGGCACGACCAACTTATTTAGCTCCGCGACAATCTGCGCCGTGATGTCCGAATCGCCTTCGACGCGATAAAAAGCCTTCCGACGAATTTGCTCCCATAGCCGCCGAAAAGCCGTTGACCGAAATTTTCCCGCGTCAAGCTCGGCGGTAACGTTCGTGCGGGCGTCAGTGATTTTGTATTCGCCGCCGACCTCGCGCAAAATTTTCACGATGTCCGCGTCAAAGTCAATCGTGCCGTTCTCCGCGTCCGAATAAAATTTTTCCGTCAAGTGCCGCTGTCTGTCAATGTAACCGCCGC
>JADEZP010000055.1 GCA_015206805.1 Quinella sp. 1Q7 | reverse complement strand
GCCGCATGCTCCGCAAGAATATGCAGATGATTTTTCAAGACCCGATGTCGAGTTTGAATCCGCGCAAAAAAATCGGCGACATAATCGGCGAAGGGCTCGACATTCACGGGCTTTACTCGACGCGCAAGGAACGCAATCGGATTATCGGCGAGATGCTCGAAAAGGTCGGATTGTCGCCCGCTCACGCCGAAAGATATCCGCATCAATTTTCGGGCGGTCAGCGTCAACGCGTCGGAATTGCCCGCGCCTTGGTCATGAAGCCGAAACTTATCATCGCCGACGAATGCATTTCCGCGTTGGACGTTTCGATTCAAGCGCAGGTCGTCAACTTGATGAAGGACATTCAAGCCGAGACCGGTTGCGCGTATTTGTTCATTGCCCACGATTTGAGCATGGTCAAGTACATTTCCGACAGAATCGGCGTGTTGCATTTGGGCAACATGATTGAGACGGGCACGACGCAGGAAATTTTTTCCAATCCGCAACACCCGTACACGCAGAGTTTGCTTGCCGCCGTGCCTATTCCGAATCCGCGCGTCGAAAGGCACCGTCATTGAAAACGGCGATGTCATTGTACAAATTTAATCCGAGTTTGTCCGAAGCCTTACCCCGTCAAACGACCGAAGCCCGTGAATTCTCCGAACTTGGCGAGCAACATAAAAACTTTTTTGATATCCGCGCTCAAGTCTTCGACGTTGTAGAAAAATTTTCCCCAAAAAGCCGCAGTGCTGCGTTCGTGCGTGAAATAAAATTTTTTGCTCTGCCCGTGCCATTCGGTCAAACGAAGCTGTGTCGCAAATTCGCGAATAATTTTTTTGTCGGCATTGGCGGGCATGGCGGCTTGCGTCCATTTGTCCGCCAATGAGCCGAAAATCAAATCGGCGCGAGGATACGGCGCGTCAAAGTCATCAATGCGGAAAGTCGTCGGCGACACGAACTCAAAGCAAAGCTCACGAATCGGCGGCGAATTTTTTATGCGCGACAAAAATTCTTCGACCGTGAAAGTTGTCTCGTCGATAAGTTTTTCCACGCACAAAGTCAGCGTGCCGGCTTGAACTTTGTATCCGATTGGCACGCTCACAATCGCCTGCAAAATTTCCGCGTTGAGTCCCGTTACCCGCCAAAGAAATTTTTCGCCGCGCCGAATGTGCCAATGATTTTCCGTGAGCGGAATTTCGTCGACGGGCTCCAGAAATGATACCGTGAACGGTTTGATATTCATCGCGTCGTGGACGAAGTTGCCGAGTCCTTGCGAAAATTCGTTGAGGATTTTAAAAAAGACCGCATGCATGAATCGCCCGTTGATGAACGGCAACCGCCCTGCATTGTGAGCCCGAAGCTCAAAGACTGCCGCGCCGATCATTTCACGACCTCAAAAATCGACGGCAACGGCACGCGCTGTTTGAATCGTTCGTCGACGCCGTCCGCTTGCGAAACATCGCCGCTCATCGATTTGACGCGCTCGCTCCAACCTTTACGCCGTGTTTGCGACCAATCCAAAATTTTTTTCAACGCACACATAACGTCGCGCCACGTATCATACGCACCGAAAAGTTGCGTGTAAGCGGCGGCGTCCGAGCCGTAAAGCGTCGGCGTAATTTTGACGCTGCCGAAGCCGAAAGGCTTGCCCATGCCGATTTTGTAAGCCGCACCGTCCTTGAGCCCGTCAATATCGAAAATCATCATGAGCGCGCCGAGTTCAACCGCGCTTAAATTTTTGAACCGAATCTTCGCCGCGAATCGATTGTCCTTGGCAAGCGGAGTCATATCCCCGGTCAAGCGTTTGTCGGGAGTTTTGCCGCTGTCAAGTTTCAGCTCGTTGTCGTTGGCGTGCCAATCCGTCGCGGGCTTATGCCAATAAAGTTTGTAGCCGCGAATCTGCGCGCCGTTCGTGTCCCAATGATTGAGTTTGTCGCCGTGTTGAGCAAGATACAGCTGATATGATGTCGGATTCGGTTGCATGAGCGGGTGAGCCTTCGCCGTCGCAAGCTCGCGAACTTCGCCAATCGGCGTGGCGTCCTCGAAATAAACGCGGCTAGCCCAAAATTTTTCTTTGCCGAAAACCGCGTCGGCGAAGTCAACGATTTTTTCGGACTGCAGATTTTTCGGAACGGCGTCGCCAATTCGCCGACGATACGGAATGCGGAAACATTGCCCGTGCCCGAACGCCGTGATTTGCCCGTCCTCCTCCAAGAAGTGGCAGGGAATCAGCGTTTTCACGTCGGAAAAAGTTTTGCCCGTTAGCCGCTCAAGCTCGGCGCGTTTCAAAATGCCCTTGTCCGTGAAAAGATTGACGCCGCGACGGTTGCGGTCGTGTTCGTAAGACGTGCGCACGTCTTCGGGCAATGGAATCCAATGGTCGCGGCACCAATCGACATAATCCAGCAACGTGTATCGAATGAACTGCTTGCCCGCACGCTTTTTATCGTCGCCCGTCAGCTGATTGTAACCGTCCTCGTCGAGGAGTTTGTATCGCGCTTGACTGCCCGTGATTATGTAAGCGATGTTGCCGTCCCATTTGACGCAACTGGAATTTCTTTCGCGAATGGTCACGCGGAATTTTTTTTCGTAGTCGCGAATCAAAATTCTGTCGTCCTTGCGGTCGCTCTTGTAAATTGACGGCGCGATAAAAAATTTGTTATCGGTCGTGCGAATCAGAAATCCGGGACGCGTGTTTTTCACGGGGTGAAGTTTGCCGTCTTTGCCGCGTGCATTGTGAATCATCCGCGAGTTGTAAACTTTGTTCAAGTCTTTAGTCCACGGATAACGCCCGACGCCCATCATGCAACGGAAATAAATGTGCTCGTCGTTGAAGTCTTCGCCCTTGCGTTGAGAGGTCGTCCGCCCGCGAAAAGCTCCGCACGTCACGATTTTGAAAATATTTTTGAACATGCCGCGAAGTGACGAGCCGAGTATAATCGGCGTGCCGACGGGCGCAAAACTTTTCGTGTCGTCGAATTCCGCAGGCAAAATTTTTTCGGCAACGGGACAAAATTATACGGCGCGGTCGCCGCCGCCAATGAAAAATTTTTTTGCGGAGTGAATGTTCTTGCCAATTCAATCACCGTCCCAAGCAGATTCAATCGCGACGAAACGATAATCGACGTAGCCGCTCAAGCCCGTCGCCGCGTCGCTGCCGATGTGGTTGCGCGTCATAAGCCCGTAAAATTTTTGGTCGCCGTCGTCGCGGACGTATCGCCCGACAAATTTTTCGCCCGCCCGCTTGATGTGAAATTCTTCGCGCCGATTGAAAACGCGACACTCCAGCCAATCATCAAAATTCGGCGACGCGTCATCCTTGAGCAAAAGTTTGTCGCCGTCGAATTTGCTCCAAACGATGTTTTGAACTTGCCACGCCACGAAAGTTCCGCGAGTCTCCGAAAATTTTTTGCACCGACCGAGCTTCAGTCCGACCCGCCGCGCCAAATCCATGCCGATCATTTGCCGTCACCTCCCGCGAAATTTTTCAACGTCGCCGCAAAATTTTCGAGCTCCGTTTTGTTGCCGCCGACCGCGACGCGTCCGAGCCACAAATCGCGCAGCAAAAAAATCGCCAAACCCGCTTCCGAATCGTCAGCGTCGCGAATTTCAAATTGAAGTTTGAGCGTCGGCGCGTCGAAATTTTTTTGATAAGCGGGCGTCGTCGTGAACAGCGTCCCCTGCAACGTGCCGCCCGTAAACCTGTCAATCTTTGTGCGCGTATGTTCGACTTCGGCAAAATTTTCGGACGCAATGTAACTTTCCGCGACGATGAATCGGCTTTTGATTTTTTTGTCGGACGACGACGCGCCCATCAAATTTTCCAAAGCCGCAACGTCAAGTCCGAGCCGACTCAAAATGTATTCGGCGCGGTGTCGCAAAATGCCCTTGAGACTTGTGCCGGGCAAAACGAAGTCCGCGCGACTTTTAAGCGTGGTGTCGCCGTCGCGAATGATAAACGACGAATTGAACTTGAATTGCGCTTCGACGACGAAATCATTTTCACGCACGGAAAATTTTTCGGTTGACGGTTGAATTTTTTTGGGAGGCACCTTTGCCCGTGAGCCACGCGACAACGTCGGCTTTGTTGCGGAAATCGAAAAAGTCTGCGCACAAATTTTCAGCCGCCGCCAAGCCGAAACCTTTGCTCGTGAGCGCGCCGAGTTGAATCCCGTCTTGAAGTTTGCCGAGCAGACGCGCAATAACGTCGGAAATTTTTTCGACATCGTGGACGCCGCGCAATGTCACCAGCAATCGAAGACTGCCGCTTGCGCCGCGCTCAACCGCCTCATAATCGTATTTGCCGCCGTCGACACCCGCGCCCGTCACCGAATCAATCCGCACGCCGTCGCGGGAAATTATATCGCCGCCTTTAAGCGCAATGTCGTCCGCCTGAATCGAACTTTGCATTTCTTCCAAGTCGCCAAAAATTTTCGGGACGGCGGGTGCGTCGACGCTTGCAAGCCAATCGCGCAAAACTCCGCAAAGTGACGTGCCGGGGATAAACGGCTTGCCCTGCCGATTTTTCAGCACGTGAATATCGCGGAAGTTGTCGGAAGTTTCGCCCGCGCCGTCGCCAATCAAAAGCGGCGACTGCAAACGCAAATTCCCGACGATCAAAATTTTTCCGATGACGCTCGATTTACTCACGGTCGTCGCCTCCTTTCGACGCGGCGGCAAGTTTGCGGGCGAATCGGAAATAATTCGTCAAGTACTCCGCCAAAAATTCATCGTCGGTGAAATCTTTCTCGGTGAAGTCAATCACGCCGCGAACCTCCGAAATTTTCGTGTCGCGGAACGCGTCTCCGACCTCGTGTGGAAAATTCGCCTGCCCCGTGAACACGTCGTAAAACCGTTGCCCGTTCGCCATGTAAAAATTTTTCAGGTGTTCCTCGAACAAACTGCCTTCGCGAAGCTCAAGTTCCAGTTGCGTGCGGAAATTTTCACGCAGATTTTTTTTGCCGGCATTGGCGAAGATAACATCCAGCCGCGTGAAAAAATGCGTCATGTTGCCCCGTTGCAGTTGCGGGCGAAGTTTGTCGGCGTCCTCGTGCGCGTAAAGTCTGGTCTGCTCCAGTAACCGCGACTTCAAAATTTTTTTCGCAACGGCAATCGTTTCGGCGGAAAAATTTTTCGGGCGAATCGGCGTCACGTCGGGGAGTTTGCCTTTCGTGAACGTCGTCGACGGCGTCCAAATCCGCAGTTGTCCGAAGCCCTCTTCCGTGCGCAATCCGAAGCCCGCGTAAATTTTTTCGGCAAGAATTTTTCTGTCGTCGGCAGACAGTTCCGAAACGTCGACCGCGAAAACCGTCCCCGCCGCCAATGCCGACACTCGCGGACGTTTCATGCCCCACGGCACAACAAAATTTTCGACCTCGACGCCCGCCGCGAATACCGCGCCGATTTTTCCGCCGACCGTCGACGATAAAACTTCCCGTGCGCTCAAAAAGCAATCGTCCTTCGGAATCAGCGGCGTATCAAGTCGCAAATAAATCGTGCCCGAAATTTCCTGTGCAACGATTTTTTCCGCGTCGCCGAACGTCAGCAGACATTTGCCGTATTGCGTAAATCGCGACCGACCGACGTAAGCAATCATCTTGCCGCCGTCCAAATTCAAGCCGTCGCGAAGTTGCCGCAAAATTTTTTCGTCGCCGATAATTTCGCCGATAAATTTTTGACCGACGTCAATCGCCTCGTAATTGTAAACCTGCCCGCCGACGCTCCTGCCGACCAAGCGTTCGCCGTCGCCGCTGCGGCTCATGTGCATGAACATATTCGTGCGAACATCCGCCTTGATAAATTGTCCGTCAATCAGCACGCCCATGCCGCGAAAATTTTTGTAGCCCTGCCGCGACGCCGCGTCCGCAAGCAAATCTTGAACAGCGTTTTCAGCGTCGGTACCCGCCTTGCCGCTTTGCAAACTCAACGGCAACACGAACGACCATTCCTCCGACACTGCGGGATTGGCGGGCAAAAATTTCACGCCGCCAAAAAAAATTTCGCGGAAGGTTTTGTCGTGAGCCTCGTCCGTGAGCTTTTGCACCTCCACGAAGCGCGACGCCAATACTCCGCGAATTATCGTCCCGCCGAATGCCGAATGCGTTTCCGTCATTACGGTTGAGTTGCTCGCCGAAGACAGCACAATCGGCGACAGCGTTTCCAATGAAAATTTCAATCGGTGCATCGTCAATCCTCCTTCGCGAAAAATTTTTCGGTCAACATGTCGGAAGTCGAGCCGTCGTCGAAAGTCGCCGTGCACTCAATCCGCCCGAAGCCGCGATTTCGTTTGGTGCCCGCCGACGACAAATTTTTTATCGCCAACGCCAGCAAGTTCAAAATTTTTTCGTCGGCGTTGAGCAGTGTGATTGTCCCGAAAAATTCCGTGCCCGCGTCGAGCACCCGCAAATTGTGCAGTGAGCCGTCCGCCGCCACGCCGTTTTCAAGCCGCGTCTGATAGCGCAGTGACGTGAACGAATCGAGTACATCTTTTGCCGTGAAAATTTTCGGGAACGCTGACTGCAGAAATTTCCACTCCGCGCAAAGTCGTTCGTATTTCGCGGGCGGCGCAATAAAAAAATTCGGCACGATCAGCTGAACTTCAGAGACCGATTGCCGATGGAAAATTTTTTCGAGCGGCGATAAATTTTGCGTGTCGAGTCCGCTCAATTCAAACATCTCCCAAACTTCGAGCGCGCTCTCGTAAAGCAGACCTTTGAATCTTTTGGCGGGGAAGTACGGCAGTCCGAACGCGTCGTGAACAATTTCCGCGTCGACATTCACGTCAGCTTGTCCCGAGCCCAAATGTATCGGCGACAAAATTTTTATCGTCACATCAACGTTTGCCATTGCCGCGCCACCTCCTCAACGTAAAAATCCGCCAGCTCAATCGCGTCGACGTAGGGCGTCGCTCCGCCATGCCATAATGTTTCCGTGAAGTTGTCCCAATCGGGCACCGTCGGCAAAGCTTGTTCCTGATAATGCAGTTGCCGCAAAAATTTCCGCGCATCGTCTTCGCCGCGCTGCAAAACTCCGCGCAACTCCTTGATTTTGTTATTCGCCATCACGTGCGGAAATTGCGTCGTGCACGAAAGTAAATTTTCCAGATTGTGTTGACGGTCGCGCTTGTAAGCGGCGGCGTCGTTGCACAGCCGATACGGTCCGAAATGCAAATCACCGAGTGCGCCGCGATATTCCTTCGCGCGAATCTGTTCAAGCGTCGGAGCCTGTTCGCCGTGAAGAATCGCGAAGTCCAGCCAACTTGAGCCGCGCAAATCGTCATTGGCAAGCTTGCGCATTGCCGCCTTTGCCGAGTCGCAAAGCTGTTCGGCGAGCTTGTAGCCGCGAAAAAACGGATATTTCGTCGACAGAATCGCAATGCCCGCGCACGAGTCCATGTGTCGAGAAATTTTCTGCGTCAAGTGTTCGGGAGCGTCGGCGGGCGTGTCGGCGAACAAATTTTCAATCAGCGTCTTCGTGAACAGAATCGCCATATTCGCGGGGCAAAGGAACGTCACATCGTCGCCGCCGATAATCAACGGGCGTATCGGCAAAAAATTTTTGTCGAGCTTGAGCGCGTCGTCGAAGCCGCCCGAATTTTTCATGCGTATAATTTTGGCAAGCAGATCGGCAAACGCACCTTCGGTCTTGCGGCGAATTTCGCTGGACAATCTGCGCCGTTCGACCAGATTTTTGCACGTGCGAAATTTTACGCCCATATTGTTGCCGTCGACGTGGACAATAGCAAAATAATTTTCGCCGTCCTTTTGACCGAGCTCGTCGACCTCAAACGGAAAGCGATAATCTTTCATGCGTTCGGGGAAATTTTTCAGCTTGAAAATTTCGTCGAAACGCGTCCGCAAATCGTCGTTGGCATCGTCGGCAGCGGCGGACTTGACGGCGACTTCCTGCGAATAAAATTTTACGTCGCCCGCGCCGAGTCTGCCGTAAAAATTCGCCGCCTCGCCGTTGACTTCGCAACTGAGCGTCAAGCCGCTGTACGGCACATTCACGGCGGGAAAAATGTTGCTCTGATTTTCCTTCAGCTTGCGATACAAATTCGTCTGATTAATCTTGCCGTCGACGAGTTCAACTTCATCGAGTGCCGCGCCGACCTTCAAGCCGGGACGTTCGACCAAAAGTTTGCGCGTGAATTTTTCGACGACCTCAACGCGCCGATCTTCACCGCCCGAATCGAACAGCAACAGCGCATTGCCGCCGCCGATATACGCCACGCAACAAGAAGTCATATCTTCCCACGGCGTCAACTCGTCGTTGGCGGGCGTCCACGCGTCATTGTCCGACGGAAATTTTTCGGCGGGGAACATGTCTTTCAACACGCCGTTAATCAGCACGTCGAAAAAAACTTTGTCGACTATGTACGACGCGCCGATATTCGTGCGGAGCTTGTTGCCCGAATAAATGTAACGTTGGATGCCGCGGGTGTCGAACATCAGCGCATTAAAAATTTTTTGAACCATCTGCTCACCTCCTCGCCGCCATTATGATTCACGCGACGAAATTTTTCAAGAAAAAAATACCGCCGCGCTCATCGCACAGCGGTCAAGAAATATTTTTTGTCCGTATAGTCATTGTACATTTTAGCAATCACCTCCAACTTTACTGACACTTAAATTACGGCATCGGGAACGGGAAGGGGAACGGGAACGGGCAGAACATAATTTTCACCTCCTCTCAAAATTTTCAATCCGAAATTACCGACGAATCAACCACCAAAGCAAATCTTCCAACATGGTTGTCACCTCCTTTCAGAATGGAGCCCGATTAGTCGCGCCGGAAAAGTGAGACAGCTAAGGCGGCACCGGCGGCGAACATCTGGGCGGATTCACAGGCAAGGGCGGCTTCAACTGCGGGGGCTATTATCGGCACGAGGAAAAACATATTCAACGACTCCTTTCAAGATACAAAATTATCGGCGAACTTTTTGGGCGGCTGTCACCTCCTTCAAGCGGTTGACGATATTCGGCTTTCAAGGTGCTCGGTGTTTCGTTGACCTCGTGTGCGAAGTACAATCCGAAATTTTCCGCGACGCATATCAATTTTCCTGCGAATCAAAAATTCTCGTTGCCCGATAAATTTTTCCGTGGTACAGATTCGCGTAGCGCGTCCAATACAGCGTTTTCAACTGTCGGCTCGACAAGGCGCGGGCGGCTTCGGCATGGAAAGACTTAACCGCTATCGCCGCCGAATCGAAAGGTAGCTCGGTTTTGATTAAACGATTTTTTATATCGACGGGCGCGGCAAAATCGTCGGGCACTTCGTCAGCGAAAAATTATCCGCGACGCTAAAACTCAACTCGACCGGTCGCGCGAAATCATTGCCGAAAAAATTTCCAATCAACGCGAATTGCTCAAACGCTACGAAAAAACCGTCGATGCCGACAAGTTGTCCGCCCTGCAGTCGCCCGGATTCGCTCATTCAACAAACGCATGATTCAGCCCGAAAATTTTCCGTCGTCGCCCGACGAATGCCTCCCGACCGACGATGGACGCATTATTTTTTGCAACCGCTACGAAGAATACATAGCGAAGGTCTATCGCGAATACGGCGGCAAAAATTCCCGCGATATGATTGTCGAGCGCGTCAGGAAATTTTCCGTGCACCTCAACCGCTGAAATTTTCCTTACAATTCGGCGGCGACTGTGATATAAATTCAGCGGCTGATTCAAAATTCAAATTGGAAAGTGTTCGGTGCCTGCGACGCGACGCCATTTATGCAAAACATTTTCCAAATCGAAAGGAGCGCGTTACATCAACATCTACGAACGATTTCCGAAACTCAAATGATTAATTTTGTCGGAAAACGCAATAGGAAATCGTCCGTCGCGAAACACAAAAAAAGCACCACTCCATTGCGGGCGGTGCTTTTTTTGTGCTATAGTGGCGGCGGAGGCTGAACGATGAAAAAAATTTTTATCAACCACACGAATCACCCGTCGGAGCGGTGGAGCGCGGAGCAAATCGCGGCGGCTCAAGCTTACGGCGAAATTTCGGACGTTCCGTTTCCCGCCGTCGATGCCGAGGCAACTGCCGCTGAAGTCCGCGTGTTGGTTTGTGAGTACATCAAAAAAATTTTGGCGGCGGAGCCGAGTTGCGTCCTTTGCCAAGGCGAATTCAATTATACGTTCGAGATGGTCAGCCGTCTCAAGTCGGCGGGCGTAACGGTCGTGGCGGCGACAAGTGAACGTTCCGTCCGTACCGAAATTTTGCCCGACGGCTCCACGCGCCAAATTTCGACGTTTCGTTTCGTGCAGTTCAGGGAATATTGACATGGCGAAAAATATTTTATTGGCGTTCGTGAGCCCCGTGAGCCCGCGCTATTTGAGCAACCCGATAACTTATCCCGACATACAAGGGCGACCGTACAGCGCGATACAAACGAACGAATCGGCGATTGTTTATGTGCAACGGATGCTCGGCGCACAGTCACTGGCGAAAATTTTCTTGATCGTCAGCGACTCCGTGAAACTCAACAAAGCTCCCGAAAACGAATTCGGCGACGTGACACATCTGGAATTTCTGATAAGGCGCGTCGTCAAGGAATGTCCCGAACTTGCCGACAAATTTTCCGCGCACGATTATTCCGACAGCTTGAGCGCGTTGGAGACGAATATTTTGCAGACCGCCAAAATTGCCGACGCCGTCACGGATTTTGCGAATCAATATGCCGACGAAGAAGTTATCGTTCACGCGGATATGACGGGCGGTTTTCGGCACGCGTCAATGCTCATGCTGTCGATAATTCAGCTGCTCAAGTATCGCGGCATAAAAATCGGCGAGATGCTTTACTCCGACCCGACAAGCCGCGTCGTTTACAGCGTGGCGGAAATTCAGCGCATGTTCTCGTTGATAACGGGCGCGGATGAGTTCGTGAAGTTTGGCAGTGTCGAGGCACTCAACGAATATTTCGGCGACAATCCCCCGCCTGCCGCCAACGAATTGCTTGCCGCAATGAATCGTTTCGCCGAGGCGATAAAAATTTGTCGCACGAGCGCAATCGAAGGCGAGCTCAAAAATCTTGGTCAACATATCCGCACGTTCCGCGAACACCCAGACAAAGATTTAAAAAGCGCGTTGTTCGCCAAAATCATCGACACGGTCGAGCGCGAATACGGCAATCTTATCGGCGGCAACGTCGGTCGGTTGGAAATTATTCGCTGGTGCATGCGCAAAGGTTTTTGGCAACAGGCGATGACGCTTTGCACCGAGTGGCTGCCCGAAGAAATTGTCGCACGCAGAATTTGTATGCCGCGCGACATTGCCGTCATAAAAACTTGCGAATCCAAAAGCCGCGCTCAAAAGCGGACGTGGCAGCAACACTTCATCATTGACTATCGCGTCGCCGAAAAGTCCGACAAGGATGCCGACGTTAAAAATTTTTGCGGGACGTTGCGCGACATTCTGGATCACTTCCCGACACGCAAAATCGGCGACGATGAAATTTTTGCCGAGCTCCGAAAATTTTTCGACGAATACGGTCGCGCCAAGGTTTTGTTTGAGCAATGTCAAGCCGGCGTCGTCAAGGTCAGAGACTTCAAACAAAACTGCCCGACGCTTGCCGCCGCCATTCAAACGATTTTCGACGAGCGACGCGCCAAATCCAAGCGCGTAAGAAATTTTTTCGAGTTCTTAGGAAATCTGGACTTCGCCAAAATTCCGAGACTTGCCGCGAACCTTCCCGCCGAAAAAATTTTGGAGCTGTTCAAAATCGACCGCGACAAAATTCAGGCGTTCAATGCCGCCAAGCCCGACAGTAAATGGGCAACGCGTGAGCGAGAGTATCGCGAAATGTTCGCAATGAATCTCATAAGCTTGCGCCCCGACGTTAAGACCGCGTTGGAAATTTTGCGCGGCTATCACGAACTGCACGGCGAACGCAATCAAATCAATCACGCCAACGCCACTGCCTCAAGAACCGTCGCCGACCTCAAACCGATGATTGAAAATTATCTTGCCGCGCTGGAACGGGCGTCGACATAAAAAAAGCCGCTGCGCTCAATCACGCAACGGCTGAAATTTTTTCCGACGCTGTTTGTTTATAATCGCTCAAAAATTTTCACCTCCTAACGATCCGACGCCAAAACCATTGAACCCGCCATGAAAAATCCCAATACGAACCACGGCATATAAATCACCTCCGTCAGTCGCGTCAATATTCAATTTTCAATTGGTGACTTCATGAGCAAGATTGTAAGCCGAAATGCCGCGTGACGCATATCAATTTTCCTGCGAATCAATTCCCGAAAGGACGTGAGCTCAATCCGAAAAATTTTAAACAAATTCAATCGCTCGCACGCGGGCTTGAGAAAATTTTTGCGCCTGCTGTCTTACGGCTGCTACCACCGCAATTTGTTCATGCGACACAACATTACGCCGCGCACTTATGACGACCTTTTGCGGCAAGTGCGATTCTTTGTCCCCGAAAAAAATTTGCAGGCGACGCGTCACGACAAATGCACGTACTTCACGTTGATCGGCGACTTTCGCCACGGCACGGAAAATTTTTACTGCGCGTCGTTCAAACTCAAAACGCTCCTGCCCGAACAATGCCTGTACAAAATTATGTTGTTGCAGGTACTCGAAGGCGACCGCCTGCCGTTTCCCGCAATCATGGCGCGCGTCGAAAAAATTCTTGAGGAGCGCAGACCGAACTTTTTGGACGCCGATTTGCCGCAAACACTGCGTCGCCGCCTGAATGAACTGATTGATTCGGGACTTGTTCAACGCGTCGATGTCCGAAAGAAAATTTTCGACGAAAAAATTTCCAATCCGCTCGGCGAACTCTCGGCGGAAGAAATTCAAACTCTGACCGTCGCGCTGAATTTTTTTCGGAACGTCTCGTTGCTCGGCACGACGGGATTTTTTTGTGCGACAGCCTGAAAAGCCTGTACCCCTCGCCCGAATCTGTGCGACAAATTTTTCAATTCAAGAACAACAACTTCGCGCGGGTGTTGGACGACGACATCTTGCTGACGATAATCGAGGCGGCACGTCGGCGCAAAAAAATTTTCGTCTAACGCGAAAATAAACCGCCGCTGACCGTCACGCCGCTTGCCGTCGAAACGGACTTCCTTTGCTCGCGGCGATATCTCGTCGCGCTCAATCGAAAGGAACTTATGCGTCTGCGAATCGAAAAAATCACGGCGGACGAATTGCCCTGCCGAATCGTCGACGAGACTTCGGGCGAATTTATCTGCGTCGTGGAAACGCCCGACCCGTTGCTGATTTATCCGCGTTTGTGGAAGTTTCAACCGTGGGCGGAAATTTTGGCGGGCGCGGACGCGAAACTCACTCGGCGCGACATCCTCAACCGAATTTTCGAGTTGCCGGAATTCATCTACCTTGAAGCCCCCGAAAGTTTGCGCGAAGAAAATTTGGTCGACACGCTGTTTACGTTCAATCGCGACGGATTCGCCGTGGTGCCGACTGCAAAAAATTTTTCGTTGCCGATGAGCGACACCGAACTTTGCTGGTTGAGCGCGATATTTGCGGCGGACGAAAATGCCTTCCTGTTGCCGACGCCGTTGCGTGAAAAATTGTCGGCGCGTCTGAAAAATTTCCCGCCGCTGTACGACGAAACTTTTTGGCGCAAAATCCGCCCCGGCAAGCCGTCGGAACCCGCAGGAAAAATTTTTTCGGACAAACTGTCGGTCGCGGTCGAGGCATTGCGCTTGCGGAAAAAAATCGCTTGCGGCAACGAGACTTTCACGCCGTGCCGATTGGAGTACGATTTATTCGCCGACAAATTTTTTCTGATTGTCTTGCGCGAAGAGACTCAAGCCGTCGAAAAAATTCCCGTCGACACAATGAGTGCGCCGCGTCTGACAACCGAATCTGCCGCGCCCGACGCCGAAGAGCTGTTGGAAAAATTTTACGCGGAACACGTCGCCGAAGTCACAATCAAAATCCGAAACGCTCACAACGCCGTCGAACGATGTTTCGCCCTGTTGAGCTCCTTCGAGTGAATTTTTAATGCTTTGGGATATTTCATGAAGTTGCTTCCAATGAAATATTTCGGAACGTCATCGGTAAGCATGGTGCCGACAAAAAAATTGGCGAGGATTTTACACCGCTGTTTGCCCTATTTCGCAGACACAAATTTTTCGGCAATTTCCTGCGGAAGATTGTCCAAAATTTTGCGAACGGGCTTCAATTCAGCCGACGAAAGATCGACCATAAGTCGCGGATTCTTAAATATCTCGTCAAGATATTCAAATTGAGCGCGGAAGTCCGATTCGTCGTCGCAGTGCAGGTCAAGCGGCGCAAGCTTTCCATTCAACGCCGCCAACCAATCATCAAAGTTAAAATCCCGTCCGCTAATTGTCATGTTTTTCGCGGCAGACTTCACTTCTTTACAAAAAATATTTTTACCGTCTTCGAGATTGTGCCGATTCGATTTTCCCTCGCTGAACATATTAAACCATTCGGGGATTCGCTCGATATAAAGCGTCAACGCTTGCTGCAAATAATCATGATTCAAGCACCAGCGAATGACTTGAGCGTCGTCCAATTCGCGATTGATGATGACGTTATGATAATCCTCCTTGATTCGCCCGATGAGCCGCGCCATCAAAATATCTTCCACGTCTTCGGACGTATACTTGTCGAAGTCGTTAACGGCGTCATGCAAATTTATTATCGCGTCGCGAAACTGACCGTAATGGCAAAGTTTTATCGCCTCGGCAAAATTTTTCATCGCGTCCAAAAGTTTTTGCAACAGCTCGGAAACGGATTTGTCACGGTAATAAATCTGCAACGCCTTGACGGAGCCGAAGTTCACGAACTCTTCGACGCCCGCTATCAGCCGGAAGAGGTCGTAAATATTTTTAAGTTCCACGACCATTTTTTTCCGAAATCCGAGTAAAGGATATGTTTTATTTCCAAACCGCTGTAATCAAGCAGGCGCGTCAAATCCAACATCATTATGTTCACGTCGCGCATACCGCCCGTCAAATCGACGTGCAGAGTGACTTTGTCGCCCGCCGCGAATTCTTGAATACGTCCCGCCATCTCCGCGACACTCCGAAGATTTTCTGCGCCGGTTTTATCTTCATCTTAAGGATAAACTTCCCAATCGGCGTCCGACCAAAATTTTTTGACGCGCTCAAGAAAAAAATCCAAATGCGTCTGCTCACGACCGTCGCCGGTACGATAGCCGGCAATGGGCTTGCGAATTTTTTTCGACGAGAAGATAAAAAGTTTGTCCAACGGACTTTTCTGCAACAGATAGCGAACAGCCGATTCGTTCGTCGTAAGAGCGGGCTCGCCGCCAACGTTTTTGTAAGGTGCGCCGGACACGATACCCTCCTTGATTTTCACGTCGCTAAGGAACAGAAGCAAAATATTTTTCGACATGATCTCACCTCGTCGAAAATTGTTTACCGCAAACAAATCGACTACATCTTACAGTTACAGGTAAAATCACGCAAGAATCATTCGGGGGAATTTTTTTCGGTAATCACTCGCAGACAACGATTATGTTACGGCGTTTGTAAAGGTCAGCGTCAACGGCGCGTTTCACCTTTGAAGTTGGCTTTATCAGGAATGCAGATTTGCGCTCCGTGTTCTTTGGTAGTGTAAGATGGATTGTGTAAATAGGAAAAATTAGCGATCGAATGTGTCGAAGAGAACAGCGCGGCGGTCGTTCAAGAGCAGCTGATTGCGAACGAGCGACCGGTTGGCGACGGGGCGAAATGTCTATTTTGTCATTAGGAAATGCGCCGCGTTTAGTTATTGCCAACTATACTAAATGGATTGTGCTCTCCTTCTTAATCCATCTTACACTACCCGAAGAAATCGGTACAATCTTAGAACAGGTGTTCATAAAAATTGAATAGTGATATAGTAGATACATTATGAGAAAAAAATACGAAACAGACTTAACGGACGAGCAATGGGACGTTATCGCGCCTTTGTTCGTCAACATGCGAAAACGCAAATGGGAAAAGCGCGAATTGGTCAATGCGGTGTTGTATCTGGTGAAAACGGGCTGTCAGTGGCGTAATTTACCGCACGATTTCCCACCAGTCTTTACCGTGCACAGCTTTTATCGACGTGCACGCCTTAACGGACTTT
>JADEZP010000006.1 GCA_015206805.1 Quinella sp. 1Q7 | reverse complement strand
TTGACGAGGTGTTCGAGGATTTTGTCCCACAAGCCGTTAAGGCGAGCACGACGATAAAAGCTGTGCACGGTAAAGACCGGTGGAAAATCATGGGGCAAATTACGCCACTGGCAACCCGTTTTCACCAGATACAAGACCGCATTGACCAATTCTCTCTTTTCCCATTTGTACTTACGCATATTGGAGAACAAGGGCGCGATAACTTCCCATTGCTCATTGGTTAAATCTGTTTCGTATTTCTGTCTCATAATGTACCTACTATATCACTTTTTTGATGTGAACACACGTTCTTACAATGTCGAAGAATTGTGCGCGGACAGAATAAAAAATATAATGCAATCATTTCCAAAAGCCGATAAAACTCGTTTCACGGTCGCCATGTTCTATCGATTTTTTATTCCGCATGTTCTTTCGCAAGAAATTGAAAAAGCCATTTACCTCGATTCGGACATTATCGTCAATCTCGACATCAACGAATTGTGGCAATACGAATTGGGAGATAACGTGCTTGCCGTAGTTCCAAATTGTTTGAATGGCAGTTCCGGTAAAACCGTACTTAGTGACGATGGTTTTGTCAAGCCTGAAAATTATTTCAATTCCGGCGTGTTGATGATGAATTTAAACGTCCTGCGTAATGAAGAAGAAAATCTCCTGAACGGAATAAAATTTATCGGCGATTACTACGACAGTATGCCCGATCAAGATGTTTTAAATTATTGCTTTTCGACACGCGCTTTACATTTGCCGGTAAAATTCAATCGATTGATTAAATGGGCTCGGCATGCCAAGGAAACTCAAATAAAACCGATGATTTATCATTGCAGTCATAACGATTCTGTACGTGGACTCGGAATTGATATGAGTGACCCTTTTAACCGAATGTGGATGAGCTATTTCATTAGAACGCCGTGGTTTGACGTGGATTCAATCGGCAGACTTTGTGACAGCTTCCGAAAACTTCGCAACAATTTAATGGACGCCAGATTGCTTTTTTACAAAAGAATCATGGGTAAATCGCGCGGTTTTTTCGTAGATCCCAAAAAGCTTGACTCCGTAAAAAAAATCTTTTCGATACGTGACGACGAATTAATCATTCTTGCCGAAAACGAACTGTCTCTTCAAAAATTGCTCGAAACCATGAGAATGCTTAAAGGCAAATACGTCTTCTTCATCATGACACCGGAATTTATGAAAAAACCTTTTCCATTCAATTTACTGACAAAAGAAGGCTTCGTCGACAATAAAGATTACATGAAAGGTTGGTATTATTTTTCCGAAGCAAACGGCGGCTCGTTCAATACGAAACCGTTCATTCAAGCAATGTGAAACGACAATTCGTCACGTTGACAAATTCAATCCCCCGTCAAATGCGACGGGGGATTTTTCGTTGCGGCGGAGTGTTCGGCAGATAAATTTTTTCAGCGAAAATACATGTGCAAATAAAATTTTTTCTGAAATTTTCGGCAGGAAAAAGTTGCCCCGCGTAGAACTGCCTAGCTAATGAAGCGACCGTCAATTACTTCGGAAGTTTCGGAGGCATAGGAGATTGTATTTCGTTCAGGGGGGATCATTCTATGAGAAAGACAGAGTGCTTGGCAATGATACTGGCAGGAGGGCAGGGCAGCCGCCTCAAGGCTCTCACGAAGACCGTGGCCAAGCCCGCAGTGCCATTCGGCGGAAAGTATCGCATCATCGACTTCCCGCTTTCCAATTGCGCTAATTCAGGCATCGAAAAAGTCGGCGTGCTTACTCAATACAAGCCGCTCGAACTTCATAACTACCTCGGTTCCGGCTCCTCGTGGGACCTCGACCGTACCGGCGGCGGCGTTTTCATTCTCCCGCCCTACGCTCGCGAAAAAGGTGCCGATTGGTATCGCGGCACCGCCGACGCCATTTACCAAAACCTCAACTTCATCGACCTCGCTGACCCCGACTACGTGCTCATTCTGTCGGGCGACCATATCTACACAATGGACTACAGCTGGATGTTGCAAGCTCACAAAATGAACAATGCCGACATCACCATCGGCGTCTTTGAAGTCCCGTGGGAAGAAGCTCCGCGTTTCGGCATTATGGTCACCGATAAAGAGACCGGCCGCATTACCGAATTCCAAGAAAAACCTAAAGAACCTAAATCGAACCTCGCGTCTATGGGTATCTACATTTTCTCGAAACCGTTCCTCAAACGCTACCTCGAAGAAGACGGCGTCAACGAGAACTCCACTCACGACTTCGGCAACGACTTAATTCCCAAAATGCTCGCCGACGGTGCTCGCATGTTCTCCTACGCGTTCGAAGGCTACTGGAAGGACGTCGGCACTATCGAATCGCTCTGGCAGGCGAACATGGACTTGTTGCAAGATCAGCCGCCCTTCGACCTCAAAGGCGACCAAAAAGTTTATTCGTCCAATCCGTCGCTCCCGCCGCAATTCGTCGGACCGTATGCCTCCGTCAAACAATCCATGATTAACGAAGGCGCGAAGGTCGAAGGCGACGTTGACAAATCCGTTATCTTCCAAGGCGTCCGCGTCGGCAAGGGTGCTAAAGTCACCAACTCCGTTATCCTGCCGTCCGCCGTCATTGAAGAAGGTGCCGTCGTCAATTACGCCATCATTGCTCAAGACGCCGTCATCAAAGCCGGTGCTCACGTCGAAGGCAAACTCGGCGAAATTACCGTCGTCCCCGAAGGCGCAATCGTCAACGCGTGATTTAGGAGGTGTTCTATTTTGAAAAACGTAGTCGGTATTATTAATCTTCAGGAAGGCAACTCGCTCATTCGCGAACTCGCTGCCACGCGTGCCGTCGAAGCCTTGCCCTTCGCGGGTCGTTATCGCTTAGTCGACTTCGCTCTCTCCAACATGGTCAATTCCGGCATGAGCATCGTCGGACTTATGTTGCCCGATTTCTCGCGCGCCGTTCTCGACCACATCCGCTCCGGTAAAGATTGGGATCTCGCTCGTCGCCGCGACGGTTTGACGTATCTGCCCGCCGCATTGCCCGATAACGACTCCCGCAAAGGCGACCTCAAAGACATTTACGCAAACCTCGACTTCGCCGAACTTAGCGGCAAACAATACGTTCTTCTCTCCAACGCAAGCTACATTTACAACATCGACTTCAAAGACGTGCTCAAATTCCATAAAGACAGCGGCGCGGATATTACAATGGTTTACACAAAAGCTAAGGAAGATCGCGACGGCAAATCCGTTCTTATCGAAACTTCCACCAACGGTATCGTCACCGACCTCGCCGAAGTTCCTGCGCTCAAAGCCGGTCAAAAAGACGTTATGGGCGCGTACCTCATGCCCGTACCGACGTTCGCTTACATCGTCCGCACAACCTACGAACGCGGCGGTCAAGACTTCCTGCTTGACGGTCTGATTCGTCATGCTCACGAATTCAAAATCAGCGCGTTCTATCACAAAGGCTACGTCGCGCATATCAACTCCACAATGAGCTACTACGCCGCCAACAAAGACTGCCTCAACCCCGATATCTGGGAAGAACTCTTCATGAATCCCGACCGCCCGATCTTCACGAAGGTCAAGGACGAAGTTCCCGTTCAGTACAAAGAAACTGCCTCCGTCAAAAATTCCCTCGTCGCCAACGGCTGTGAAATTCGCGGCACCGTCGAAAACTCCATAATCTTCCGCGGCGTCACTGTCGGCAAAGGTGCAGTCGTCCGCGACTCAATCCTTATGCAACGTTGCGACGTTCAGGAAGGTGCTCGCGTCGAATCCATCATCGCCGACAAAAACGTCATCATCACCAAAAATCGTTGGCTCAAGGGCGCGGAGAATTATCCTTACATCGTCACCAAAAACGCAAGAATCTAATTCGTTGAGCCTTAATCTGTGAACTGTCTGCGGCGGATTTTTACCTGCGGGAATTTTTGCCCGTGCGTAGAAATCCGCCGTTCGTGCGACAGGGCACTGATTGTTGCCAACCGTTGCCGCGTTTGATAAAATGACGGCGAATTAAATTCTATCTCCACCAAAAACGGCAGCAAAGGGAGGAATTCACTTGGCAAAAGATACAGACAGGAAGGTAGCGCACAGCAAAGAGTACGAGAAACTCAAAGAGTCGCTCAAGGCACGTTTCATCAGCTCGGCGCATATCATGTTCGGGCGCGACATTCACGAACTGCCGATGAACGAAATTTACAAAACGGTAGCGGCGGTTGCCAAGCAAGTCATCTCCGAAAACTGGATTAAAACCAACCGCGCTTACATGGATCGTCAAGAAAAGCAGGTTTATTATTTCTCGATTGAATTTTTGATGGGACGATTGCTCAAAGCGAACTTGATTAACCTCGGCATTGACGACGCGTTCCGTGAAGTGCTCGAAGATCTCGACCTCAATCTTGACGACATTTACGAAGAAGAGCCCGACGCAGGTTTGGGCAACGGCGGTTTGGGACGACTTGCGGCGTGCTTTATCGATTCGCTTGCCGCTCACAGATTGCCGGGTCACGGTTGCAGTATCCGCTATCAATACGGACTTTTTGAGCAGAAGATTATTCGCGGTCAGCAGGTCGAAATTCCCGATAACTGGTTGCGCGACGGCTTTGCCTGGGAATATCGCAAGCCCGACAAGTCAATCAACGTCAAATTCAACGGCAACGCCTACATGAAGGAGCAACCCGACGGCAGTCTTAAGCTTGTTCACGAAAACGCAATGACTGTTATGGCTGTTCCTTACGACGTGCCGATTGTCGGCTACCATAACAAAACCGTCAATACGTTGCGGCTGTGGAATGCCGAAGTCAACCGCGACTTCAGCGATTACGGCATGTTGACGCATGAACAGATGCGCCAAAAGAACGAGTACCGCCAATTCGTCGAAAGTATCACTGAATATCTTTATCCCGACGACAGCTCCAACGAAGGCAAGCGTATGCGCTTGATTCAGGAATACTTTTTGGTATCGGCGGGTACGCAAAGCATTATCCGTCATTTCGTGCGCACTGGCGGCAATGTCCGCGAACTCGACAAGAAAATCGCAATTCACATCAACGACACTCACCCCGCACTTTGCGTCGCCGAACTCATGCGTATTTTGGTCGACGAGCACAGTCTGGAGTGGAACGAGGCGTGGACGATAACTCGCGGCGTCGTCGCCTACACGAATCACACGATTATGCCCGAAGCTTTGGAACGTTGGCCCGTCGATATGTTCAAAACTTTACTGCCGCGCATTTACATGGTAATTGAAGAGGTCAACCGTCGCCATCTCGAATACGTCAAGGCGCGTTATCCGAACAACGTCGAAAAGCTCCGCGCAATGTCGATTATCGAGGGCGGCGAAGTTCACATGGCACGCCTTGCTATCGTCGGCTCACACAGCGTCAACGGCGTCGCACGAATTCACAGCGATATTCTCAAATCTACGACGCTCCACGACTTTTACGAGTATTGGCCGCGCATGTTCAACAACAAAACCAACGGCATTACGCACCGTCGCTGGCTTATGGGCGCGAATCCCGAACTTGCCGACCTTATCGACAGGACGATTCGCAGTCGCGTTTGGCACCGTCACCCCGAACAACTCGACCTGTTCAATGAATCTGTCGACGACCGCAAAGTTCTTAAGGAACTCGACGAAATCAAGCTGATTCGTAAAACCGCACTTGCCGACTTTATCAAGAAACATCAGGGCATTGAGCTTGACCCGACGACGATTTTTGATATTCAAGTCAAGCGTATTCACTCCTACAAACGTCAGCTCATGAACGCGTTGCATATCATCTGGCAATACGATAAACTAAAGAACGACCCAAGTTATAAGCCGCTCCCGACGACGTATTTATTCGGCGGCAAGGCGGCGGCGGGCTACTACATCGCCAAGGAAACGATTCGTCTGATTAACGCCCTTGCCGACAAAATCAACAACGACCCGACAATCGACAACCGCTTGAAGGTCGTCTTCATCGAAAATTTCGGCGTCTCAATCGGCGAAATCGTCTACCCCGCCGCCGACGTCTCCGAACAAATCTCCACCGCCAGTAAAGAAGCCTCCGGCACCGGCAACATGAAATTCATGATGAACGGCGCGATAACACTCGGCACCCTTGACGGCGCGAACGTCGAAATCCGCGAAGCTGTCGGCGACGAAAATATCGTTATTTTCGGGCTCAAAGCAGGAGAAGTGCTTGCCTATTACGAAAATGGTACTTACAGCGCATGGAACGAATACACTTCAAATCCCAACGCGCGACTGGTCGTCGACAGACTCACCGACGGCACCTACGGCAACTTCCATTCGATTCGCGACTATCTCATTCAGGGCAACGACGAATTCTTTATCTTGAAGGACTTCAACGCCTACATCGACGCCCACAGCGAAATTTACGCACGCTACGCCGACCGTATGGGTTGGCTCCGTTCGGCGGCAATGAATATCGCCAACTCCGGCAGATTCTCTTCAGACAGGACGATTGACGAATACGCCGCTGAAATTTGGAACATCAAGCCCTGCAAAATTCAATGACACGTTGTCAGCGGGAAGGAGGCTTGATTCGTGAAGACATCCGCCATCAATGAATACAGTCTGTATCTTTTCCACCAAGGCACGAACTATCGCGCGTATGAAATTCTGGGTGCTCACTTCACCGAACGCGACGGGCAAAAGGGCGTCCGATTCTCCGTATGGGCTCCGCACGCCAAATCCGTCAGCGTCGTCGGCGACTTCAACAACTGGGACAATCGCGTCAATCGCATGATTCGCCTTGACGACGGCGAAACGTGGGAAACGTTCATCACGGGCTTAAAGTCGGGCGACATCTACAAATACGCAATTCAGTCGCAATTCGGCGGACCGCACGTGCTCAAGGATGACCCTTACGGCTTTTGGGCGGAAAAACGTCCCAACACCGCGTCGAAACTCTACGACTTGGAAAATTACACGTGGACGGATGATGCGTGGCAGACGCGCAAGAAACGTCAATCCTCCTACTCGCACCCGATGCTGATTTACGAAGTGCACGCGGGCTCATGGCGTCGCAACGGCAAGGATTATTTGAGCTACCGCGAACTTGCCGACGCGCTCATTGCCTACGTCAAGGAAATGAACTACACGCATATTGAGTTCATGCCGCTTACGGAGCACCCGCTGGATAATTCGTGGGGCTATCAGACGACGGGCTACTATGCCGTCACGAGCCGCTACGGTGAGCCGAACGACTTCCGCTATCTTGTCGAGACCGCGCACAAAAATAACATCGGCGTCATTATGGATTGGGTGCCCGGTCACTTTTGCAAGGACACGCACGGTTTGCGCGAATTCGACGGCACAAATCTTTACGAATCCGACAATCCGCAACTGTCCGAAAATCGCGGCTGGGGCACGCTCAATTTCGACTACGGGCGCACGGAAGTTCAAAGCTTCCTTATTTCCAACGCGCTGTTTTGGTTCGAGGAGTTCCATATCGACGGCTTAAGGATTGACGGCGTCGCAAATATGTTGTATCTTAATTTCGGTCGCGAAGACGGGGAGTGGACTCCAAATCGCTACGGCGACACGGGCAACCTTGAGGCGGTCGAGTTCCTTAAAAAGCTCAACGAAACTGTATTCAAGTACAATCCGCAAGCATTGATGATGGCGGAAGAGTCAACCTCATGGCCGCTGATTTCCAAGCCCGTCTACATGGGCGGCATGGGCTTCAACTACAAATGGAATATGGGCTGGATGAACGACATGCTCGACTACGTGAGCCTTGACCCGATTTATCGCAAGTGGAATCACGACAAAGTTACGTTCTCGTTCATGTACGCCTTCGCGGAAAATTTTATCCTGCCGCTAAGCCACGACGAAGTTGTTCACGGCAAGCGGTCGCTGATTGAAAAAATGCCCGGCGATTATTGGCAAAAGTTTGCGGGCTTAAGATGTTTCTTCGGCTATTGGATGGCGCACCCCGGCAAGAAACTTTTGTTCATGGGCGGCGAATTCGGTCAATTCATCGAATGGAACGAAAACGACAGCTTGGATTGGCACCTCGTCGAACAATACGAAAAGCACACGCAAATGCAAGCCTACTCGCGGGCACTGAACAAATTTTATCTGGACAACAAATCGCTCTGGCAAGTCGACTTCGATTGGAACGGCTTCCAATGGATTGACTGCAACGACAACGACAACAGTATCGTGTCGTTTATTCGCAAGGCGGAGGACAGCGCGGAATATCTTATTGCCGTGTGCAACTTCACGCCGAACGTCCGCGAAGGCTATCGAATCGGCGTGCCCGAAAGCGGCGCGTATGTCGAAGTGTTCAATTCGGACGCGGAGGAATTCGGCGGCAGCGGCGTCACCAATGCGAAACGCCTTTTGACGGAGGATTTTCCGTGGCACAACCGCAGTCACTCAATCACATTGACAGTCCCGCCGCTGGCGACAATCTTCCTTAAGCGCGGCGCGGACGTTAAACCGAAAAATTTTCCTCAACAATAACAGATATACAGGAGGGAGTTCTTGATATGAAAGTTCTTTATGTGGCGTCGGAAGCGGTGCCGTTCGTGAAAACCGGCGGCTTGGCTGATGTGGCAGGTTCACTCCCGAAAGCTCTCAAGGAGCAGGGCGTTGATGTGCGCGTTATCCTCCCGAAGTTCAGCAAAATCGGCGAGAAATATCGTGAAGGCATGGAACACGTCTTTGACGGGACAATTCCCGTATCGTGGCGCACCAAATACGTCGGCATTGACAAATACGATCTCGACGGCGTGACCTATTATTTCGTCGACAACGAAGAATATTTCGCGCGCGAAGGTCTCTACGGCTATGACGACGACGCGGAGCGTTATTCGTTCTTCTGCCGCGCGATTCTGAATTGCTTGCCCGCGATTGACTTCTGGCCCGACGTTATCAACGCCAACGATTGGCATTCGGGATT
Source organism: Quinella sp. 1Q7 (assembly GCA_015206805.1). Classification (GTDB taxonomy): domain Bacteria; phylum Bacillota; class Negativicutes; order Selenomonadales; family Selenomonadaceae; genus Quinella. Next base: position 34,619 of record JADEZP010000006.1, on the reverse strand, counting down.
GGTTCCCGTCCTGCTCAAGCTCGAACATCAGGGCGACGAACGTTACGAAAACATCAAAACGCTTTACACGATTCACAACCTCAAATATCAGGGCGTCTTCACCAAAGACATTATGGGCGACGTGCTCGGTCTGGACTGGAAATATTTCAACAACGGCGACCTTGAGTTTTATGACGCGGTCAACTTCATGAAGGGCGGCATTATCTACGCCGACTACGTCTCGACCGTCAGCAAAACTTACGCGCAGGAAATTCAATACGAATATTTCGGCGAACACCTCGACGGACTCCTTCGCAGCCGCAAAGACGACCTCTACGGCATCGTCAACGGCATTGACTATACCGTCTTCAATCCCGCGACCGACAAGAACTTGTTCGTCAACTACGACGCCTCCGACGCTTACGCCGCCTTCGACAAGAAGTGCGAAAACAAAATCCGCCTGCAGGAGCTTTTGGGCTTGCCGCAGGGCAGAAAAATTCCGATTGTCTCAATGGTTACTCGCCTCGTCGCCGCCAAAGGTCTCGATCTCGTCGTGCGCATGATGGACGAACTTTTGCAACACGAAGACTTCCAATTCGTCCTGCTCGGCACCGGCGATAAAGTCTACGAAGATTGGTTCAAGGGCTTGGCGTGGCGTTATCCGCAGAAAGTTTCGGCGAATATCTATTTCTCCAACGAGCTGGCGCAGAGAATTTACGCGTCGTCGGATATTTTCCTTATGCCGTCGAATTACGAGCCGTGCGGTATCGGTCAGCTTATCGCCATGCGCTACGGCGCGGCACCCGTCGTTCGCGAAACGGGCGGCTTGAAAGACACCGTTCAGCAATACGACAAATACACCAAACAGGGCAACGGCTTCGTGTTCTCGAACTACAACGCGCACGAAATGATGTACGCCCTCAAGCGTGCGCTGTCGACTTATGCGCAGTTTGAAGTCTGGTTGCAAATTTCCTCCAACGCCATGAATAGCGACTACAGCTGGAAAAATTCCGCTCACGAATACATCGAACTCTACAAGAAACTTATAAGCAAGTAAGCTCAACGACGTACCATAAACAGAACGAAAAATCCCGCTCCCTTCGCAGGGCGCGGGATATTTTTTTTGTGCGGTATGATATAATCGGCGCGAGGTGATTGTCGTGAGACTTTACATTGCCGAAAAGCCGTCGATGGCGCGGGAACTTGCCGCGTGCTTGAAAAATCCGCAAAAGGGCAACGGCTTCATACGGACGGCGGGCGGCGTGGTGACGTGGCTTGTCGGTCACGTGCTGGAGCAGGTTGAGCCCGCCGCTTACGACCCGCGATATAAATCGTGGCGCGCGGAAGATTTGCCGATTGTACCGCGAGTTTGGAAGTTGCAGGTCAGACCGAATGCCGAAGATCAATTCCGAATCGTCAAGCGGCTGATTTCGGAGGCGGACGAAATTATTCACGCGGGCGACCCCGATCGCGAAGGTCAACTGCTCGTCGACGAGGTGCTTGATTTTGTCGGCAACAAAAAGCCCGTCAAACGGATTTTGCTTAACGCGCTCGACGAAGTCAGCATTCAGCGTGCCAACGACAATTTGAGAGACAACGCCGAGTTTTTCAATCTCAAGCAGTCGGCACTTGCACGCAGCCGCGCAGATTGGCTTATCGGGATGAATTTGTCGCGGGCGTATACGTTGGCGGCAAGGCGACGCGGTTACGACGATTTAGTTTTGCCGATTGGTCGCGTGAAGACGCCGACGCTTGCATTGGTCGTTCGCCGCGAACGCACGATAAAAAATTTCAAGCCCGTCGAATTCTACACGATACGCGTCACATTCGCGCACGCCAACGGAAAATTCGCCGCGCTGTTCAAGCCGCCGAAGAAGATGCTTGACCTGCCCGCCTTCGACGCGGACGGACGGCTTATCGATAAAAATTTCGCGCTCGAACTGCAAGAAAAATTTTCCGCCGCGCCGACTGACGGAAAAATTTTCTCGTGCAAAACCGTCGAGCGCAAGGAGTCGCCGCCGTTACCGTTCTCACTGTCGACGTTGCAAGTCGCTGCGGGAAAAGCATTCGGTCTCACGCCGCAAGAAGTCCTCAACGCCGCGCAGAGCCTCTACGAAAAAAAATTGACGACTTACCCGCGCTCCGACTGCGAATTTCTGCCGACAACGCAATTCCGCGACGCGCCGATAATTTTGCGCAACCTCACCCGTTGCGGAAAGGACGGCGGAAGCTTGCAGAAACTGTTCGCCGCCGCCGACGCCACGATTAAGAGCCGCGCTTGGAACGACGAAAAAATTTCCGCGCACCACGCCATAATCCCGACGCGAAAACTTTTGACCGAAGCCCTGCCCGACATCGAGCTGAAAATTTACACGCTCATTGCGAAGAATTACGCCGTGCAATTTCATCAGCTCCACGTTTACGACGAGACGCAAGTTGTCGTCAAGTTCAAGGGCGAAACTTTCACGGCACGCGGCAAAATCATCAAGCAACAGGGTTGGCGACAATTTTACGTCATGCCGAAACCTAAAGCCGACGACGAGAGCGATACCGTCCTGCCGCCCATGAAAACCGGCGACGTCGTCAATTACGCCGCCTCCGAGCTCAAGCAGGGCGTGACGACTCCGCCGAAACATTTCACGTCGTCGAGCCTCGTCGAAGGCATGAAGAACATCCACAAATACGTTAAGGACCCCGCCGCTCAAAAACAACTCAAGGACGTTTACGGCATCGGCACCGAGGCGACGCGAGCCGCGATTATCGACGATTTGATTCAGCGCGGCTTCCTGAAGGTCGTCAAAAAAATTCTTCAGCCGACAGAACGCGCTTATCTGCTGATTGACGCGTTGCCCGACGAAATGACTTACCCCGACGCCACGGCGATTTGGGAAGACAAACTTCACTCCATGAGCGCGGGTGACGGCACGCTTGAAGATTTTTTGGCTGGGCAAGTCGAATTCACGAGCCGACTTGTCGCGGCGGCACGGACTGCAAATTTCGCCGAGCCCGACGGAATTTTCAAGTGTCCGCGTTGCGGCAGTGCATTGGTCAAGCGTGACGGCAAGAACGGCGAATTCTGGAGCTGTACGAATTATCCCGAATGCAAGGCGGCGTTTGATGACAATCACGGCAAGCCCGACTTCGACATTGCGGCACGAAGTGCCCGATTGATTGCCGACGGTGCGCCGAAGTGTCCGCGTTGCGGCAGTGCATTGGTCAAGCGCGACGGCAAGAACGGCGTATTCTGGAGCTGTTCCAATTATCCCGAATGCAAGGCGGCGTTCGACGACAATCATGGCAAGCCCGACTTTGACATTGCGGCGCGAAGTGCGCGATTGATTGCTGACGGTGCGCCGAAATGTCCGCGTTGCGGCAGTGCACTTGTCAAACGCGACGGCAAGAACGGCGTATTCTGGAGCTGTACAAATTATCCCGAATGCAAGGCGGCGTTTGATGACAATCACGGCAAGCCCGACTTTGACATTGCGGCTCGAAGTGCGCGACTGATTGCCGACGGTGCGCCGAAATGTCCGCGTTGCGGCAGTGCACTTGTCAAGCGCGACGGCAAGAACGGTAAGTTTTGGGGTTGCAGTGCTTATCCGAGTTGCCGCGCAAGTTTCGACGATAAGAACGGCAAGCCCGACTTCGACGGCAAAAAATTTATCAGCGCACCGAATTTTGCCGCGCCCGTCGCCGCCGACTTCAATCTTGCCGACTTCGAGCGAATAATTTCTTCCGCCTACTTTGAATAAAAAAATTCCCCCCGCGAAGTTGCGAGGGGTTTTTTTGTTGCTGAAAATTCGTTAAGCCGCTCAATGATTAGTCAAGCCGAGTTCGCGCAAAAGGCGCATGTCGTCGGCAACGTTGTTGCTTACCGTGGTGAGCATGTTGCCGGTTATCGCGGCGGACGCGGCACTTTGCAGGGCACAAGCTCCGTCGTCGCGCAGAAATTTTCGTCCCGCGGCAAGTCGAACGTTCGCAGTCGGGTTGATGTATCGGAAGGCGGCAAGCGTGCGCATGATGTCTTCGGGCTCAAGCGGCGGCAAATTTTCCAGCGGCGTGCCCTTAATCGCCGTGAGCACGTTAATCGGGATTGAGTCGATTTTCAGCGCGGCAAGCTCAAACGCCAAGTCGAAACGGTCTTGCCACGTTTCGCCCAAGCCGATAATGCCGCCCGAACACACGTCAAGCCCGACGCCCTGCGCAAGATTAATCGTCGCGATTCTGTCGTCGAAAGTGTGCATCGTGCAGATTTGTGGGAAAAATCGGCGCGAAGTCTCCAGATTGTGATGGTAGCGCGTGACGCCCGCCGCCTTGAGCCGTCGGAGTTGCTCGCCGTTCAAAATGCCGTGCGACGCGCAAAGTCCGATTTTCAGCTTGCCGCGCAGGACGCTGTAAGCTTCAATCGCCCGCTCGAAATTTTTGCCGTCAAGGGCGCGACCGCTCGTGACGATGGCAAAACGATTGACGCCCGCCCGCTCGTTGACAAGAGCCGCCGTCAAAATTTCGTCCGTCGACAGGAAGTCGTAAACGTCAACGCCCGTATGATGTCGCGCCGCTTGAGCGCAGTATTTGCAGTCTTCGGAGCAACGCCCGCTTTTGCCGTTGATGATTGTGCACAAGTCGACGCGATTGCCGAAAAAATTTTTGCGAATCAGCCGCGCACCCGTCAGCAAATCGTCAAGCGGCGTCGTCAGAAAAAAATTCACGTCGGCGGCAGTGAGCCTCTTGCCGTCGACAATATCACGCGCAATGTCCAATGCCTTGCTCAAAATCATTCAGCCCCCAAAAATTTTATGCGCAACAATAAGTCTCAAAGTTTGAGGCCGCACATGGATGTGCGGCCATGGTCGCCGCCGTTAGAAAACGTGACGTTTTCGTAGGCGGCGCGGCTTTCTTTGCCTACTTTCTTTCGCCGTCGAAAGAAAGTAGGTTATAAACGCTTCGGACTCGCAGTCACGTTGTTTGCAAAAATTTTTGCAGTTTGACGCCGACAATTGATGCCGCCGCCGCCTTGAGCACGTCGCCCGCAATGAACGGCAAGACCGCCATTGTCAACGCCTGCCACAACGTCACGTCGAGCATCAACATCATCGACGCAAGCCCGCCCGCGTAAGTTATCGGCACGGCGATTGCGACGTTCATAAGCACGTATCGCTTGACGTTCGGGACTGCGCCCTTTGCCGCGCTAAGTAGCGGATACGCGACCAGCCACGCCAAGTAAAAGCCGCCCGTCGGTCCGACAAGTCTGCTCAAGCTTTGTCCGCCGCCGAGTACGGGTAAGCCCGCCGCTCCGAGCAAAATGTACACCGCAATAACAATGAACGTCCTGCGCGGCGACAGCAGGTAAGCCGTCAAGCTCAACGTGAATGTCAACGCCGTAACCATGCCCGGCGTAAACGGCAACGGGAACGATATATAAGCCGCGACGCAATTCAGCGCGACACATACGGACATTTTCGTAAGCTCGCGCACGTTTGTATTTTGCATGAAAAAATGTTTCCTCCTCCAATGAGTTTGGTTGACGTGGCGATTATATCTGCGTATGCTGTCAACGTCAATCGTCGCTGCCGTAAACCGTGGTGTAGGTGGTGCGTTGATTGGTGTTCCGCCGTCCGAACATTTGAATTTAATTTAGCGTTTAGGATCTACTTTTCTTTCGGCGGCGGTCGAGAGCGCGCGTCCATGTGCGCCCCTTAATTCGCAACGAACATTTTGCGCGGTCACAACTTCCGCGTGCAAAAAAATTTCCCGCCGCGAATTCGCAACGGGAATAAAAATTTTTCAGTGACCGGATTTTTTGAATCGACCGCCGACAATATCGTTGACGGGATAAATCGTCACGAAGGCGTGCTCGTCCATCTCCAAGACAATTTGCTTGAGTTTGTCGACCTCCAGCCGCGTGACGACGCAATACAAAATTTCTTTACTTTGGCGCGTGTAGCCGCCTTCGCCGTGCAAAAGTGTGACGCCGCGTCCGAGTTTGACGTTGAGTTCGTCGGTCAGCTCGTAAGGCACGTTCGTGACAATCATCACCGCGTACATTTCGTCGAGACCCTTAATCACAACGTCAATCATTTTGGAAATCACGAAGTAGGCGAACAGCGAATACATTGCCTTGTCCCAGCCGAAGAGAAGTCCCGCGCCGCTCAAGATGAACAGATTTATAAACATGACGACTTCGCCGACGGACCAGATTGTTTTTTTGTCGACGATGATGGCGACAATTTCCGTGCCGTCGAGTGAGCCGCCCGCCCGCATTATCAAGCCGACGCCGAGCCCGTCAATTATCCCGCCGAAAATCGCGGCAAGGAACGGATCGTGCGTGACCATGGGATATTGCCCGACGACCTCCGACCAAATGCTCAGGAAGATTATCGCGACGATTGTCGCCACGACGAAATCTTTGCCGATTTGTTTGTAAGCCAGCCACAGGAACGGAATGTTGAACGCAATCAGAAATACGCCCAGCGGCAAGCCCGTCACGTACTGCGCCATAATCGACAAGCCGACGACTCCGCCGTCAATGACCTCGTTTGGAATCAGGAACAGTTCCAGCCCCAATGCCGCAATCACCGCGCCGATACACAGCTGAATGTATTTTTTTACGTAGGCGGAAAAATTATTGCGTTGAATCTTTTTGTCAGCCAATCGTATCACCTCGCCGCGATTATAAAGCACCCGTCAAGCCCGCGCAACGAAATTTATTGCCCGCGCAGGAAAATTCTGCGACGCGGCAAATATTTTCGTAGCTTTTTCAAGGAGGCGATCCAATGCTTAAATCCTACGACGTGACGGAGTTGCGCGCGGGCATGAAAGTCGGACGCGCCGTCAAAGACTTCGACGGCAAGACGCTCATCAAAGCCAACGTCGCACTCACGGGCGAAATGATTGACAGACTGCGCGGCAAAAATATTTTTTCGGTCTATATCGACGTGACGCCCGACGACTACAAACCCACTGCCGCCCGTCAAGAACATTTGCTCGACGTGGAGTATATGGCGTGCTATCGGACGTGTTTCAGCGCGACGCAAAATCTTTACTACGGCTTCGCCAACACCGGCAAACTCGACAAAGACGAACTCGCCGAACTTTTGCGCGCCGAAAATATTGCCGAACTGTGCGACGACGGCGCGAAGTCAGTCACGCAAATTCACAACATGAAACGCGACGGAGACATCATCATTCACCACGCGTTGAACGTCGGAATTTTGGCGGGCATTATGGCGCGTTGGTTGGAGTATCGCGCCACGCAGGTCGGCGAACTCGTTATGACGGGGCTTTTGAGCGAAATCGGCAAGATGAAAATTTCTCGCGGCATCCTCAACAAAACCGATAAGCTCGACGCCGAAGAAATTGCCGAAGTCCGCAAGCACGTCGTCTACGGCTACGCAATGTTGCTCGAATCACCACTGCGCGGGCTGAAAAATGTTTTGCTCGGCGTCCTGCACCACCATGAACGTTGCGACGGGTCGGGCTACCCCAGCGCACTCAAGGGCGACAAAATCAGCGACTTCGGCAAAATTATCGCGGTGCTCGACATCTACGACGCAATGGCGACAAATCGCGCCTACGCCAAAAGAAATTCGCCGTTCGACATCATCAAGGTCTTGTACGGCGACGCGCTTGCCGGTAAACTCGATACGCGCTTCGTCGTCGTGTTCATCAAAAAACTTTTGCAGGCGATTAACGGCAGTTGGGTCGGGCTAAGCGACGGTCAACGTGCAAAAATCGTTTACATCGACGATTCGCGCGTGACGGCTCAACCCGTCGTGCAGACGATTAAAGGCGACTTCATCGACCTCAACCGCCGCAGTGATTTGAAAGTCGTCGCGCTGCTTACGGCAAACGAGGCATCGTGACATGAAGACAATCATCAACGGGCGGCTGATTGTCCCCGACGCGCAAGGCAACTTCCGCGTCGTCACGGGCAAGGCAATCACATTCGGAGACAAAATTATTTCAATCGGCGCAACTCCCGCAGGCACTGAAATTATCGACGCGGCGGGAGACTTCGTCGCGCCCGGATTCGTCAACGTCCATATTCACGGCGCGGCGGGCGTCGACACAATGGACGACGATTCAAACGCGTTGCAGACGTTGGCGGACTTTTTGCCGACGACGGGCGTCACAAGCTTTTTGCCGACGACAATGACAATGCCGCTCGAAAAAATTTATCGCGCACTTGAACGGATTCGTCACGCAAAAAATTTTTCACGCGGAGCAAAAATTCTCGGCGCACATCTCGAAGGTCCGTTCATCAGCGAAAAATTTCACGGAGCACAATCGGCGGCGAACATCCTGCCCGCGAACTTTGAACTCATAAAAAATTTTACCGACGTCATAAAAATTATCACGGTCGCGCCCGAAGTTTGCGGCGACGAATTCATTGCCCGTTGCCGCGAAAATTTCATCGTGTCAATCGGTCACAGCGCGGCGACGTATGAAGTTGCGCTCGCGGCGATTAATGACGGTGCCCGACACGTCACGCACCTTTTCAACGCGCAGTCGGGACTTCATCATCGCAAGCCGGGTATCGTCGGTGCCGCACTCGATTCAAACGCCACGGTTGAGCTTATCGCCGACGATGTTCACGTTCACCCCGCCGCGCAACGTATCGTCGCCAAATGCAAGCCGCGCAGTGAAATTGTCCTGATAACGGATTCGCTTCGCGCCTGCGGGCTCGGCGACGGCGTTATCGAATTCGGCGGGCAAAAAGTTTTCGTCAGCGGCAATATCGCCACGCTTGCCGACGGCACGATTGCGGGAAGTGTCGCGCCGATGAATCACGTCCTGCGAAATTTCCACGTCAACACGGGACTTGACGTTGCGGCATGTGTTGAGCTCGTCACGAAAAATCCCGCCGTCGAATTGAACGTTTACGACGCGCTCGGAAGTTTGACGGTCGGCAAGGCAGCGGACATTGTAATTTTCAACGACGCCTTCAACGTGCGCAAAACCTTTGTGCGCGGGGAAAATTGACTTTACGGCGCGGGACGTTTAGAATTGCTTGCAGTTTGTAAATATTTATCGAGGTGATTTATCCAATGTCACATTCCCCCGTAACGACCAACCCGCTAATCATAATGATGATTAACATGACGGTCGTCTTTATTGTGCTTGTCGTGTTGATGTATTTAATCAAGCTGATTCACATTATCGACCCGACAAAGCCGCGCGAAGTTCCCAAGTCCGACGACGAAGATTTACCGCTTGTCGCAGTGAAGTCGGAGCCGTCAACCGCAACACCGCCGCCGGAGCCCGAACCCGTCACGCAAGGCGTATCGCCCGAAATAATCGCGGCAATATCTGCGGCTATCGCGGCTTACGGTTTCGCAGGTCAAGTCAAAGCCGTGAGAATCATCAATCACGAAGGCACGCCGTGGCGGGCGTCGGCAAGAATCAACACGTTTTCGCGGAAATGAGGTGACGGACTTTGGAAGCTTTAAACGCATTCGCCGTATCGTTGCAGGCGGTTTGGAACGACAGCGGATTTTCGGCATTCACAATGGGCAACGGCATAATGATTCTTGTCGGACTCATTTTGCTGTATATGGCGTTCGTCAAGGAGTTTGAACCGCTGTTGCTCGGACCAATCGCTTTCGGCTGTATCCTCGCCAACTTCCCGAACACGGGCTTTTTCGGCGAAGAAATGAACGTCATGAAGGCGATTAACTACGGCATCACGTATGAAATTTTCCCGCCGCTGATATTTCTCGGTATCGGAGCAATGACAGACTTCAGCCCGCTGCTGGCAAGACCGTCGACATTATTGCTCGGAGCGGCGGCTCAAGTCGGCGTATTCGTCGCGCTCGGCGGAGCAATGCTTGTCGGCTTTAACGTGCACGAGGCGGCGGCAATCGGCATTATCGGAGGCGCGGACGGTCCGACGTCGATTTACCTGTCGACGAAACTTGCACCGCACCTTTTGGGCGCAATCGCTGTCGCGGCTTATTCGTACATGTCGCTTGTCCCGCTGATTCAGCCGCCGATTATGAAACTCATGACAACGCAAGCCGAACGCGAAATCGTCATGAAGGAACTTCGCCCCGTCACGAAATTTGAACGCGTCGTATTCCCGATTGTGTCGACGATTTTTATCAGCTTGCTCCTGCCGCCGATAGCCGCGTTGCTCGGTTGCTTGATGTTGGGCAACCTGTTCCGCGAATCGGGCGTTACGGACAGACTTAGCGATACCGCGCAGAACTCATTGATTAACATTGTAACGATTTTCCTCGGCACGGGCACGGGTATGACAATGAACGCGGACGACTTCCTGCGCGCCGACACCCTGCTGATAATCGCGCTCGGACTTGTCGCGTTCATGGGCGGCACGGCGGGCGGCTTAATCTTCGGCAAAATCATGTGCAAAGTTACGGGCGGCGAAATCAATCCGTTAATCGGCTCGGCGGGCGTCAGTGCAGTTCCTATGGCGGCGCGCGTCAGTCAACTCGTCGGCATGAAGTCAAAGCCCGGCAACTACCTGCTCATGCACGCAATGGGTCCGAACGTCGCGGGCGTTATCGGCACGGCTGTCGCCGCAGGCACAATGCTCGCAATGTTGAAGTGAACGTTTAGGTTTTAGGTTACAGGTTTAAGGTTGTAGTTTTGCTAACACCCAACGCCTATAACCTAAAACCTTTTCTTTCGATATAAATTAGCAGAAAGGAGCGATTAATCATGGCCGAATTTGAATTTGATATACAACGTTTCGCCAGTAGTTCAGTAGGCACAGCCGCACAATTGAGCACTGCTATCAATGATTTGTCGACGAGCGGCGACACCATAACACTGACCGCCGATATAGATGTAACCCAAACTTTGAACAACATTCCGAACATCGCCAATGCCGCCTTTGTCATTGACTTGAACAACCATAAACTCACGTACAAATCTGACGGCAGAATCAGCATTCCGGGAAATACTTTCGTAACGTTCAAAAACGGCACAATAACTTCCGATACCGGCGTCACTGTGACAATTGAATACTCTCAATCAGCCGCACCAACTTTCAGCTTCGTAAAGCTCGGCGACGATGTTTCCAAAAAAGTCACAGTAAGAACAGCCACAGAATTAATCAGTGCCATCAACGCTTTGGACGACACCGACACAACGATACAATTTGGTGCCGCTATAAGCGACCCCGACAACTTCAACGTCAATAAAAGCGTCACAATAGATTTGGGAAACAATACCCTCGGTTACACCTCCGACCACACAATCACAATAGAAAAAGGTGCCACTGTAAATTTCACGAGCAGCCTTAGCGGCGGTGCCATCACTCCCGAAACCAGCGTCGACGCGATCATTGCTTACAAAGGAAATGCGCCCACTTTTGATGATAGCGTGACACACAGCGGCGTTTTGGTTGCAAAGCTCGTTGAAGTCAAAAACGCCATAGATCTTAAAGACGCCGTCGAAACTTTGGACGGCACCGATACCATAATCCGATTGACCGACGATATAACGGGCGCAACCGCCTTGGACATTGCGGGTGCTCAAACCGTCGTCTTCGATATGGCAGGTCACAGCATCAAATACAGCACTGCAGGCAACATTACAATCAAGAAAGCGTCAACCGTCAAATTCAAGAACGGCGGACAAATCACCTCCACAGGCGACAATGCCTCCGTGAATGTTAAATATTATCAGTCAAATTCGCCCACTTTCGGAAACACGAAACTAAGCGGCGACGACATTTCCAAAACCGTCAAAGTCAGTTCATACGCGGAATTGAACGCGGCACTTAACGCTTTGGACGGCACCAAAACAACTATACAGTTCACGCAAAGTTTCGCCGCCGCAGGCACGCTTACAATCCCGGCGAATCAAAACGTAACCATCGACTTGAAAGGTTACACTTACACCATTGCCGCCAACAGCAATGACATCACCGTCGGCAGCAAATCAACCGTCAACATTACGGGCGGCACAATCGTTAAGGGAAACAACGCTACTACCGCCACAATCAACAACAGCGGCGGCAACCTCACGCTCGACGATATGACGCTCAACGGCGTTTCCGTCAATCACACGGGCGGCACCATAAAGGCTACAAATTCGACGACCGTCACGCTGTCAAGCACTCAAACTTACGTCGACCGCCCCGACAGCATCAACCCTCCAACGATTTACACGGCGACGAACGGAACGATTACGCTCAACTACAACGACGGCGACGCGTCGGTTACGGGACTCGACCCGGGCGCGAGCGAAACGACCTTCACCGTGGCACAAGGTTCCAACCGCGTCAACTACACCGTGGCGAGCGGCGGTCTCCGAGCCGAAAATAACGGTATCGTAAAGGTCTACACAAACAACTTCGCGCCGACCGAAGAAATTTCAATGAGCGTTATTTTCCCGTTCACTGCCAGCGAACTCAAAAACGCCTTGATTATGGAGTCGGGCGATACAAACTTCATATTCCAAGCGTCGACGACGGGCAAAATCACTGCGAACGACGATCCCTTCTACATCGTCAGCTACTCCGATTACACCACAACTTTCGGCACGCTTACAAAAAATTCCAACGGCAACTTTACGTTGGAAAAAACTTCGGAGGCTCCCACGACGTGGACAACCGTGACAATCAACGACAACTCAACCGTGGAATTCAGCTCCGACTTCACGGGCACGGAAATTGACATCGGCACCGACCACAAGTTCACATCGACGGGCGGCACGTCCTTCACCGTCAACAGCGCGAACTCCGATTACGTTTCGATTATCGGCTCCAACAACGTCAGCCTCGGCGCGGGCACAATCCGAACCGCAACTTACGACCAGACAATCGCCGCAGGTAAAAATTCCGTCGGCGGCTATTCGGGCGGCAAGGACGGCATTAACATCATTTCGGGCACGAATACACTTGTCAGCGACATTGACGACGGCGAATCTTTCAATCTCAACGGCACAGTCTACACCAAAGGCAAACTCGGCTTGTCGGCTCCGACTGCGGACGGTTTCAGCCTTTACACGGGCAAGCCGACTGCCATTAATTCGGTTGACGGCGCGTGGACTGTCGATTTGAGCGGGCTGGAATCCGGCATGAAAGAAGCCTCAACAATCGGCAGTGTGCTCACGCTCGGCGAAAGCGGCTTTACCAAAAACGCGGTTATCCTCGGCTTAAGCTCAACGGGTATCGTCAAATACGCCGAACTCACCGTCGACAAATCTACGGACTCTTACGTCCTCAACACAATCACCACCGACGGCAAATTCGCCTTTTGGGATAATGTTCAGACAATAAACGTTTTTGGCGCAGGCACAGGCAACACGTCAATTTCTACAGACCTCGTCGGCACGAAAGATACGGTCATTACCGGCGCAGACATAACGATAAACGCGATTCGGGCACGATTCAAAGTCACGGAAAGCAGCGGCGATTACTTCGTCGTCAACAACACCGATACAACCCACGGTGCCGCAGCCCCCCAAATTACCGGTGCAAGTAAAATCACTTTGCTTGACGGCTCCATAACCCTCCACGACGACAACAAGGTCATCACAATGGGCGAAGGCGGTCCGACGCTTAAAAAATTTACCGCCGGTATGACGGTCACCCTGCGCGGCGAAAATGTCATTGTTCAGGGCAAGGCAACCGACAAATCTGATGCCAAATTCGACTTCAACAAGACAACGTACACAATCACTGCCGGCGACGGCATGAAGTTCAATTTCAAAACAAATGACCCGAACTACCTCGTTATCAGCGAACTTGATGTCGGCGACGCCTTCAAATACGACAAATCTGCGTATTCCGTCAAAGGCGCGGGCTTCATTCGTGACGGCGATTCCATGTGGACGGGCGGCACAAGCGCACGTCCGCACGCACTTTCGCGCGCAACAGTTTCCGTCGGCGACTTAACCCTTTCGTCGCATTGGGGCGCGATTGCCACCGTCAACACCGTGGACGACTCAATCAACTTGCCGCTGGGCACCGATACGATTACGCTTGTCGGCGCGGACTACAATAAAGTTTACGGCGTCTTCAGCGGCGCGAACGGCGATTACACTTTGGACGGCGTCACGGAGACCGTCAACATCGCAAATTTGGGCAAAGTCACCGTTCAAGGCGGCATAAAAAGTTTATCCGCGACCGAAAAGCTCACTAACGTAACTATCTATTCGCCCGCCGCAAACTTTGCCGTGACGAACAATAACGGCGACGGTTGGGGCGTCAAACTCGACGGCAGCGCGGTTTCCGCCATAACGTCCAATGAAAACATCACGCTGTTAAGCGGCACATTCCAAGTCGATTCGGACACGGACGTTAATCTTGCCGTCAACAACACCATAATCAGTGCTACGGGCGACAGCTCAACAATAATCGTTACGGGCAACGGCTCCGACGCCACAATCAGCGATTTAAATGTCGGCGAAAGCTTCAACATCGTCAATCGCGGCGATTACACCATGAAAGCCGTCGGGCTTGTCAAAGACGATCAATATCTGTTCGGCTCCAAAGACGGCGTCGTTCCTTTGAGCGACATAAGCACCGGCAGTTTATGGGGCGCGTTAATTTCGGCAAGTGCTTTAACAATCAATTCGTCGTCCACCAACGCAATCATCGTCGACGCGACCGAAAACACCATTTACGCGGACTTGGTCGTCGACGACACAACAATCAGCATGCGCAAAGCTGACGGCGGCGCGACGTGGGACGCTTCCAACATAATTTACGTCGACAATACGCTTGTCGGCTTTACGGACGACTTCACGGGCTCCGTATCAATCGCGGGCATTCAGTCTAAGGCGACAGTCAACGTCACCGAGATTAATCCGTTCACCTTCAAGGACGCGGGCACGGGCGCAGTTATTGCCAACGTCAACGCTTACAACCTCACGGGCGGCACAGTCTCCGTCACGGCAAATCAAACCGTCACCGCAGATACGACAGTCTTGTCAGCCGACACGGGCAACGTCACCTTCAACGTCGACGGCACGTCGGCAACAATCGGCGCGGTTGACACGGGCGACATCTTCAGCGTCAACGGCAACATTTATTCGGTCTTTAATGTCGGCATTATGACGGACAGCGACGAACTTTTGCGCGACACCAAATCCCAAAAATCTATAACCGTTCAAGAACTCGACGACACTGAAAAAATCAAAACCATCACCGTCACAGACAGCGTCCTTGCCGTTTCGCGGACCATTGCGGCGGGCACGTCGTATGTTGCCATTGACCCCGGCAGAAACACGCGCTACGGAATGATCTCTGTCGTCAGCGGCGGCGGCTTCAGCATGTGGAGAGATTCCCTCGACACGGCGTGGGACCCAAGCTACACAATCAGCGCGGACAATCAACGCGTCACGCTTACGACCGACTACCTCAACAAAAATCTGCGCGGCGTCAATTCGGGCGCGGAATTCCAAGTTCTCAGTTTGTCGCAAGGTTCAGGCAGTAACTTTTCTTATTACGACGCTTACACGGGCGGCGCGACGCTCTCAACGCAAGTTGCCTCCGTCACGCAGACGGCAGGTCTCATTGCGTTGAATGACAATCAAAGTATTTTCTTCGGCAGTGCTCAAACCAAAATCACCGACACCGACATTGACGGCAAAAGCAATATCGCAGTCAGCGTCAATGCGGGCGCGGCAACAATTACCGCAATTGACAGCGGCGACGTTTTCTCAATCAACGGGCAGTCTTACGGCTTGCTGTCAAACGGACGCCTCGTGTGGATTAATGACAACAAAATTTACAGCGGCGACCCCATCGATACTTCAAACGGCTCAATCGCCGTAAACGACCTGCTCGGCAACGAATGGAACGAATACCACAGCATAAAGACCGATGAAATCGACGTGCTCACAATAGACAACACCGCCGTTAAAGACTTGACCAAAGGCAATGCGGCGTTCGTCGTCGGCGATGAAGTCGGCACAGTTCACGGCGGCTACTCGTTCCCAACTGAAATTTACGGCACGCTCACTTACACGACCAACAAAGTTTATTCGCTCACCACCGACGGCAAACCTGACAGGGGCAAGGAGCTCAAAGGCGTCGTCGTCACGGGCGACGCTCAACCCGTCGAATTCAGCACGTACTTTTTGTCGTTGCCAATCACCGTCGGCAGTGCAAGTTCACCCGTCGCCGAATTCAAGGTTACGGACGCTTCCGCAAGTTTCACCGTCAATTGCGCGTCGGATAAAGTTTCCGTCTCAACCGTCGCCTCCGCAATCAGCTTGACGGGCGGAATGCTTTACATCAACGACCTGAATCAAACCGTCACTGCGGGCGGCAAAAAAATCGTCGCGGACAGTTCCGACGATATCAGCGTGAATTACAGCGCAAGCACTTCGACTTTCACAGTCGGCGCGTTTAAAACGGCGGGCGAAGCTGTCACCGTCAACAATACGCCGTATTCGCTCCTCGGCGGCGACGGATTCGATATTATCGTCGGCTCAAGCACCACGACGTTGGACGGCGTGACAATCGGCGACACATTCAGCATCAACGGCACCAGCTACGTAATGACTTCAATCGGGCTTGTCAATGACAGTAACCAACTCAACACGGTTTTGACGGCGGCGTCAACATCATTTGCGACGGATGAACTTTTAAGCAACTGGATGGCGATTCATCAAGCACCCGGCGGCTTATTGAGCATATCGACCAATATGCCGCGTTATGCCCGCGTCGCCGACACTGCCGACCCCGCCAAATCCGCCACTTACGGCACTATTAAATCCGGCAGCGGCGGCAACTACACGTTCACGAAGGGCGGCAGCGGCGACATCAATCCGACATCCGTCAGCATTGCAAGCGGCGTCGTGGCAAACTTGGACAGCGTCTGCGCCGACATCGACATAACCGTTCCGAACGCAACAATCATCGCCTCGGCAAGCAGTCCCTTCACCGTGAACACCCGCGACGGCAACTATGCGGCAGTCAACACCACGGTTGAAGTCACTGCGGGCACCGTTCAAGGCGGCGGCTCAACAAATCCCGTCATGGTGTTGGGCTATACCGTCACAGAATCGGTCGGCGATATTACGGTCGGTCTCAACGGCGCAAGCGCGTTCGTCGGCGGCTTGGACAACGAAGAAATTTTCTACGTCAGCAGCACATCGTACCAAATGACTGCCGCAGGTATCACCAAAAACGGCGGCGATAAGCTCGTCTACGAAAAGTCCACCTACGACGGCAACAACGGTATGTTCTACTTGGCGAACGAAAGCCCCGTCAATATCATAAACGTCAGCGGCACAAGCTTGGGTCTGCGCGGCAAAACCGCAGATGCCTTCGTTTACAATGCAAACAACACCACGAAGTTCGGCGCATTAAGCTTCGTCGGCAGCGACGATATGACGCTTAAAAGCAACAGTTCGATGAATCCCAACGAATTCATCAAAAATATTTACATAGACACGGGCAAGAACTTTACCGTCGACTTCAGCACGAAGGTCAACGCGCCTTCGGGAGCCGTCACCGTCAACAAAGACCCGTATAATGCAGTCGGCGACATCGTCATCAGCGCGGTTAAAGACGACAGCTCACTTTACGGCGGCACAGTCGCCTTGACAAGCGGCGATTCGGTTCAGGCGAACAACGGCACCTTGACGGCTCTGGATAATTCCGTCATCACTGCGACGGCGGAGCGCGGCACGTTGAAGACAATCGACGGCTTGAGTTCGGGCGAAATGTTCACGTTCGGCGACGCAACTTACACGCAGACGGAAGTCGGATTGATGCGCGGCGGCAATTCCATTTGCGAAAAACTCGGCACCTCAAGCATAAAAGTCAGCGACTTGTCAAGCGGCACGTTCGTTAAAGTCCTTGCCGTCGATAATGAATATCTCGACCTCACGTCCGTCAACACAAATGCCAACGTCTACGACGACGCCGAAAATCCCGCCGTCAAATACGCCGAACTCACCGTCAAAGGCACGACGTTCACGCTCAACGACAGCGGCTCCGCCTCAAGCGCGATAAAAACCGTCGGCATAAGTAACGGCACGATTCTCAACATCGACTTCACAACAAACGTCAGCACGTCGGGCACCGTCACCGTCAACGACAACAAATATACTGCGGTCGGCGATATCGTCATCAGCGCGGTTGAAGACGACAGCTCACTTTACGGCGGCACGGTCAGCTTGACAAACAACGAGTCGGTCAAAGGCTCAAACGGCACCTTGACGGTCGTAAACGGCACCGTAAGCGCGACGGCAAGCAACGGCATTTTGACGACAATCGACGGCTTGGACGCAGACGAAAGCTTCACGTTCGGCGGCTCGACTTATACGCAGACTGCGGCGGGCTTAACTACGGGCGGCACAATCCGCGAAGACCTCAAGACCTCGACGATACGCATTGCCGATTTGTCCGCCGTCACGTGGGAAAATTACGTTCAGACCGATTCGGACGACGTGCTTACCTTGAGCAAAGTCACCGTCGAAACCGCCAACGTCTACAACAGCGCAATGAGTTCGCCGCGCCTCGCGACCGTAAGCATGAGCGGCGCAACTTACACGCTCACCGACAACACCGATAACTCCTCCGACATTAAATCCGTCAAACTCGACGCGAACAAAACTTTGACGGTCGACTTCGTCACGTATGTAACCGGCGCGAAAAATTCTTCCGTGACGGTCAACGGCGCGGCTTACACTTCAACGACGGCTTTTACAATCGACACGACCGCCGACGATTCCGAACTTTACGAAGGCACCGTAAGTATCGGCGACAGTGCCTCCGTCACGGCGGACGGCGACTCAATCAACGGCGTCAGCGGCACAATCACCGCCACGGCACTAAGCGGTACGTGGACGCAACTCGGCTCACTCGACAGCGGCGACGAATTCATCATCAACGGCAAAACTTATCAAATCAAGGGCACCGATTCGTTGATTCAGATTGTCAGCGGCGAAGGCGACAAACTTTACACGGAATACATCGTCGGCGGCACGGTAGATTATTCCAAGTTGATTGACAGCAATTTCTGCGAGACATACGAACTCGACGAAAACAACGTCCTCGATTTGACGGCAAAACCTTTAAACACCGACCCGACAATCGTAGTCGGACACAGCGCACCGAATATTCGCGTTGCCAACTTGAGCTACTCCGCCTCGACAGGTTACACGCTAAGTTCGCGCTCCGACGGCGACATCACGAAATTAGCCGGAATCAAACTTGATACGAAAGTCAACAAGCTCGACGCCTCCGACATTAAAACGACCGTATTCACCGACGGCAACACGACTTACACCGTCAACGGCGCAAGCTTCGTCGCGCTGGAAGGCTTGAGCATTGCCACAGCCGACAACTCCGCCACATTGAGCGACGGCAAAGTTTCGCTCAAAGCCGGCGCGGTCAGTTCGGTTGCGGTCACGGACGGCGACACCATTTCCGCGACGAAAGGCACCGTCACCGTTGACGTTGACGGCTCCACCGTGACAATCGGCGACCTCAACAATGCCGAAGTTTTCAACGTCAGCGGCACGAGTTACCTTAAGACTTCAATCGGGCTTGTGACGGGCGACACTAAAAAACTCAACACGTCCCTAAGCTCCGCGAGTGTGACTACCGCCGATTTGAATTTGAGCGGCAGCGATTGGAAAAATGTCCTCAACTTAAACGGCAGCACGTTGAGCGTCGATATTTCCAAGCCGTCCGATGTGTTCGTCGTCGACTTCAGCACGCCCGCCAACGCCTTACTTTACGGCAAGCTCACGAAAGACAACGATACTTACACACTTGACGACACGGGAACTGCCACGTTCGACGCCGTCACCGTCACGGACACGAAACTCACTTTGCCCGCCAAATGCACGGCAGCAAGCCTCTCTGCGGGCGGCGCAAGCTTCACCGTCACGGCGACCGACGCATTCACAATTGACGCCTCCAACAACAAACCTGCCGTCAGCGGCGTGACGAGCGTTTACCTCACGGCGGGCGAATTGGTTGCGCCTTACGATGTGCCCGTCAACGTCAACGGCAAAGCAATCGTCGCGACGAACAGCTCCGCAATGACAATCGGCATTTCGGGCGCGAGCACATTTGTCGGCGAACTCAACGTCGGCGACACCTTCACAATCGGTGGCACAAGCTACACCATGACCCGCGTGGGACTTCGCACGGGCAACCAAATCGTTTACCCCAACACCGCGACGTTCTGGCTCGACGCCGCAGACGCGAAAGATATTTTGCATGTCAGCGGCACGAACTTGGATCTCACGAATCAAACGGAAGATGCCAACGTTTACAACGAGGCACTTACAACGCAACTCGGCACCTTAAGCTTTGTCGGCAGTAAAATGTCGCTCTACAGCTTGAGTTCAGCCCCGACTACCGCGCCCGCCAACATCAAGACCGTCGACATTGCCCCGGGCGCCAATTTTACCGTCGACTTCGATACAAAAGTCAATGCGACGAGCGGTATCGTCACCGTCAACTACGATACGTATAATGCCGTCGGCTCAATCGTCATCGACGCCAAAAATAACGACTCCACGCTTTACAACGGCACCATTGCCCTTGCAAGCGACTATACCGTTGCGTCGACGAACGGCGACACCGTAAAGACTGACAACGGCTCCGTCAACGTGACAGCCGCGCTCGGCAAGGTCACTCAATTCAGCGACGTTGACGCGGGCGAAATTTTCAACTTCGGCGGCAAATCTTACGTGCAGGCGGATATGGGTCTTATGCTCGGCGACCAAATCTGCGAATCGCTCAACGGCTCATTCACCGCCGCGAATCTCAACAACGGCAAGTTCGTCGACATCCTCACGCCCGTTGACAGCGGACTTGACTTGAGCACAATCACTGCGGACGCCAACATTTACGACGACGCCGACAGCCCCGCCGTCAAATACGCCGCGCTAACCGTCAGCAGGGACAACACCCGTTACACGCTCACAGACAGCGGCTCCGCCTCAACCGCGATTGAAACCGTCGACATCACCGCAGGCAAGATATTAACCGTCGACTTCAGCACAATGGTCAACGCGCCGACGGGAACCGTCACCGTCAACGGCGACAGATACAATGCGGCAGATTCAATCGTCCTTTCCGCCGTTAAAAACGACTCCACGCTTTACGACGGTATCGTCACGCTCGACAAGACGAATCCGACAGCCTCCGCCACGTACAACGGCGCACTCACCGTCAGCAACGCCTCAATCAGCGCAACGGCGACGCTCGGCTACTTCACGGCGATTAGCGGTCTCGACACGGGCGAAAGCTTTACATTTGACGGCACCACTTACACGCAGACGGATATCGGTTTGCGCAACGGCTCGTTCGTCGCAGAAGCTTTGAGCGGCTCCGAAATTGCGCTCGACGACCTCGAAACCGTCACGTGGAATAATTTCCTTACAGTCGGCTCGGACGGCGTGCTTACACTTGCTGACGTTACGACCGACGATGCCAACGTCTACAACTACGCCGTGACTGAACGGCTCGGCACCGTGACGAAGAGCGGTTCGACTTACACGCTCGATTACGCGGGTCAAGTTCGCGCACCTTCGGGCACCGTCACCGTCAACGGCAACACTTACACCAGCACGACAGATTTAATTATCGACACGACGCCGACAACCTCAACACTCACAACCGGCACCGTCAGTTTGGCAAGCGGCGACACTGTGGCGACGACTTCCGAACACGCAATCAATAACACTGCGGGCGACGGACTCACCGTCAACGCGGCTGATTCGACAGTGACAATCGGCGAACTCAATTCGGGCGACACCTTCACTGCCGACAGCACCGCTTATCAAATTACCGACGCCGCGCTCTTCAATACGACCGACGAAAACATTTACACCGAAACTTCGCCGACTTCAATCACGCTCGACAAACTCACGGGCGATGACGACTGGAATAATTATCTTACCGTCGAAAATGGCACGCTCAACATTACCGACGCACTCTTGCCGACTGCCGATGCCGACGCCGACGACGAATCAGAAGGCTCCGAAAGTTCCGAGGCGACGAGCGACGTTGATAACGACGCCGTCATTGTCAGCGACGATTTAAGTACAGTTTTCGGCACGCTCGCCAACGAAAACGGCGTTTACAAATTTACCGCTAACGATTTGGTCAACGGCGCGCTAAGTTCGATAAACATTGTCGACACCGCTGCGACTTTCGATGCCGATTATGCCGACGTCGCGACTTTCACGGCGAACGATTCGACCTTTGCCGACGTGACGGTCAACACTCGCACGAAGACTTTCACGCTCACGGCGACGGATGATGTCCCGCGTTTCAGCGACGATGTCAAGTCGTTCACGCTCACGGCGGGCGAAGTTCAGGCTGTGGCGAATCAAACCGTCACTGCGGGAAGTCACGTTATCACGCCTTCAACCGTTGCCAATGCGACAATTTCACTCGACGATATCAGCGGCTTGAGTGCGGGCGACACATTCACGCTCGACGGCGACACTTACACTTACGTCAGCAACCTCGGACTGTTCAATACGACGGATACTGCGCTCGTCACGGACGGCTTCAGCGACGGCACGCTTAATTTCGGCTTCACAGAAACTCAGGTACTCGCGCCCGTCGACGGCGTCCTCGACCTCGACGACGTGACTGCAAATAACATGCTCGTCTTCGACAGCGCGACTGCCCCGACAAAACAACTCGGCACCGTCACGAAGAACGGCACCTCTTATACGCTCGATTACGCGGGTCAAGTTCGTGCGGCGGCTGGAACCGTCACCGTCAACGGCGCGACTTACACCGGCACGACAGATTTAATTATCGATACGACGCCGACAACCTCAACGCTCACAACCGGCACCGTCAGTTTAGCAAGCGGCGACAGCGTGGCGACGACTTCCGAACACGCAATCAATAACACTGCGGGCGACGGACTCACGGTCAACGCTTCGGGCTCCGCCGTGACATTCGGCGCGCTGAATTCGGGCGACAGTTTCACCGCCGACGATGTTGACTACCAAATCACGGACGCCGCACTCTTCAATACGACTGCCGAAAATATTTACACCGAAACTGCGCCGACTTCAATCACGCTCGACAAACTCACGGGCGATGACGACTGGAATAATTATCTCACTGTCACGAATCAGACGCTCGACGTTACGGATAATTCGCTGTCGACGGGCTCCGACGCCGTGATTGTCAGCGACGATTTGAGCAAAGTTTTTGGCATGCTCGCCAATGAAAACGGAGTTTACAAATTCACCGCCGACGATTTGGTCAACGGCGCGCTAAGTTCGATAAACATTTTCGACACTGCCGCGACTTTCGACGCCGATTTTGCCGACGTTGAGACTTTCACGGCGAACGATTCGACCTTTGCCGACGTGACGGTCAACACTCGCACGAAGACTTTCACGCTCACGGCGACAGACGATGTCCCGCGCTTCAGCGACGATGTCAAGAGTTTCACGCTCACGGCGGGCGAAGTTCAGGCTGTGGCTGGTCAGACCGTCACTGCGGGAAGTCACGTCATCACGCCGACAACCGTTGCCAACGCGATAATTTCACTTGACGACATCAGCGGACTTAGCGTCGGCGATACCTTCACGCTCGACGGCGACACCTATACTTATGTTGCCGACCTCGGGCTCTTCAATACGACGGATACCGCGTTGGTTACGGACGGCTTCAGCGACGATACGTTGACTTTCGGCTTCAGCGAAACGCAAGCTCTCGCGCCCGTTGACGGCATTCTCGATTTGAGCAACGTCACCAACGACAGTATGGTTGTTTTCGACAGCGCGACTGCTCCGACTAAGCAACTCGGCACCGTCACGAAGAACGGCTCGACTTACACGCTTGATTACGCTGGGAAAGTTCGTACACCTTCGGGCACCGTCACCGTCAACGGCAACACTTACACCGGCACGACGACGTTGATAATCGACACGACGCCGACAACTTCCACGCTCACGACAGGCACCGTCAACTTGGCAAGCGGCGACTCCGTGGTGACAACCTCCGAACATAACATTGCGAACACTGCGGGCGACGGGCTCACGGTCAACGCGTCGGGCTCGGCAGTGACAATCGGCGAACTCAATTCGGGCGACAGCTTCTCCGCAGACGACGTTGACTATCAGCTCACGGACGCCGCACTCTTCAATACGACTGCCGAAAACATTTACACCGAGACTTCGCCGACTTCAATCACGCTCGAAACTTTGACGGGCGACGACGATTGGAATAATTATCTTACTGTCACGAATCAGACGCTCGACGTTACGGATAATTCGTTGTCGACGGGCTCCGACGCCGTCATTGTCAGCGACGACTTGAGTACAGTTTTCGGCACGCTTGCCAACGAATCAGGCGTTTACAAATTCACCGCCGACAAGCTCGTCAATGGTGCGTTAAGCTCGATAAACATTGTCGATACCGCCGCGACTTTTGACGACGACTTTGCCGACGTCGCGACTTTCACGGCGAACGATTCGACCTTTGCCGACGTGACGGTCAACACTCGCACGAAGACTTTCACGCTCACGGCGACAGACGATGTCTCGCGCTTCAGCGACGATGTCAAGAGTTTCACGCTCACGGCGGGCGAAGTTCAGGCTGTGGCGGGTCAGACCGTCACTGCGGGAAGTCACGTCATCACGCCGACAACCGTTGCCAACGCGATAATTTCACTTGACGACATCAGCGGACTTAGCGTCGGCGATACCTTCACGCTAGACGGCGATACTTATACTTACGTTGCCGACCTCGGACTGTTCAATACGACGGACACCGCGCTGGTTACGGACGGCTTTGCCGACGATATGCTCACTTTCGGCTTCACAGAAACTCAAGTACTCGCGCCCGTTGACGGCATTCTCGACCTCGACAACGTGACCAACGACAGTATGGTTGTTTTTGACAGCGCGACTGCCCCGACTAAGCAGCTCGGCACCGTCACGAAGAACGGCTCGACTTATACGCTCGATTACGCTGGGAAAGTTCGTACACCTTCGGGAACCGTCACGGTCAACGGCAACATTTACACCGGCACGACGACGCTGATTATCGACACGACGCCGACAACCTCAACACTCACAACGGGCACTGTCAACTTGGCAAGCGGCGACACTGTGGCGACGACTTCCGAACATAACATTGCGAACACTGCGGGCGACGGACTCACGGTCAATGCGGCTGATTCGACAGTGACAATCGGCGAACTCAATTCGGGCGACACCTTCACTGCCGACGACGTTGACTATCAAATCACCGACGCCGCGCTCTTCAATACGACTGCCGAAAACATTTACACGGAAACTTCCCCGACTTCAATCACGCTGGAGACGTTGACGGGCGATGACGATTGGAATAATTATCTCACGGTCACGAATCAGACGCTCGACGTTACGGATAATTCGCTGTCGACGGGCTCCGACGCCGTCATTGTCAGCGACGACTTGAGCAAAGTTTTTGGCACGCTTGCCAACGAAAACGGCGTTTACAAATTTACCGCTAACGACCTTGTCAACGGTGCGCTAAGTTCGATAAACATTGTCGACACCGCTGCGACTTTCGATGCCGATTATGCCGACGTCGCGACATTCACGGCGAACGATTCGACATTTGCCGACGTAACGGTCAACACGCGGGCGAAGACCTTCACGCTCACGGCGACCGACGATGTCCCGCGTTTCAGCGACGATGTCAAGTCGTTCACGCTCACGGCGGGCGAAGTTCAGGCTGTGGCGGGTCAGACGGTCACGGCGGGCAGTCACGTCATCACGCCGACAACCGTTGCCAACGCGATTATCAGTCTCGACGACATCAGCGGACTTAGCGTCGGCGATACCTTCACGCTCGACGGCGACACCTACACTTACGTCAGCAACCTCGGACTGTTCAATACGACGGATACCGCGCTCGTCACCGACGGCTTCAGCGACGATACATTGACTTTCGGCTTCAGTGAAACTCAAGTTCTCGCGCCCGTCGACGGCGTCCTCGACCTCGACAACGTCACGAACAATAACATGCTCGTTTTTGACAGCGCGACTGCCCCGACTAAGCAACTCGGCACCGTCACTAAGAACGGCTCGACCTACACGCTTGATTACGCGGGGCAAGTTCGCGCGGCGGCTGGAACCGTCACTGTCAACGGCAACATTTACACCGGCACAACGACGCTGATTATCGACACGACAGTCGACAGCTCAACGCTCACGACCGGCACTGTCAACTTGGCAAGCGGCAATTCAGTGGCGACGACTTCCGAACATAACATTGCGAACACTGCGGGCGACGGACTTACCGTCAATGCCTCGACTTCGGCTGTGACAATCGGCGAACTCAATTCGGGCGACGCCTTCACCGCCGACGATGTCAATTATCAGCTCACGGACGCCGCGCTCTTCAATACGACCGCCGAAAATATTTACACCGAAACTTCCCCGACTTCAATTACGCTCGACGAGTTGACGGGCGACGACGACTGGAATAATTACCTCACCGTCGAAAACGGCACGCTCAACATTACCGACGCACTCTTGCCGACTGCCGACGCCGACGACGAATCCGAGGGCTCTGAAGCCGCCTCTGAAAGTTCCGAGGCGACTAGCGATGTTGATAATGACGCCGTCATTGTCAGCGACGACTTGAGCAAAGTGTTCGGCACGCTTGCCAATGAAAACGGCGTTTACAAATTCACCGCCGACAGTCTCGTCAATGGTGCGCTAAGCTCGATAAACATTGTCGATACAGCCGCGACTTTCGATGCCGATTATGCCGACGTCGCGACCTTCACGGCGAACGATTCGACCTTTGCCGACGTGACTGTCAACACGCGGGCGAAAACTTTCACGCTCACGGCGACGGATGATGTTCCACGCTTCAGCGACGACGTTAAGAGTTTCACGCTCACGGCGGGCGAAGTTCAGGCTGTGGCGGGGCAAACGGTCACGGCGGGCAATCACGTTATCACGCCGACGACCGTTGCAAGCGCGATAATCAGTCTCGACGACATCAGCGGACTTAGCGTCGGCGACACATTCACGCTCGACGGCGACACCTACACTTACGTTGCCGACCTCGGACTGTTCAATACGACGGACACCGCGCTGGTTACGGACGGCTTTGCCGACGATACGCTCACTTTCGGCTTCACAGAAACTCAAGTACTCGCGCCCGTTGATGGCGTGCTTGACCTCGACGACGTCACCAACGACAGTATGGTTGTTTTCGACAGCGCGACGAATCCGACTGAACGGCTCGGCACTGTCACGAAGAACGGCACATCTTACACGCTCGATTACGCGGGTCAAGTTCGCGCACCTTCGGGCACCGTCACCGTCAACGGCAACATTTACACCGGCACGACGACGCTGATTATCGATACGACGCCGACAACCTCAACGCTCACAACCGGCACCGTCAGTTTGGCAAGCGGCAGTTCAGTGGCGACGACTTCCGAACATTCAATCAGCAACACGGCGGGCGACGGACTTACGGTCAACGCTTCGGGCTCGGCTGTGACAATCGGCGAACTCAATTCGGGCGACACCTTCACCGCCGACAGCACCGCTTATCAAATCACGGACGCCGCACTCTTCAATACGACTGACGAAAATGTTTACACCGCCACTTCGCCGACGACAATCACGCTTGACGAATTGACGGGCGATGACGACTGGAATAATTATCTCACCGTCGAAAATGGCACGCTCAACATTACCGACGCATTGTTGCCGACTGCCGACGCCGACGACGAATCAGAAGGCTCTGAAGCCGCCTCTGAAAGTTCCGAGGCGACTAGCGATGTCGATAATGACGCCGTGATTGTCAGCGACGACTTGAGCAAAGTTTTTGGCACGCTCGCCAATGAATCGGGCGTTTACAAATTCACTGCCGACAAGCTCGTCAACGGCGCGCTAAGCTCGATAAACATTGTCGATACAGCCGCGACTTTTGACGCTGATTTTGCCGACGTTGAGACCTTCACGGCGAACGATTCAACCTTTGCCGACGTGACGGTCAACACGCGGGCGAAAACTTTCACGCTCACGGCGACCGACGATGTCCCGCGCTTCAGCGACGACGTCAAGAGTTTCACGCTCACGGCGGGCGAAGTCCAGGCTGTGGCGGGTCAAACGGTCACTGCGGGAAGTCACGTTATCACGCCGACGACCGTCGCCAACGCGATTATCAGCCTCGACGACATCAGCGGCTTGAGTGCGGGCGACACATTTACGCTCGACGGCGACAATTATACTTACGTCGACGACCTCGGACTGTTCAACACTACTGATACCGCGCTGATCACGGACGGCTTCAGCGACGGCACGTTGACGTTCGGATTCACAGAAACTCAAGTGCTCGCGCCCGTCGACAGCGTGCTTGACCTCGCCAACGTCACCAACGACAGTATGCTCGTCTTCGACAGCGCGACTGCCCCGACTAAACAACTCGGCACCGTCACGAAGAGCGGTTCGACTTACACGCTCGATTATGCTGGGAAAGTTCGCGCACCTTCGGGCACCGTCACCGTCAACGGCAACACTTACACCGGCACGACGACGCTGATAATTGATACGACGGAGACGACTTCAACGCTCACCACGGGCACTGTCAACTTGGCAAGCGGCGACAGCGTCAACACGACTTCCAATCACAACGTGGCGACGACTTCGGGCGACGGACTTACCGTCAACGCCTCGGGCTCCGCTGTGACAATCGGCGCGCTGAATTCGGGCGACGCCTTCACCGCCGACAGCACCGCTTATCAAATTACCGACGCCGCACTCTTCAATACGACCGCCGAAAATATTTACACCGAAACTGCGCCGACGACAATCACGCTCGCAAAATTGACAAGCTCCGACAACTGGAATAATTATCTCACCGTCACGAACGCCGCGCTTAACGTTACGGACAGTTTGCTGTCGATGGGCTCCGACGCCGTCATTGTCAGCGACGACTTGAGCAAAGTTTTTGGCACGCTTGCGAACAATGCGGGCACTTATCGTTTCACTGCCGACGATTTGGTCAACGGCGCGTTAAGCTCGATAAACATTGTCGATACAGCCGCGACTTTCGACGACGACTTTGCCGACGTTGCGACTTTCACGGCGAACGATTCGACCTTTGCCGACGTGACGGTCAACACGCGGGCGAAAACTTTCACGCTCACGGCGACCGACGATGTCCCGCGCTTCAGCGACGATGTTAAGAGTTTCACGCTCACGGCGGGCGAAGTCCAGGCTGTGGCGGGTCAAACCGTCACTGCGGGAAGTCACGTCATTACGCCTTCAACCGTTGCCAACGCGATTATCAGTCTCGACGACATCAGCGGCTTGAGTGCTGGCGATACCTTCACGCTCGACGGCGACACCTATACTTACGTCGACAATCTCGGACTGTTCAATACGACGGATACCGCGCTGGTCACCGACGGCTTCAGCGACGATACATTGACTTTCGGATTCACAGAAACGCAAGCTCTCGCGCCTATCGACGGTGTCCTCGACCTCGACGACGTGACTGCAAATAACATGCTCGTTTTCGACAGCGCGACTGCCCCGACTAAGCAGCTCGGCACCGTCACGAAGAACGGCTCGACCTACACGCTTGATTACGCGGGTCAAGTTCGCGCACCTTCGGGCACCGTCACGGTCAACGGCAACATTTACACCGGCACGACGACGCTGATTATCGATACGACGCCGACAACCTCAACACTCACGACGGGCACTGTCAGCTTGAGTAGCGGCGATTCAGTTGCGACGACTTCCGAACATTCAATCAGCAACACGGCGGGCGACGGACTTACCGTCAACGCGGCTGATTCGGCTGTGACAATCGGCGAACTCAATTCGGGCGACGCCTTCACTGCCGACGACAACACTTACACCGTCAAAGTCACGGGACCGATGAATTCTGCGGGCGCATTGTGGCGCGGCGGCGACTACTCCGACGGCTTGACAATCGACGCGTTGGAGACCGCCTCGAATTGGCGCACTCCGCTCGTCGTCAGCAATAAAGATTTGTTCGTCGATACGGGCACCCTCGTCAACGGCGAAGAAATTATCCTCACGAACAGCACCACGTCGCCCACGGAAATTTACGGCACTTTGAGCCGCGACTCCGACGGCAGATATAAGTTGACCGTCAGCGACGGCGATACGCTTTTGAGCGCACTCACCGTCAGCGGCGTCGTTATGGACGTCGACAACGACCTTGCCTCCGACGACGTTTCTATCACCACCGTCAACGCCGACAATACCGAAACAGTCTTCACCGTCAACCCGAAACGCGGCACCGAATATTTCACCGTGGACGCGACGGGCAATATCCCCAAAATCGAAGACGCGGGCTCGGTCGAAATTACCGACGGCAAAGTCACTACCGGCGACGATATTCCCGTCACGATAGCCGACGACGCTCAAAATCCGACTATCGTTATCGACAACGGCACTCACAAAATCGGCAATCAAACCGTCACGCTTGCCGACAATGTCGCCGACGCCGATGTCACGCTCGCCGACGACGGTACAATCAGTTCAATCAGCCCGCTCACTAAGGACGCGACTGTTACAATCGACGGCGACACTTACACTTCGCCCGCCGATAATTCCACGCTCAACTACAACGACGCCGACGGCTGGTATTTCGACGATTACATTCCCGAAAGCGGCGCGTACATAATCACCGTCGACAAGAACGGCAACATCACCGTCGACAGGGGCGTCAAGTTTACGGACGTCGTCTCAAGCGGGCACACGCTCCCGACGAACTCGACGATTCAACTTGCGGCGGATGTCAATTACACGCCCGTAACGCTCATCAACAACGGCGCGACGGCAATCAACCTCACCGACGCCGAAGGCAATTCGCTGGTCGCCAATCTCGGCAAAATCGGCGGCGTACTTTTCGACGGCGACGGCGCGGAATTTGACAGTCTCGACGAAGCACACGGCGCGACGTTTACGCTCGACGAGGAACAATCTTTGACGGCGGGCACGACGGTTATCACTGCAAATGCCGACGACGTGACGGTTACAATCGGTCGGCGCAATCGGCTCACGGTTCAGGGCGACATTTCCGCCGTCAACGCGACAATCGACTTGAGCACCTCCGACACGATAAAATTCGACGGCATGAGCTTGAGCGGCGACGGCACGGCGATTTTCGACGGCGACGGCGATTTGTCAATCACGGACGGCACCACGGCGACTTCGGCGACGGGCAAGACGTTCACGGTTTACGGCACGGTTACGGTTGACGGCAAGACGGTAAACGCCGCAACGTCGACGGCACTGACCGCCACGGCAAAGGGTTTGACTGTCGGCAAGACGGCTTTGACTGTTACGGGCGACGACGCTTACACCGTCAACATCGACGCCAACAGCTCAATCACGGGCGTGGAGAATTTGGGTAGCGCGACGGGCGTAACAGTCGGCGGCTTGACGAACGGGACATTGCTCACGGACGCGGCAGGATCGTTGACGGTCGATAAAACCTTCGCGAGCGGCGCAAGCGTCCTGTACACCGTAAGACGCGGCAAAATCACTGCGGCGGACGGCGTCACGACAATCAGCGGCGACTTCGCAAACGGCGTGGCGGTCAATGAAACGCCCTACACAATCAGCGGCGGCACCGTCACTATAGACGCGTCGACGGGCAATGTCGCGGCGGACGCGGGCACTTACGACCTCAACGGCAAAACCTACACGACCTCCGCGACGACGACTTTCACGCTCACGGACGGAACTGTCAAGGGCGCGAATCTCGACGGCGACGGCAACTTTGCAATCCATCAGGACGAAACTGGCTTTGCGCTCGACGACGACACCTTGAACTTGAGCGGCAACAGCGTCGTGACTCTCGGCGTGGCAAGCGACAACGTCATCACGGCTGACGGCATCGAAGGCGTCATCAGCGGGCTCGACACGGCGACGGTCAACGACATCGGCGACGCGACAATCAACGGCACGGCGATTAACGTTGACGGCGACACTGTCACGGCACTTGTCGCGAACGGCTTTCAACGCGGAAGCTCTGCCCGACGTCGACATTCGCGCTTGCCAAAAGGGCGCGGCGTGGGAAAAAATTTCCGACGAAAAAATTTATCCCGTCACCGAAAAGGCGGAAGTCGAAATGGAACTCGGCATGTTCGGCTACGATCCCGGTTGCCCGATTGATTATCTGGACGCCGGCTTGAAGAACGCGGCAAATCTTTTCTGCGCGGCGGCCGGCATTGAGATTATCGCCTACGCCACACAGAACGAAATTCATTCGCAAGCGGTCGACGGCGGCTTCAAACTTTGGACAAGCGGCGCGGCTTCGGGGCAAACCGTTTACATGTTGAAAAATCGCAAATAATTTTCGGAGGCTGATAGCGTGAACATTCACGAATACCAAAGCAAAGCAATTCTGCGCGGCTACGGCGTCAACGTTCCTGACGGCGGCGCGGCTTTCACTGTCGAAGAGGCAGTTAAACAAGCGCAAACTCTCGGCGCGGACGTGACGGTCGTCAAAGCGCAAATTCATGCGGGCGGACGCGGCAAGGCGGGCGGCGTCAAACTCGCGCACAATCTGCAGGAAGTCCGTCAATACGCCGAAGAACTTTTAGGCAAGACGCTTGTCACTCACCAAACCGGTCCGGACGGCAAAGTCGTTCGTCGTCTGCTGATTGAGGCCGGCTCCAACATCAAGAAAGAATATTACTTAAGCTTCGTCGTCGACAGGCAAACCGCGCGTGTCGTCATGATGGGTTCCGAAGAAGGCGGCATGGAAATTGAAACCGTCGCCGCCAATACGCCCGAAAAAATTTTCAAGGAATACATTGACCCCGCAATCGGTCTCGCGCCCTTCCAGGCAACGCGCATGGCGTACAAGATGAATTTCCCGAAAGAAGTTATCCGCAAAGTTACAAAGCTCATGATTAATTTGCACCGCGCCTTCGTCAAAAAAGATTGTTCCCTTGCCGAAATTAATCCGCTCGTCGTCACGCAGGAGAACGACGTTATCGCGCTCGACGCCAAGCTGAATTTCGACGACAGCGCACTTTATCGCCACCCCGACGTTGAATCCATGCGCGACGAAACCGAAGAGGAACCGAAAGAACTTCACGCGGCGAAACTCGGCTTAAACTACGTCAATCTCGGCGGCGACGTGGCTTGCATGGTCAACGGCGCGGGCTTGGCAATGGCGACCGTCGATATCCTCAAACACTTCGGCGGAGAGCCCGCAAACTTCCTCGACGTCGGCGGAGACTCCACGCCCGAAAAAATCGCCGAGGCATTCAAGATTATGCTGGAGGGCGGTCAGTCGAAGGGTATCTTCGTGAACATCTTCGGCGGCATTAACAAATGCGACCTCGTGGCGCAAGGAATCGTCGACGCCGCGAAAATTATTTCGGAAGACGGCAAATCCATTCCCGTGCCCGTCGTCGTTCGCCTGGAAGGCACCAACGTCGAACGCGGCCGCCAAATCCTCAAAGACTCTCCCATCGCCAACGTCATCATGGCCGAGACCATGGAGGGCGGCGCAGAAGAAATCGTTCGCCTCGTCAAATCTGCTTGAGTGTAGGTGATTTAAATGTCGGAGGCTCAAGCACTTGACCAAGACGTAATCGACGAAAGCAAGCCGATAACTTTTGCGCCGCGCGAATGGTATTTCTTCAAAAAGGAAATCGAAAGACAGTTTGCGGAAGACAAAGCCCTAGACTTCTTGAAAGCCATCCGCGTCGCTCGCCTCTACGCAAGAAACGAAAGCAAATCAAAACCAGCGGAATAAAATAAATAATTTTTAACCCCTCGCGTGAGGGGATTTTTTTGTTGAGCGCGACCGCCGATTTTATTTTTATTTCTTGCAACGAATTTTCAAATGGTGTATACTTCGCGGCGGATGATAAATTTCTGAAAAAAAATCTGCATGAGGTGAACGACTTGAACTTTTCCAAGGCAAAGAAATTTTTCGCGGCGGCCATGCTCGGAGCGTTTGCTTTCTCATTCCCTCTGACGGCTGACGCGAACGTCAAAAGAATTCACGACCCGAAAGTTGAAACCAAATCCCTCGAACGGAAACTGCCGACCTTGCGCGAGCGTGTTGCCGAGACGATGAGCAAATTCAAACCGAATCCGCAGGAAAAAGTTTTCGACGCCTTCAACAGCCCGAAAAATTTTTCCGTGCCGACGACCCTTTCAACCTCTGACACTTCGATAATCGGGACGCCCATGGCCACTCAGCAACAATGCGTCAAATATCTTCTGCGCAACAATCCTCACCCGAACTTGAAAGTTTCCGCCGAAGAAATTGTCGCGTACTATTACGAGGAGGGCGCGCGCGAAGGAATTCGTCCCGACGTGGCATTCGCGCAGGCTCTCAAGGAAACGGGCTTCTTCCGTTACGGCGGCGACGTTATCCCCGAACAAAATAATTATTGCGGGCTGGGCACGACCGGCGGCGGCGTCAAGGGCGAATTTTTTGCGACGCCTCAGCTCGGAGTCCGCGCACACATTCAGCACCTGCTCGCTTACTCCTCCACGCGTCGCCCGACCATGCCCGTCGTCGACCCGCGTTACGGCATCGTCCGTCAGGCTTACGGCTCGCGCACGCTCGGCGACTGGAAAGATTTGAACGGACGCTGGGCCGTCCCCGGCAGATTTTACGGGCAAGAAATTCTTTCCATGTTCAGAGATATTTTGATTCAGTAAAAGAAACTTGCCGCGGCTCAAAT
>JADEZP010000145.1 GCA_015206805.1 Quinella sp. 1Q7 | reverse complement strand
CAGCTGATTTGTAATCAGCAGGTTGTAGGTTCAAGTCCTATAGCCGGCTCCACGCGGGTGTAGCTCAATGGTAGAGCTCCAGCCTTCCAAGCTGATCACGTGGGTTCGATTCCCATCACCCGCTCCACTCGCCGGGGTGGCGGAACTGGCAGACGCACGGGACTTAAAATCCTGCGAGTGTAAAAACTCGTACCGGTTCGATTCCGGTCCTCGGCACCAATAATCATGTGCGGTAGTGGCGGAATGGCAGACGCGCCAGCTTCAGGCGCTGGTGGGGGCAACCCCGTGGAGGTTCAAGTCCTCTCTGCCGCACCAACTCTGAAAACTTAATATGCGGTCGTGGTGGAATAGGCAGACACGCTGCTTTGAGGGGGCAGTGCTCACAAGGCGTATGAGTTCAAGTCTCATCGACCGCACCAACCGATATGCGGTTGTGGTGGAATAGGCAGACACGCTGCTTTGAGGGGGCAGTGCTCACAAGGCGTATGAGTTCAAGTCTCATCAACCGCACCAATCAAGAATTTCCGGCTCAAGTCATTGACTTGGGCTTTTTGCGTTGGGAGGCGATAACTTTGGCTGAAATTTTTTCCGACTCGACGCGCGGCAATTTCCCGAAAACTCCCGACGACTTGGCGGCGTGGCTTAAATCCGTCGCGAGCTGTATCAATAACGACGAGCAACTCCAAAATTGGCGGACTATCGCTTGATGACCGAAGATACCGTCCGATTTTTGAGCGACGCCGAAGCTTGCGCGAGCTACGACCGAAACTTGAAGTTCCCGTACAATCGCGGCGAAGGCGTCCTGCGCAAGGTCAAGCACTCCGACGACATCCGCGACGCGAACGGCAATCAGCGATTCTATCACGATAGCAATATGTGCGTGCTTTGCGGCGGGCAGGAATATCTTATCACCAACAACCGGTTTGCCGACGGCGGCGGACTTCCTGCCAACAAGCAGGCGTTTTATGATTGGCTGGCGGTTCAGACAACGGCGGCTTTAATTCCTCAAAAACGGGAGTGATTGAAAATGGCAACGTCAGCGGAGCAAAAGCTAGCGCGGCAACGATACAAAGAAAAAAATTTGGAAGTTGTCTCCTTTGAAGTCAAGAAGGGAATGAGCAAACAATACACGCAATGGGCGGCGGCGTTGGGATTGAGCTTGTCGCGACTGGTACAAAATAGCGTTGAAGAGTACATAGCGAATCACAGCGGCGAATGCGTTCCGACCGTCGCGCCCGTCAAATTTGCACCAATGCAATCGGTGCTGACTGCCGAACAGCGCAAAATTTTGGAAGCGGTAGACTCACTGCCCGAATCAAGCCGCAAAGCTTTGCTGAAGTTCCTGCAGACGCTCGTTGACGCAAAATCAGATTGAGCGCGAATTTCGACAACGCGGCGTCGAATCATACGACGGCGAAAGCGTGCCGACTGTCGCGCCCGTCAAGCCCGCGCTGATTGATACGGTAAAATACACGTCGTCGACAAGTCGGATTGAGCGCGAAAAAAATTACCCCCGCCAACATGACGGGGGCTTTTTTATTTGCGGAGCTTGAATCAATATTCGCCGGCAACCTCGATAAAGCCGAAGGTGTCCGCGACTTCGCCGACGTGCAGACCTTCGATAAAGTCGTACATTTTCTGCGCGAAGGCACCGATTTTGCCGTCGCCGATAACATAATCGTGATCTTTGTAGCGCAGGACGCCGACGGGCGAAATAACCGCCGCAGTGCCGCTACCAAAGACTTCCTCAAGGCGACCGTCCTCGTGAGCGGCAATAATTTCGTCGATTGAAATTCTGCGCTCGACGACGGGCATTCCCCACGCCTTGGCAATTTGATTGACCGTGCGACGCGTGATACCGTCAAGAATCGACGTCTGAATCTGCGGCGACGGGGAAACAATTTCGCCCGCGATTTTGAACAGAATATTCATTGAGCCGACTTCCTCGATGTATTTGCGCTCGACGCCGTCAAGCCACAACACTTGGTCGAAGCCGATATCGTGCGCGACAAGTCCCGCGTGCAAGCTCGCGGCGTAGTTTGCGGGAGTTTTGGCGGCACCCAATCCGCCGCGAACTGCGCGGACGTATTTATCCTCGACGAGAATTTTCACGGGCGCGAAGCCGTGCGCATAGTATGCGGCGACGGGCGACAGGATAATCATAAATTTGTAGTGCTTGCTGACGCTGACGCCCAAAACTTCATCAGTCGCGAACACGAACGGGCGGATATACAGGCTCTGACCTTTTTCGGTCGGAATCCAATCTTTGTCGAGGTCGATGAGTTTGAGCAAACCTTCATGCGCCACGTCGAAGGGAATTTCGGGAATATCCAAAATTTTCGCGGAGCGGTTGAGCCGTTGCAGATGGTCGGTCGCGCGGAAAAGGACTGCCTTGTTGCCCTGACGGTAAGCTTTGAGACCTTCGAATATCGCCTGCCCGTAATGGAGCGTGGCGTTGGCTGGGTCGATTGAAATTTTTTCGTGCGGGACGATTCGGGCGTCGTGCCAACCGTGTTCGGCGTCGTAGTCCATAACGAACATATAATCGGTAAAGTGCGTGCCGAAGCCGATTTTTGAAACGTCGGGCTTAGTCTTGAGCGATTTGGTCTCGACGATTTTGATGTCTGCCATTAAAGTCATCTCCTTTGGAATTTGAGCAACATTGTAGTTTCGTCGCCTGTTGCTGTCAATAAAAAAAATCCCCGCCGCGAATTTGCAACGGGGACGAATTTTTTTACCACTGATTGAGTTTCATTAGGTTGCCGCGCACGATTGTTGCGACGACGCGACCTTTGAGCTCGCGCCCGATAAACGGTGAGTGACTGCCGCGCGTGTAAAAATTTTTCGCGTCGACTGTCCACGTCAAATCGGGGTCGATAATCGTAACGTCGGCGGGCGCGTCGATTGACAGCGTGCCGGCGTCCAGTCCGAAAATCTGCGCGGGTTCGGCAGTCATTTTGGAAATCAGCGTCCGCAAGTCAATCTTGCCCGTGTGATAAAGTTCCGTGAGCAAAACGCCGACGCTCGTTTCAAGACCTGGGAAGCCGCTCGGAGCGTAAATGTATTCGCGATCCTTTTCTTCGGGCGCGTGCGGCGAATGGTCGGTAACAATCGCGTCAATCGTCCCGTCAAGCAAACCCGTCAACATCGCGTCGCAGTCGGCTTGCGTGCGAAGCGGCGGATTAATTTTCGTGGAGGCGTCGGCGGGATTAACCAAATCCTCCGTCATCGTCAAATGTTGCGGCGTGACTTCGGCAGTGACCTTGACGCCGCGACGCTTGGCATCACGGACGATATCGACTGCGCGGGCGGAACTGATATGCGCAATGTGAACGCGTCCGCCCGTGTATTCGGCAAGCAGACAATCGCGGGCAACGGCAATGTCTTCCGCGACGGTCGGGCGACCTTTCAAGCCGAGCAGCGCGGAACGTTTGCCCTCGTTCATGACGCCGTCTTTGACAAGCGAAGTTTCCTCCTCGTGGCAAATGATGACTTTGCCCGTGTCGTGAAGATAATCCAGCGCGTTCATGAAAATTTTTGCGTTGTCGTCGAAGTGCCCGTCGTCGCTGAAGGCAACCGCGCCCGCCGCAATCATGTCGCGCATTTCGGCAAGCTCCTGTCCGTGCTGACCTTTGGTGACCGCGCCGATAATTTTGATGTTGACGATGCCGACGTCCTGCGCACGCTTGACCATTGCGCGAACGAGCGCGGCGTTGTCGACCGTCGGGGACGTGTTGGGCATTGTCGCGACCGTCGTATATCCGCCCGCGACTGCCGCCTTGGA
Source organism: Quinella sp. 1Q7 (assembly GCA_015206805.1). GTDB lineage: Bacteria > Bacillota > Negativicutes > Selenomonadales > Selenomonadaceae > Quinella. Next base: position 941 of record JADEZP010000145.1, on the reverse strand, counting down.
GCCGCTCACGAAGTCTTCTTTAGCCTCTTGACCGGGCTCACGCAAATGGACGTGCATATCAATCAGACCGGGCACGACGATTTTGCCCGCCGCGTTGTATTCGTGGTGCGCGGAAAATTTTATGTCGGGCTTGACGGCGGCAATGCGCCCGTCGATTATCAGCACGTCAGCCGCGCCGTCGAAGTCGTTTGCGGGGTCAATGACGCGTCCGCCGCGAATCAACAGCGACGTCGAAATTTGAGCCTCCGCACGCCGAATCTGCCATATTTGATTCATGAGTTCGCGCCTCCGTTCAGTTTGGCGGCAAGCTCCGCAAGATAAGCCTTCGCCGCCCGATAATTCCCGTCTGCCGCGCCGTCGAAGTCGTTGGCAGGGTCAATGACGCGTCCGCCGCGAATTAACAGCGACGTCGAAATTTGAGCCTCCGCGCGCCGAATCTGCCATATTTGATTCATGAGTTCGCGCCTCCGTTCAATGTAAGGTCAAGTAACGCCATGCGGATTGCCACGCCGTTTTGCACTTGGTCGTGAATCGCCGAGCGTTCCGAATACGTGACAGCCGACGAAATTTCAAGTCCTTTGTTTTGCGGACCGGGGTGCAGAATTAACACGTCCTCCGCCGCAAGTCTCAAGCGGTCGTCGTTTATGCCGAAGACCCGCGCATATTCACGCGTGGACGGGAAAAGTCCCGCCTGTTGCCGCTCAAGCTGAATTCGCAGGACGTTGACGACATCCGCGCCCGAAATTGCCGCGTCGATTGATTCGTGGACTGTGACGCCCTCGAACGCGAAAAATCTTGGCAACAGCGTCTTCGGTCCCGCAAGGCGCACTTCCATTCCGAGTTTGGTCATTGCGTAAACGTCCGAACGTGCAACGCGGCTGTGGAGTATGTCGCCGACGATTGCGACTTTGAGTCCCGCGAGCCGACCTTTGCGCTGTTCG
>JADEZP010000144.1 GCA_015206805.1 Quinella sp. 1Q7 | reverse complement strand
GTAGTACAAAATTTTCTGCGGAATTGGCGCGGCGTCGAGGTTGAGATAACTGACCAAAGATTGTTCGTCGCCGCTGTAGGAGTGGAAGCCGCTAAGTCCGCCGCCGCGATTGCGATAGCCGCCCGCAACTCTGTAAACGACAGCCTCATCAATCGCGCCGATTAATTTGTCGGTGGAGTTGGGCACGAGTGACTTGTTACTGCGAGCCAAATCGCTGATGTCGACCATGTTCGTGTAGCCCGTGAAAAATGTATTGCCGCCGTAATTTTCAGCCTCTTCGGCACCGCGTCCGAAGTTCGAGAAAAATTTTCTGGGATTGTCGCGGGCGGCACGAACAGCCTCCAGCCCGAAAGATTCGTAAGCGTTGCGCAGTGTCGGCAGTTTGCTCAAGTCGATAACGGAAAGCGTCGCGGTGTCGTCGAGGTCGTATTTCGCGCATTCGTCGAAGTAGCTGTTGCAAATCGCCTTGCCGAGACCTGCGCCGCCCATCGCGGGATTTTCGGCGAGTGCTCCGACCCAGCCCGTGTAGTACCAGCCGATACCGGGCTCAACTTCCTCCGAAGCTGTGACGTAACGCGCAATGCCGTCGAGACTGTTTACTGTGGCGTAAGTCGCCATCAAGCACGCGTCGAAGCCGATAAGTTCAAACGGTGGATTGTCGGCGGACGGTTCGTAAACGGCGGTGAAGGCGTTGCGCAGGTCGTTCAAGCTCAAAAAATTTCCCGTGCGTTCGTCGAGACAAACTCCGACAGCCGTGCCGCCGCCGTGATCCCAAAACACGAACACTTTATGATCGGCGGTGAAATTTTCCGCGCCGTAGCGCACGAAATCGGCAAGCGTGTTGACGTTGCCCATGTCGGCATCATCGAGCGTGGCGAGCCGTTGCAAACCGTTGCTGTCGTAAAGGAAACGTTCGGTCGCGCTGCTTGATACGACGTTATTTTGCCACTGATTGGCACCGCCCGTTTGAATAAGCACCTTGACATTTTCGGGCAACTTGACTTGCAAAAGCTCCTGCAAGTCAGCCGAAGCCGCGCCGTTTTCAGACTCCAAGTCCGTGCCGCAAACGTACCACTGAATCAGCCACGTATCGCTTGCCTTGTATGTGTCGGCGAAGTTGGCGGTCTTGACCTCACGCGGCGGCTTTTCGCCGTCAACGGGAATATCGTCGCCGCAACCCGTCGCCGCCAGTGCCGTCACGATAAAAATAGTCGCCATGAAAAATTTTTGAATCGCTCGTCGAAATCGTTGCATGTGGAAAACCGTCCTTTCGTCGATATCAAGTGTTGCCCGTGAGGAAATTTATGAACGCGTCGCTGTCGAGCGGAGCCCAATGAACTTTGCCGTCGGAGCCCGTGACTTTGCCGCAGGGTACGTCGAAAGTTTTTTCGGGACGGAAGCGGATGTTGTCGACGTATTTTTTCAGCGCGGCGACGGCGAGTTTCTGGACGTCGGGATTTTCTTTGAGCTGGTCGTCAGTCGCGCCGTCAGCCTTCAACTGCCCGACCATGCCGATAAGTGCAAGCAACTCGTCATTGCCCGCTGCAGACGTTCGCGCAGTTTCGGCTTGATCAATCGGCGTCGTCGTCACCTGCACAATCGGACGGTCGGCGTCGTCCTTTTTGAGCGACACGTTGAATTTCACGTTGTCCTTGAGCTTGTCGAAATATATTTTCGTGATTTCTTCCGCAGTCTGTTGATTGAGCGGCGTGATATTTTTCATTGCGTCGACGAACGTATTTGCCACGCGGTAGCGAATTTCGTTGCCGTCGTTATCGGTGAAGCCCGCCGCCGACATATTATCCGTCGCACCGGTCATTGCAATTTCGGCGTAAGCGAGCACCGCTTTATCGGGCGTGCCGATGACTTTTTCGGTGCCGCAACCCGTCAAGCCGAGCATCATTGCCAACGTCACCGCGCAGGCAAAAATTTTCTTGAGCATAAAAAAATTTCCCCCTTTCAGTTCGAGCGAATTATAACAAAAAACTTTTCCGCCGACAAAAAATTTTCACGCTAAAAAAATTTGCCGCCGACTTCGCGCCGCTGATATAATTACAATAGGGGTCAGGGGTCAGGGGTCAGGGACTAGTTTTTTTGGCGGCGCAGCCGCAACTGGTCCCTGGTCCCTAACCCCTGTTCCCTACAAAGGAGGCGGCGGCTCATGGCGCAGAAAAATTTTACTCACCTGCACGTGCACACGGAATACAGCTTGCTCGACGGCGCGGCGCGTATCGGCGACCTGCTCGACGCGGCAAAAAATTTCGGCATGAATTCAATCGCGATAACCGACCACGGCACCATGTACGGCGTCGTGAATTTTTATAAAGCCGCCGTCAAACGCGGGCTCAAGCCGATTATCGGTTGCGAAGTTTACGTTGCGCCGCACTCCCGATTCGACCGCGACAAATCCGACGGCAAGTATCATCATTTGATTTTGCTCGCCGAAAACAACGACGGCTACAAAAATTTGGTCAAGCTTGCGTCGGCGGCGGCGACCGAAGGTTTTTATTATCGCCCGCGCGTCGACAAAGATTTGCTCCACGAATATCACGGCGGATTGATTGCGTTGAGCGCGTGCGTCGCAGGTGAAATTCCCCGCGCAATTCTCGACGGCAATTTGTCGCGGGCACGGGAAATTGTCGCGGAATACGTCGGGATTTTCGGGCGCGATAATTTTTTTCTGGAGATTCAGAATCACGGGCTCGACGAGGAATTTGCCGTTCGCGAGGAGCTGAAAAAAATTTCCGCCGAATTGAACGTGCCGCTCGTCGCAACGAACGATTCACATTACGTCCGCCGCGAGGACGCCGAATTTCACGACCTGTTGCTGTGCCTGCAGACGGGCAAAATCGTCACCGATAAGCACCGCATGAAATTTTCGTCGGACGATTATTATTTGAAGTCCGCCGAGGAAATGCGCGCGCTTTTTGACGACGTGCCCGACGCCTGCGACAACACCCTGCGCATTGCCGAACGTTGCAACGTCACGCTGGAGTTCGGCAAATTTCAAATGCCGCAGTTCCCGTTGCCGCAAGGTTACGTCGACGCCGCCGACTACCTGCGCGATTTGTGCCGCGAAAAAATTCCGACGCGCTACGAAGTCGTGACGGCGGAAGTGACTGCGCGGCTGGAGCGTGAGCTCGAAATAATTCACGACATGGGCTACGACGGCTACTTTCTGATTGTTTGGGACTTCATCAACTTTGCGCGGCGAAAAAAAATTCCCGTCGGACCGGGACGCGGCTCGGCGGCGGGAAGTCTCGTCGCGTATCTGCTCGGAATTACGGAGCTCGACCCGCTCAAATACGGCTTGCTGTTTGAACGCTTCCTGAATCCCGAACGCGTCACGTTGCCCGACATCGACGTCGACCTGTGCTACATTCGCCGCGACGAAGTGATTGCTTACGTTCGCGAACGCTACGGCGCGGATAAAGTTTCGCAGATTGTGACGTTCGGGACAATGGCGACGAAGGCGGCGATTCGCGACGTAGTCCGCGTATTGGGCTTGCCGTACAGCGACAGCTCAAAAATCGTCAAGATGATTCCGAACGTCCTGAACATCACGATTGACGACGCGCTGAAAACTTCCGCCGAATTGCGCACGGCTTACGACACTGACGCCGACACTCGACGCATAATCGACATTGCGCGAAAGCTTGAAGGTTTGCCGCGACATACTTCCGTTCACGCGGCGGGCATCGTCATTTCAAAGCGACCGCTCGACGAAATTGTTCCGCTGCAAATTTCAAACGGAGTGCTCGTTACGCAATTCGACAAAGACGCCGTCGAGGAACTCGGCTTGCTGAAAATGGACTTTCTCGGACTGCGCACGCTTACGATTGTCGCGGAGGCACTTGCGAACATCAAAGCATCGCGCGGCATTGAGCTTGAGCCGTCGAAAATTCCCCTGCGCGACGCGAAGACTGCGGCAATGCTCACGGCGGGCTTGACGGGCGCGGTCTTTCAAATGGAGTCGGCGGGCATGACGTCGCTTGTCAAGGAGTTGCGCCCCGAATCTTTCGAGGACTTGATTCCGACCGTCGCGCTGTATCGACCGGGACCGCTCGGCTCCGGCATGGTTGAAGACTTCATTGCGGGCAAACACGGACGCAAAGTCACGAACTACCTGCACCCGAAACTTGAGCCGATATTGCGCGAAACCTTCGGCGTGATTTTGTATCAGGAACAGGTCATGCAAATCGTCCAAACGTTGGCGGGCTTCACGCTCGGACAGGCGGACATCCTGCGCCGCGCAATGGGCAAGAAAAAAGCCGACATCCTCCTTGCGCAAAAAGAAAATTTCCTGCGCGGCTGTGCGGCTAACGGCGTGTCGAATTCGTTGGCGGAAAAAATTTTCGACCTGCTGACGCATTTCGCGGATTACGGCTTCAACAAATCGCACTCGGCGGCGTATGGATTGTTGGCGTGGCAAACGGCGTATCTGAAGGCGCACTTCCCCGCCGAATATATGGCGGCAATGATGAGCGGCACGCCCGACCCCGACAAAGTTTCCGCGTACATTGAGCTTGCGCGGCGCATGGGAATTAAAGTCCTGCCGCCCGACATCAACATCAGCGCGGCGCATTTCACCGTTTCGGACGGCGCAATTCGTTTCGGCTTGGCGGGCATAAAATCTGTCGGGGAGGCGGCTTATCGCAACATCGTCGACGAACGCAAGCGCGGCGGCAAGTTCAAATCGCCGACGGACTTTTGCGGACGCGTCAACCCGAAAA
>JADEZP010000054.1 GCA_015206805.1 Quinella sp. 1Q7 | reverse complement strand
CAACCGGCGAGAATATTACTTGGGTTGCAGAGGCGGACGACGAATCCGAAGGCGGTTCCGAAGGTTCCGAATCCGAATCCGAATCCGAAGGCGGCTCTGAAGGCTCCGAATCCGAATCTGAAGGCGGCTCCGAAGGCTCCGAATCCGAATCTGAAGGCGGCTCCGAAGGTTCCGAATCCGAATCCGAAGGCGGCTCCGAAGGCTCCGAATCCGAATCTGAAGGCGGCTCCGAAGCTAAATCCGAATCGTCGGCTGAAGATATCATTGACAAGAACGCGTCGGCTGACGATATTGAAAAGGCTCTCGGTCTGGCAACCAACCACGCCAATTTGGACGGCAACTCGGCTGATAGTTGGTGGAGTGCCGATAAACTGAACATCTCCGGCAACAGCATCGCGGGCGCAAGCGCAGCCGACCTTAATCAGCCGCTTGAAGTCTGGTTGAGCAACACCGACGTTACAACAACGCAGACTTTCGACGTGAGCAAGAACAGCGGCGTCAAGAAAGTTCACCTCAAAGCAGGTGCGCAAGATGTCGCGCTCAATCCTGCAGTCAGCGGCAACTTCGTCGAAGTCACTGTCGGGGCGGACGGCAACAAGAACATTACGCTCGGCGGCGGCGACGCAGTGCTTGTCGATATGGCGGCAGGTGACGGCAAAGTCAACGTCGTCGGCGGCGCGGGCGATGATTCGGTCGTCGTTCGTGACGGCGCACCCGTGACCTTCGACATGAGCAAGGGCGGCAAAGACATTCTCCTTACGTTCGCGGCGGCAAATGCCCATATCTCGCTTGAAGGCTACAACGCCTCCACGGGCGCGGCAATTCAGGTCGAAGAGCAAGGCGCGTCAGTTATCGCCGACGCTGTCAGAAACAGCTTAATCGGCTTCGACGACGGCACAGTTGTTATTCAATCCGACGACGGCAAGTCGAAAGTTTACCTCGGCGAAAGCGATAGCAACGGTTGGATGGTCAACCTCAAGACTCCGAATAAAGAATCCGATACGGTTCAAGCGGTCGGCTTCACCGGTAAAGACGGCGGCACCGTTGACGGCAGCGAATTCAACAATGTCCTGTTCGTCGGCAACATGGACGGCACCAAGCGCGCAGGCTCCAGTCTCTACGGCAGTGCGGGCAACGATACGTTCTTCGGCGGCGCAGGCGATTCAATCGTCACGGGCGACGGCAAAGACCTTGTCGAATTGCAAGCCGATACCAATCGCGACGGCGCGGACATCAACGTCAGCAAAGGGCGCGTGACAATCGTCGGCTCCAACAACGTCCTCGGCGGCTTCACGGGCGATACTATTTCCATTGACGACCTCGACATCACCACGACGAAGTTCAAATACGCGGGCGACAGCTTAATCATCAAGGACGAAACGCTCGGCTTCCACGCGGTTGTTACGGCAGTCAGCTCGCTTGAAGGCGGCTACATGACGCAATACATCCGCAACACGACGGACGACACGGTTTACAGCGTCGCAATCGGCGGCGAAAGCTCCACGATTTACGTTGCGGAAGATGACGAAGCTCGCGCCAACGCCTACATCGGCAATAACAGCGAACTCAACTTCACTCGCTACACCAAAGACGCGTTTATTGACCTCGGCAACGATTGGGCGGAAAGCTACATTAACGGCGAACGTGTCTATATCGAAGGCGTCAATCAGCTCGTCGGCGGCGAAGGCACCACGGTCTTCAAAGGCTCCGACGCCAAAGAAACTCTCATTGCGGGCAAGGGCAACACCTCGCTGTACGGCGCAGGCGGTCTCAACGTCTTGGGCGGCTACAGCGGCACCGATAAGGAAGGCTCGACGACGTTCTTTGTTATCGGCGGCAACGACGGCGCAGTCCACACAATCAACAACTTTGAATACGTCGAAAGCAACAACTACGTCAACGCCCTCAACGTCACCGCTGACCAAATCGAAACTCGCATTGAAGAAAACCACTTCAGCAACGTGGCAGTTGTCGGCGACGACCTCCTGCTCGAAGTCACAAGCAACTACACCGGCGAAACCGAAAAAGCTTTGCTCACAGACGCAATCGACACCGTCAGCGGCTACGGCAAAGACTTCGCAGTCAACGGTCTTGTCGCGCAAGTCGGCGATACCAAAGTCAACGTCGACGGCACCGCTGACTACTACCTTGCAACCGAAACGAACGCTACCGTCAATGTCGCAAGCTCGCTTACGGGCGATGCAATTATCTGGCTCGGCGACGACGGACGCGATATGACGTTTGAAGGCGACTTCGCGGTTATCGACGCAAGCAACTTCACGGGCAAAGCTGAACTCGCGGGCAACGACCTCGACAACGTCATCTACGCGGGCACGGGCGCAACGAGTCTGTGGGGCGGCAACGGCGGCAACGACTTGCTCGTCGGCGGCGCAGGCGCGGATAACTTCTACTACGCGGCAGGCAACGGCTCCGATACCATCGACAACGCGGGCGGCAATGACGTCGTCAACTTCGTCAACCTCACGCTCGCCGATATCACAATCGACACAATCACTTCTTCGGCGGTTGCGTTCAACTTCAGCGACGGCGGCAAACTCACCGTCAACGACAACGGCAGCGGCGTCAGCTTCAAAGTCGATGGTGCGACTTACGGCATCAACGGCAACCGCGAATTTGAACAAAAATAAATTTCCGCTCATCACGGAGCCAATCAAATGACTTGAACTGAATTTAAGTTCACGAGCCTCGGCAAAATTGTCGGGGCTTTTTTTTGCGCAAAAAAAAATCGCCCGAAGGCGATTAAATTCAGTCGTCGAAGTCGAACAGCGTCGGTGCGTCGGATTTCGGGTAAGCAATGCCCATGTGCCGCCAACCCAATTCCGTGACGACGCGACCGCGCGGCGTGCGCATGATGAATCCCAACTGCAACAGATACGGCTCGTAAATGTCCTCAATCGTTTCGCGGGTCTCGCTGATTGACGCGGCGATTGTCTCCAAGCCGACGGGTCCGCCGCGAAATTTTTTTATCATTGCGTCGAGCATGCGGCGATCGGTATGGTCAAGCCCTGCGCGGTCAACCTCAAGTGCAAGCAAGGCGCGGTCGGCAATGTCGTCGGTTATCGTCGCGGAGCCCTCAACCTGCGCGAAGTCGCGGACGCGCTTGAGCAGTCGATTCGCAATGCGCGGCGTGCCACGTGAGCGACGGGCAATTTCTTGAGCACCGCCCGCCTCAATCGGTATCTTGAGTATCTGCGCGGCACGAGTGATGATTTCAATCAACGCGTCGGTCGAATAATATTCCAGCCGCGATATGACGCCGAATCTGTCACGCAACGGCGGACTCAACGCGCCCGCCTTGGTCGTCGCGCCAATCAGCGTAAACGGCGCAATGTCCAGCCGAATGCTCCGCGCACTCGGTCCTTTTCCGATGATTATGTCGAGCGCGAAGTCTTCCATTGCCGAATACAAAATTTCCTCAATCTGTCGGCTCAAGCGGTGAATCTCGTCGATAAACAGGACGTCGCGCGGCTGAAGGTTCGTCAGTATCGCCGCAAGGTCGCCCGCCCGTTCGATTGCCGGTCCCGATGTCGGGCGGAAGTTTACGTTTAATTCGTTGGCGATGATGTTCGCGAGTGTCGTCTTACCCAGTCCCGGCGGTCCGTAAAGTAAGACGTGGTCGAGAGCTTCGCGCCGAGTAAGTGCCGCCTTAACGAACACCGATAAATTTTGCTTGGCTTTATCCTGACCGATGTATTCGCTCAATCTGCGCGGGCGCAAACTGTATTGCCAATCGTCGGCGGCTTGAGCGTCGGTAGCGATTATTCGTTCGTCCAAAAGCCGTCACCAACCTTATGCCCGCGAATGAAGTCGGCGGCGTTGAGTTTTTTGGAGCCCGCCGCCTGAAGTTCAAGCACCTCAAGCGCACCGTCACCCGTGCCGACGAAGAGCCGTTGACCGACGATTTTGACTTCGCCCGCCGCAAGTGACAGATTGTCCGCCGTGAGTTGCGTCCGCCAAATTTTGAGCTTGCCTGCCCGCGCCGAGCCGTACAGTCCGCGAACGAGATTGTGAATTTCCCGCGCAGGTCGCGTCCAGTCGATTAGCCCCGTGTCGCGCTTAATCAGCGGCGCATACGTCGACAGCGCGTCGTCCTGCTTGACGGGGTGGAGTTCGCCGCGTCGGAGCAAGTACAGCGTCTTGAGCAACAAGTCCGCGCCGACCGTCATAAGCCGTTCGCGCAGTTCGGGCAATATCATGTCCGCGCCGATTGCCACTTCGCTCGAAAGGAGCATGTCGCCCGTATCAAGCCCCGCGTTCATTTGCATTGTCGTCACGCCCGTGACCGTTTCGCCGCGAATTATCGACCACTCAATCGGAGCCGCCCCGCGCAGTTTCGGGAGTAGCGACGCGTGCACGTTGATACAGCCGAAGCGCGGCACGTCAAGCAGTGCTTGCGACAAAATCTGCCCGAACGCGACGACGACGATTAAATCGGGCTTGAGCTGTGCCAACTGCGCGACGACTTCGGGTGCTTTGACTTTCGGCGGCTGAATGACGGGCAAACCGTTTTCCTGCGCGAAGACCTTGACGGGCGGCGGCTGGAGTTTGTGACCTCGACCGCGCGGCTTATCGGGCTGTGTGACGACGCAAAGCACCTGCGTCTTGTCAATCAGCGCGGCAAGGCTCGGCACGGCGAATTCGGGCGTGCCCATGAAAATTACACGTAATTTGTCCATTGTGCCTCCTTTACGGCTTGCAACGCTTGCAGGGGACGTAACCGGCGTTGACTGCCTCGTCGCGGGTGTTGAAGATGACTTTATGCGCGGGATTCATTTTGCCGACCGACGAACAGTCCGCGTAGTGGAATTTGTGCGTGTTGCTGTTGCCGACATAAGCCGACGCAAGCACCGTCGCGAAAGCCGCCGTCGTGACAATCAACGTAACGATGACGGCGAAAAATTTTTTCATGCCGCAACCTCCGAATCAGCGATAAACCTAAGGGGCGCGCATGGACGCGCGCCCTGCGTCGCCGCCGTTAGAAAACGTGAAGTTTTCGTAGGCGGCTGTCTTTTCTTTGCTACTTTCTTTTGGACAAGCAAAAGAAAGTAGTTCACACATACAAAATTGAATCAACGTTACGGATGGCGTGTTCAGTGGTGACGGATAACCTCGAATCGCCACAGCGCAACTTTTTCGTCGGCGCGAATACCCGCCTTGCGCTTGGCAATGGCAATCTGTTCGGCGACGGTGTCGACGCCGTCAAGGTCGGGCAGGAGCAATCCGCGACGCCCGCCATTTTCGACAATGACGCCGTATCGCTTAACGTCCAGATCGTTGATGCTGAAAACCCGTTCAGGCTCGCCCAAAACGTCAACGCTGTATTCGATGTCGTCCAGTTCGTCGGCAGTCACGGGGTCGAAGCGCGGGTCTTTCGAGCAGGCGGATATCGCGTTGTACAAGATTTCCTCCGCCAAATTGGCGCGCGTCGCCATAATCGTGCCGATACACCCGCGCAGGTTGCCGTCCTTATGCAGGCTCACGAAGGCACCCGCGCGACGATTGAGCAACTCCGCAGGCAAATCATTCGGCAAGGCGGCAGGCTCATGCGTGCGAACGAAAGTTTCCAGACTGTGGCGCGCAAGCTTGACAAACGCGTCCTCCGACTCCTTGCGCTTGGCAGATTCGCGGGCTTTAAATCGGGCAAGTTGCTCGTCGAAATTGCGCGCGGGATTTGCTCTGCCGACGTTCATCCAAACAATGCCGTATCCGACGCCGAAGGTGCCTTCGTAAGACAGCCGCTCCGCGTGAACGTCGAGACTGTCAAGCGCGCCCGCCATTATCCAGAACGACCGCAAGCCGCACTCCGCCGCACGCGAACAAATTTTTTCATCCATGGTCAGCAGCTTGAAAAAGTCCGCGCCGCCGAGATTTTCCATAACCTGCGCGTCGAAAACGGGACCTTCCTTCACGAAGCCGTAAGGACCGTCCGACTTGAGCTTGTGAGACAAATCGCCGCTTGCAATGAAAAATATCCGCCGCCCGACTTCGGCAGTGGCGCGTTTGATTGACTGCCCGAACTTGTAATGAAGTGCCGCGTTCAAGCCCGACAAGCCGATTCGCAAAAATTTCGTGCGGTTGAAGTCCAGACCTGCCTGTTGCAAAAATCTAAGCGGAATCATCGTGCCGTGGTCAAGTGACGGGTTGCGCTCGCCTAACGTGCCCGCAGGAACTCCCGCGCTTGAGGCGACGTCCGAAATTTTTTTCGCAAGCTCGACGTCGTAATTCACCGTCAACGCCACTTGTCCCGCGCGGAATTGCGACATGTCGCCCGACGCTTGAGGTCCCGGCGAAATGTGGAAGTAATCCGCGTACATCACCGAGTGCGGGCTCGTTATGACAATCGTTTCGGGCTCCAGCTCCACAATCCGCCGCGAAATTTCTTTGTAAGCGTCGGTCGTCGCGGAAATTTTCAACTCCTCGCCGCGCCCGACTTCCGGCAAAATTATCGGCGGGTGCGGTACCGCCACTGCTCCCAAAATGCTCATGATTCAGCCTCCTCAAATGTTCAGTTCAGCCACGGCGAAAAGTGCCGCTTGTCCCGAAATTTTAACACGGTCGCCCGCCACTTCGCAACGCAAAATTCCGCCGCGTGCCGACGCTTGCCGCGCTGAAATTTTCGGTTTGCCGAGACGTGTCGCCCAATACGGCGCGATAAGGCAGTGCGTCGAGCCCGTCACGGGGTCTTCGGGTATCGCAAGTTTCGGCGCGAAAATTCGGCTCACGCAGTCGAAATTTTCATCGGCGGCAGTCACGGCTTGAATCAGTCCGTCCAACGCGGCAAGCTTGCTCTGATTCGGGCGCAGGTGCTCAACGGTCGCGGCGTCGTCCAAAATCATCAGCAAATCGCGGTCGAGATAAGCCTCCCGAACGTCAGCGTTGACGGCGTCGCACATTGCGGCGGTCACGGGAATTTTTTTCGGCGTGTACGCGGGAAAATCCATCTCGAAAAAATTTTCCTTGCGCTCAACGGTCAACGTGCCGCTCAATGTCTCGAAGGTCACGGCGGGCGAATTTTCGTAGCGCGTCAAAATCACGAAGCCCGTCGCAAGCGTGGCGTGTCCGCAAAGATTTATTTCGGTTGACGGCGTGAACCAGCGCAGTCGGAAATTTTTGCCGTCGCGCATAACAAAAGCCGTCTCCGACAAATTATTTTCGCGCGCGATGTTGAGCATGAGCTCGACGGGCGGGAAGTTGTCCACGACGCAAACCGCCGCAGGGTTGCCGCCGAAAATTTTGTCCGTGAACGCATCGACGATAAATTGTTTCATGTTAGCCACCTCCAACAAAAAAGCCCGCAACTGTGCGCGGGCTGAAATTTTTTTAGATGTTGACGGTCTTTTTGCCGAATATGAAGCTGTCGAGCAAGTCGATGAGCTGACCGATTTCCGGCTTGGAAATTTGTGCACTCGCGCCGAGTTCTTCGCCCTTCAAGCGCATTTCGTCATTAATCAGCGACGAGAACAGTACAAACGGCACGTCGCGGAGCCTGTCGCTGGCGCGGACGAGCTTAAGCAGGCGGTGCCCGTCCATTTTGGGCATTTCGACATCCGAAACGATTATGCCGACGTGTTGCGAAATTATGCCGTCTTTAGCCGCAAGACTTTGCAGATATTCCCACGCGTCTTGACCGTTGCCGAAGTCGCGAACGAATCGATAGCCCGAATCATGCAACGTTGAGACAAGCAGGTCGCGCAACATGGGCGAATCTTCCGCAACGACGACGTGAACATCGGCACGCATTGCACGAACGTCCGAGCCCGCCTCCGCGACGGTTGTGAGTTTCGCGTTAATTTCGGGGTTAATCTCCGCGATAATCGTTTCAAAGTCCAACAGCAGGACAATTCTGTCGGGCATCTTGATTATGCCGACGACGCGGCTTTGGTCGCCGACTTCGGGCGCGGGCTCCATGTCCTTCCACGAAATGCGATGAATTCGCGACACGTTCTCGACAAGGAAGCCGATATCGTAGTTGTTGATTTCCGTGACGATGATGTTCTTAGCCTCGTCGCCGTTGGTCACGTTCAGGCAACGCGGCAGATTTACCAGCGGAATTGCTTTGCCGCGCAGGGTGAACAGCCCGTCAACGTAGGGGTGAGCCTGCGGCATTGCTGTAACGGGTGCGCGTTGAATGACCTCGCGGACTTTGGCGACGTTTATGCCGTAATTGACGCCGCCGATACTGAATTCCACTATTTCAAATTCGTTGGTGCCGGTCTCAAGCAGAATGCCTTTTTTGTCGCCGAGAGTTTCGGCTCCCGTGCGTGCTTTGTCGTTCGCCATCAAATCTCCTCCAATTGTGTTAAGCCTGTTAATTGCAGTGGAATTTCGCCGCGAAAAATTTTAATCCTTCAATGCGCGGCAACCTGCCGAAATTTTTTGGATAGCGCGACGCGTCAGCCGTTGAGTCGCAGGCACGTAACCTGCCGTAAAATTTTTTCGCGGACGACAATCATCAGTTCAATCAGCGTCAGCGACAACGTCTCACGCTCAAAGTCTCGCGGCGGCAAAAATTGTTCCACGAAACTTTTTGCAGAGCCCGCGCCGAAAAATTGTCGTCCCAAGCCGATAAAGCCGACCGTTGCCGCGACGAGTGCCGACACAATCCACGGTATCGCGCCCAAAATTTTTTTCGCGACAAATTTAATTGCAAGCCCCGCCGTCACCAGCGCATACAGCAAAATCGTCGGAGTCAGCAACAACAGCTTGACGACCAATATCACGCTCACGACGGCAAGCACCAAGGAAATTATTGCGCTCAACATTGCGACCGACCTCCTTCACGATTTGCGCAGTTGCCACAACAATATCGCGGCGAAAATTGCGACGCCCGCAATGTCCGTGGCAAGTCCGGGTTTAATCATCATCAAGCCGCCCGCGCCGAGTATCACGCGCTCAAAATTTTTCAGCGGCGCAGCAAGGTAACCGATTAGCGACGAACTCAACGCGACCATGCCGACAATCGCCGTTATCAGCGACAAGCCCAGACTTGCCGTCACGCCGTGGAGCAAAATTAATTCGGGATTGAGCACGAACATGTACGGGATAATGAACGCCGCGATTGCCAACTTAGACGCGTTGATTCCCGTGCGAAGCGCATTGCCGCCCGATATGCCCGAACCTGCGTAAGCCGCCAATGCGACGGGTGGAGTCACGTCCGCGATTATGCCGAAGTAAAACACGAACATATGCGCCGCCAAAATCGGCACGCCCATTTGAATCAGCGCGGGCGCGGCTATCGTCGACGTGATTACGTAATTCGCCGTCGTCGGCACGCCCATTCCCAAAAGTATCGCCGTTATCATTGTCAGGAACATGCTCGGCAAAATCATTCCGCCCGACAAATCCAAAAGTGCCGACGCAAGCTTGAGTCCGACGCCCGTTTTCGTGACGACGCCGATAATTATTCCCGCCGCCGCGCAGGCAACCAATACGCCCAAAATATTTCGTGCGCCCATTTCAAGTCCGTGAACGATTGCGGCGGGCGACATTCGCGTTTCCGACCGTAAACTGCTGACGACGATTGACAACACTATCGCGACGAGTGCCGACCTCATCGGCGTGTAACCGCTCACGAGCAAGTAAACGATCATCACGAGCGGAATTGCAAGGTGTCCGCGTGTACGGAGTAAGTCGCCGAGTTTAGGCAGTTCCGAACGCGGCAGTCCCTGCAGATTGTTGCGCTTAGCCTCGAAGTGCACGCCGAGCCATACGCCCGCAAAATACAGGAACGCGGGAATTATCGCCGCCTTGACGATTTCGACGTAGGGGACGCCGACGAATTCCGCCATCAAAAATGCCGCCGCGCCCATTACGGGGGGCATGAGTTGTCCGCCCGTCGAAGCCGCCGCCTCGACCGCGCCCGCGAAGTCTTTGTGATAGCCGAGCTTTTTCATCATGGGGATTGTCAATGAGCCCGTGCCGACGACGTTGGCGACGGACGAGCCGCTTACGGTGCCCATCAAGCCGCTTGACAGTACGGCGACTTTTGCGGGACCGCCGCTTGCCCAACCCGCGATTGAATTTGCAACGTCGATGAAAAATTTTCCGAGCCCCGTGCCCTCAAGATACGCGCCGAACAAAATAAACAGGAATATGAACGTCGACGACACGCCCAGCGGTATGCCGAAGATACCTTCCGTCGTGAAGTAGACGTGGCTGACGAAATAATCGATTCTAAGTCCGCGATGCGCCAAAAGTCCCGGCATGTACGGTCCCGCGAACGCATATCCGACAAAAAATAAAACGACGCAGACCATTGGAATTCCGACCACACGTCGCGCCGCCTCGATAACCAAAACAATTCCGAGCGTTCCGACGGCGACATCCGCAGTTGTCGGCAGTGCCGCCCGCAAAATCAGTTCGCGATAATTCAGCACGATATATGCGGGAGCCGCCGCGCCTAAGACTGCAAGCGTCAAATCGAGCGGGTGAAGTTTGTCGCGCCGCCAAGATTTTCGCGTCGGGTACAGCAAAAATACCAGACACAATCCGAAGCCCAGATGTACTGCCCGTTGAATTTGCGCGTCCAAAAGTCCGAAACTTGCCGTGTAAATTTGGAATATGGAGAAACTTATTGCCAGCGCGGAAACGATTCGAGCCGTAACGCCCGTATATTCCATTGTGTTCGATTCGGCGTCGTATTTTTTCAAGACTTCCTCGGCGGTGAGTTCTTTTCGTTCGGTCAAGCAAATCGCCTCCTTCAAGTCTAATCGACAGAAAATTTCTACGGCTGTCGGCGATTTTCCTGCACGTCAAATTCGGGCGGATGTCGACACTGCGCGGCGGAAATTTTAATTCCTGCCTAATGACAATGGCGCGCAAAATTTGTAGAATCATTCCAACGAAAACGTTTTCAAGGGAGTGATTGACGTGTTGCTGATAATTATGATGTTAATCGCAATCGCCCTTGACATGCCGCGCGAAATTGTCGTCGGCTTGCTGATAATATTTTTGGTGCGAGACTTCGCTTGAGCAAAGGAAGTGATTCGGATGAAAAAATTTTTTACGGGCGTACTTGCCTTGACGATATGCGGTGTAATAAACTTCGGCTTGACGGGTGAAGCTCAAGCGGCAGATTTGAGCGCGCCAATCAGCTTGAACGACGCGCAACAGCAGGAACTTTACGGACCGCCGCCACCTCCGCCGGGACACAGACCTCCGCCGATGCACAGACCGTGGCACAGACCGGGACCGCCTCCTCCGCCGCCCGAACCGTATCGCAACCAACGACCTGAATTCCACCGCCACAGGCAACCGCCGCCTCCGCCTCCGCCGCCTGAACCATACCGCAACCAACGACCTCGCTGGTGACGCAATTCAAATTCATAGCGGAAAATGGAAAGTCAGCCCGCGCTTACTTTCCGTTTTTCCTTGTTTAGGAGGGCGTGCATGTGAAATTCGTCGCAAAAGTTTTGGCAACGTCAACGCTGATGATTTTGCTCACGGGCACGGCGCAGGCGACACCTCCGCAAATCGATTCGGGCAAAATTTTCGTCGAGCAAGGTCTCAAGCCGCGCAAGGAAATTTTCCCGCGAGTGCCCGTCCGACCCGCACCGCGTCACATACCGAGCAAGCCTCGAACAACTTACGATAATCGCGGCGGCAAGCAAAAAATCTTCGCCCCGCCACAAGTTCCACACAGATAATTTCGGCAAGGAATGAATCCGCATGACAAGGTTAGCGAGAAATTTCATATTGGCGACGGCAGTTGTCAGCGCAATATTTTTCGTTGACCCCGCGTCGACAGCGGCAGCCGCGTCCGAAAATTTCTGCGGCATAAAAAAAATTCGTCCGCCGACAACGAACGAACTCACGCAAAATTATTTGGACTTCTGGTCGAAATTCCGCGACACGGTAATGCCTGAAGAGCCGCAGGACAACAATCCGCCGAAGGAAATGCGCCGTCCGCCGCCCGTCAAACACAGACAGCCGCCGCCGATATTAACGAAGCCGCCTCCGAAGCCCGCAGACTAATTTTTAATCGTAAAACCGCGTTGAACGCGACCGAAGCCGCCTTCGACGCGCAGATAGTAAAAAGCCTTCTTCCGATAATCGGCGACGGAATCTGCCCGACGAGCCGCAGGACAACAATCCGCCGAAGGAAATGCACCGTCCGCCGCCCGTCAAACACAGACAGCCGCCGCCGATATTAACGAAGCCGCCTCCGAAGCCCGCAGACTAATTTTTAATCGTAAAACCGCGTTGAACGCGACCGAAGCCGCCTTCGACGCGCAGATAGTAAAAAGCCTTCTTCCGATAATCGGCGACGGGATCGTTGCCGGTTTTTTCTTGGTAATGTAGCGTATTTTCGGCATGGGCACTTGTGAAGCCGAACAGAATTTTCAGCGGCAAAGTTTTTCCGCGGCGCGGGATAATCGAATCGTCGGCGATATTGAGCGGGTAGTACGTGCCGTTGACTTCGACGAGGAGCATCGGCGCGACATTTCCGACGAACGTCCCGTAAGGCGGCATTGCCAGCGGATAATCGCCGTCGGGCAGCGCGATTAGCTTGTCGTCGCGAATGTAGCTTAGTGCGTCGGACGGGAAAATTTCTTCGTGCCAACTGGGCGGCGTCGCGGATTTCGGATACAGCACGACTGCGAATGCCAACATCACGAACAGCGCGACTGCGACGAAATAAAATTTCCGCGAAAATTTTCGGAACTCGGACTTCTCCGCGTCGAGGAGATTTTGTAATTCGCGCAGGTCGTTCATTGGTATTGACCTGGGAAAATCACGCGGTTTGAGTGTGCGGCAATGTCGCGGATAACGTCCTTGTCGGGCTTGCCCAATACCCAACCGAGCATTTTAATTTCGGCGTGCGTGGCGATTTTTTGGTCGCGAACGTCGCCCGACGTGAAGCAAATTTTTTTGTAGGTCTCAAGCGCGAGCTTATATCGGGCAAGAATTTCCTGCGCCGACCGCAAGCGATTGGGCGGGTTGCGATAACGTTCCAACGTCTGCGCAATGTTTTCGGGCAATTCATTTGCCATGATGATTTCGCCTCCATTGTAGGAACTGGAAACTAGCAAGTTTCCGTCGCTGTCGGCGGGCGACTTGCCGTCCGAACGTTTCAACTAAATTTTGTGTTATCGAATCTACTTTTTCTTTGCGTGCCCAAAGAAAAAGTAGCAAAAAGAAAGGGCACCTCGCAGGGGCGTTAGTCCCGATTGCCGCAACGTTGCGCTCACCCGTAACCAACTGTTGCCCGCGGACTTCGCATCACGCTCAGTGCGCGGGCGGCCGCACATCCCTGTGCGGCTTCAACTTCCGTGGCGAACAGCCCGCCGTTGTCGCCAACTTAACCAGATGAAAATTCCTGCGGCTATCGTGAACGCGACGACGCTCGTAACCTGCGCGGACTTGAGCACGCCGATAACTTGATTGGTGTAGTCGCCGCGCAGAAATTCCAGCGCGAATCGTGCCGCCGCGTACAACATCACGTACAGCGCGAAACATTGACCTTTGACGTAGTCGGTGCAACGGAAAATCAGCAACAGCGCGAATATCACGACGTCGAGCTGACATTCCCAAACTTCGGCGGGGAACAGCGGTTGCGCCCCGTATGTTCGATAAGCAAGCGTCGTGTCGGGGTAGATTATGCCGAAATTCCCGCCCGTCGGTGCACCGAATGCGTCGCCGTTCAAAAGATTTGCGCAACGTCCCAACGCCTGACCGAGCACGATTGCGGGCGCGAGTATGTCCGCCAGATGAATCACGTCGAGCTTTTTTGAGCGGGCGTAAAGTGCTCCGGCAGTCACGCCCAAAATTATTCCGCCCTGCACAGCCATTCCGCCCTGCCACACGTTCAAAATTTCGTCAAGATGATTTTGGTAGTAGCCCCAATCGAAAAAGAACACGTCCCACAATCGCGCGCCGAGCAATCCGAAAAAGCCGCCGATTAAGCCGATGTCGACCAGATATTTTTCGTAGCCGCGCCCGTCGACCTTCGCCATGAAGTAGCCGACGCCCGTCGCCAAAAAAATCGACAAGCTCAACACCGCGCCATACGAACGAATCGGGAAGTCGCCGACGTAAAACAAAAATTGATGCACGCAAGTCCTCCAAAAATTTTTGCGACAATTATAACAGGCGGCGAATAATTTTCAAAGGATTTGTTGCGGCTGAAAGGAATTTTAAACAGCGCGTCGAAGTCAAACGCCGCAAACAGCTTGGGAGGGATGAAGTTTGGCATTTTTTTTGATAGTGCCGAGCGTCATGATTGTCGGTATCGTGTTGGTGCACGCGCTGGCAAATCGGCTGGGGTTGCGAATTTTCTACAAAACACTCGTCGCAGTCGCGGTGCTGTCAATCGCGGCGGTGTTCGCGGCAACAAACTTCGCGCCCGCCGTCGGCAAAGACTTCCTCTTGCGGCTGGGATTGATAATTTTGGCGGCGTCATTGCTTGCCACGTTGCTGAACAGATTTTTGCTCAAGCGACAGCGTGCCGAAGAAGAACGTTTCACCGAGGAAGTCAAGGCGGCTTACGCGGCGGAGGTGCAAAAAAAATCCGTACCGCCCGACGAATCGCCCGCGACGCTTGAAACTCTTGACGCCGCCGAATCCGACGAAGACACCTTCCGACCGCCGAGCCGTTACAACGAAATTCGCGAAGCAATTCTGTTCGAGGAGCCGCAGGGTGCTTACGAAGAATCCGCGCCCGTCACGGAGGAGCCCGCTCAAGTTGAGCCCGTCGCCGAAAAAATTTCCGCGCCGCCCAAGCCTGAATCGGTGCTCGACGAAATTCCCGACGATCAAAAAAATTTCCCGCTGGAAAAAGTTTTCAAGCCGCTTGCCGTCGTCAAACCTGCCGAAGCCGACAAACCCGTCAAACTCGAAGAAAAGCCCGACCCTGCGGAAAAATTCCCGTTGCAGGAAGCGTTCAAGCCGTTGGCGACCGTCAAGCCTGCCGAAGCCGACAAACCCGTCAAGTCTGCCGTCAAAAAATCCGACCGCGCAGAATTTTTCCCGTTGCAGGAAGTCTTCGCGCCGCTGTCGACGGTCAACCTTGACAAAATGGAGGAACTCGCGCAAACTCAACATTCCGTCGAATCCGCGAAATTTCAATCGACCGTCAAATCGTCCGTCGAATCCGCGAAACTTCAATCGACCGTCAGACCGTCCGTCGAGTCAGCGAAACTTCAATCGACCGTCAAACCGTCCGTCGAGCCCGCGAAACTTCAACCGTCCGTCAGACCGTCCGTTGAGCCCGCGAAATTTCAATCGACCGTCAGACCGTCCGTCGAGTCAGCGAAAGTTAAATCGACCGTCAAACCGACTGCCGACGACTTCGGGACGCTTGACGAAATTTTGGACAGAGCCTACTCCGAACGCGACAAAGGTCACATTTGGCAGGCAATCGAACTTTACCGCAAGGCACTTGAACGTTACCGCGCCGACGAGTACGCGCCGTTCGTGGCGATAGATTTGGGCAACATTTACAAGGAGCAGGCACTTTACGCCAAGGCGATCAAAACTTACGAGGACGCGCTCAATTTGCCGGCGGTCAGGCGCAACGCCACGGTCAAGAAAGATTTTCTCAACAACCTGCGATATTTGCGAATCGTGCGCGACGTTTTGATTAAGCACCGCGCTTCGTCGACGCCGTTCACGAAATTGCCAAAGCCGATTCTGCGGGAAATTGACGCCGAATTCAGCCGAATGCAGCTCAATCCCGCGCAGTCGAAATAACTTTTGGGAGCCGTCCGACTCCCGACCAATGGAGGTATCGGAATGAAAAAAAGTGTGGAAATTCTGGGCTTGCCGATTATCAGCATAACCGAAGGTCGCGAACTCGGCTTGAGCAAAACGCTCCTAATCGACGCCAAAAACGGCACCGTTGCGGCGATTACGATTGAGGATGACGATTGGTATCGCGGCGTCAAGCTCATTCCCTACGAATCGATTATTGCAATCGGCGAGGACGCAATTACCATCACGCATAGCGAAAACATTTTGAAATTGGACGAGGCGGGCGACTACGAACGCTTGCTCGTCGAAAATGTCCGCGTCATCGGCACCAAAGCGATAACCAAGGCGGGACGCATTCAAGGCGTCGTCAGCGAAGTTTTTATCGGAGACGGCGGCAGGATTGAGCAATGCGAAATTACTGCGCCCGACGGTTCGGTCAGTTCCGTCGCCGCCGCGCAAATTTCTATCTTCGGCAAACAAGTCACGGTCGTGAGCCTTGACGACGAAAAAAAAAATAGCTTAACACGAGATTTGCCCGCCTTCGAGCCCGCGTATACGGCTTTTAACTTTGAGCCCGCGCAGGAAATTCAACCGACCGTCGAAGTCGCCGAGCCCGTCGAGGAAATTCAGCCGCCCGTTGAAGCTGTCGAGCCTGTCGAAGAAATTCAACCGACCGTCGAAGTC
>JADEZP010000143.1 GCA_015206805.1 Quinella sp. 1Q7 | reverse complement strand
ACAGCCCCGAAACTTACCGCAACGGCATGTCGCCCGAAAAACTCCCGCCCGAAGTTCAAAGCGAAATTCAAATCACCGCCAACCTGACAACGGAGCTGATACCTTTCGCGAAATTTTACGCCGGCTACAAATCGTCGTTCTATGTCGGCTCAAACAAGGGCTACTTCATTTGCGTCGACGTTTCGCCCAAAGATAACGGCGTGCTTGACTTCAGCCACGGGGAAATTTACGACTTCGACTGCCGCCAAACTCCGTGGTACAAAGTCGGCATTAACGCGACGAATCCGGCTTTTACCGACGTTTACACGGACAGCGACGGCAATCAGATGATCGCTTGCGCCGCACCGTATCGCGACGCGTCGGGCAATGTGGCGGGCGTCGTCGGCATGAACATTTCCAACACCGAAATTTACGACGCGCTAAACGATACCGCCGTCGGGCAAAACGGCTTCAGCTTCGTTTTGAGCAACAAAGGTTACGTCATCTTTTCCACGCGCGAAAGAGGGCAACTCGTCGCCAGACCCGGCGGTCGCGATTTGCGCTTGAGCACCGAAAAATCTTTGGCTGCGGCTATAAAACAAATGTCGGCGGGCGAAAGCGGTATCCTGCCCGTCACTGTCGACGGCGAAGAATATTTTCTTGCCTTCGCGCCGATGAAATTCATGGGCTGGAGTTTCGGCACGCTCACTCCGAAAAAAGACATTGCCGCCGCCGCCGAATCAAGCCGAAATTATTTCTTCGCGCAGATTGAAGACTTCACCGCACGCCTGCAAAATCATTTTTTGATTATGATGTTCATTGCCGCGCTGTTGGCAATCGGTTTGTTGCAAGTTTTGTTCATGGCGAGCAACAATCTGTCGCGCCGATTGGTCAAGCCGATTAACGAGCTGTCCGACGGCGTGCGCGAAATTGCAAGCGGCAACCTCGACAAAAAACTTGACATTCACACGGGCGACGAAATCGAACACCTTGCGACGTGCTTCAACGCAATGACCGACGAGCTCAAAACTTACACCGCGAATCTTACGAAGGTCACCGCCGAACGCGAACGCATTGCAACCGAGCTCAACGTCGCAACGGAAATTCAAAACGGTCTCCTGCCGAAAGACTTCCCCGTTCGGACGGACTTTGAGCTTTTCGCGACGACGACGCCCGCCAAGGAAGTCGGCGGAGATTTTTACGATTTTTACTTCATTGACGAGACGCACCTTGCCGTGACTGTTGCGGACGTTTCGGGCAAAGGAATTCCCGCCGCGCTGTTCATGGTCGTTTCAAAAACCGTGCTCAAAAACTTTGCCGTGTCGACGCACAATCGCGACGGGCTTGCCGAAGTCGTCGCCGCCGCAAACGAAAAACTTTGCGCGAATAACGATGCGATGATGTTTGTAACTGCGTTTATCGGCGTGCTCGACCTTGAGACGGGCGAATTCGTTTACGTCAACGCGGGGCACAATCCGCCCGTAATTTATCACGCGCAAGACAATCACTGCGACTTTTTGGACGTCAAGAAAAATTTCGTGCTCGGACCGATGGACGGCATTCCGTTCGCGGAACAGCGCACGACCTTCAAGCGCGGCGATTTGATTTTCCTGTACACCGACGGCGTCACGGAGGCTTTGAACGTCGCGGAGGAGGAATATCTGCCCGAACGACTGATTGACTTCATGAACAAGACGGACTGCACTACCGACCTGCAGACGCTGTTAAAAAATGTTCGCGGCGACGTTGCGGCTCATGTCGGCGATGCCGAACAATCCGACGATATTACAATGTTCGCACTGCGTTTCAACGGCTGAAAATTTTTACGGAGGTGTGTTTTCATGAAGAAATTTTTTGCCCGACTGATTTTATTCGCGCTGGTAGTAATGACGGCAAGCACGGTATTCGCCGCCAAAGCCACGCCCGAACAACAACGCGCCAAACTTAACGAGATGAGCGGACAAGTCTTGGAGCGCATGTACGAAAAATATCCGTCGTCAGAAGCGGCAGTACGAGATTCCTACGCTTACTGCACAATCAGTGCCTCCAGTATCAAATGGGGCTTTTGGGGCGACGACCACGGACGCGGCGTTGCCGTCAACAATCAGACCGGCGAACGAATTTACGTCAAGATGAAGGAAGTCAGTCTCGGCTTAAATTTCGGCGCGAAGGAATACGATTTGCTGTTCATCATTGTCAACAAGGCGGCTTGGGACAGATTCGTTTCCGGCAACATTAAATTCGGCAGTGAGGTTTCGGCACAGGCAAGCGACGGCGTAAGCGGCGAAACTTTTGCGAACGCTACTGTCGTTGCAAACGGCGTGTGGGTTTATCAGCTCGACAAAAAAGGTTTGGCGGTCGAAGCTACCCTCAAAGGCGGCAGAATTTCTCCGTTCCGAACGCTCAATTAACAGCATTGCCGACGATTTGCCCGTAAAAAAACTCCCCGACGCTCGATTGAGTGACGGGGAATTTTTTTTGTTGCGGATATAATTGTCAGCGATAAGACTGTTGATAAATTTTCAGCATATCGTCATCGGTGAGCGGCGTCGGGTCGAACTGCAACAGGAAGCCCATTGCGTCGCGAGTATTCTGCACCATTTTGGGGAACTCGTCGGGCGTGATGCCGTAGTCGCTCATTTTGAGGTTGTCGACGCCGCACGCCGCCTGCATCTCCTTGAGCGCGGTGATAAAGTCTTCAGCTTTGGTAGCGTTGACTTTGCCCATTGCCCGCGCCATGTCGATAAATTTGTCGTCGCAAGCGTGATTCTCGACGAAATGCGAAAAGTACGCGACGGAAATCATGATTAAGCCCGCGCCGTGCGGCAATTCGGGGTGATACGCGCTCAAGGCGTGTTCAAGCGAATGTTCCGCCGTGCAAACGCAAACGTCCATTGAAAAGCCGCCGAGCGTATTGGCGAAGGCAACCTGCGTGCGCGCCTCAAGATTCTGTCCGTCGTTTACGGCAATCGGCAGATATTTCGCAAGCTTGCCAATGGCGGTCAGCTCAATCATCGCGGACGCCTCGTTGCACGCATTGGAGATAAACCCTTCAGCGTTATGGTAGAACGCGTCGAATCCTTGATAGGCGGTGAAATGTTTCGGAACGGTCAGCATGTACAGCGGGTCGACAATCGCGAGCGTCGGGTAACTGCCGAAAAATGCGGTCTTTTCATTCGTGGCGGGATTGGTGATGACTGCGCCCGCGTCGACTTCGGAGCCGGTGCCCGCGCTGGTCGTCACGGCAATGTACGGCAGGGCTTTCGCGGTCAAGGGACGTTTGCCGCCCGTGCCGAAAACTATGTAGTCCCAAACTTTGCCGCCGTCCTGCGGAATGAGCGACGCGACAGCCTTTGCCGCGTCAAGAACACTGCCGCCGCCGAGTCCGACGACAAAATCGCAACCGTTACCGCGCCCGAATTCGACAGCCTCATCGACGGTCGGCGCAGTGGGATTCGCGGCGACTTTGTTAAAGACGACGAAGTCCGCGCCCCAAGCTTTGAGCTCGTCCTGAAGTTTGTCGAGACTGCCATTTGTCTTAGTGGAGCGACCGTTCGAGATGACGATTAAAGCTTTTTTGCCGAGCGGAGCCTCTTTATGAAGTTCGCCAAGTTTTCCCGCGCCGAAAAGTACACGCGTCGGAATGTGCCACGTAAAGCTCATGGTAAATCACTCTCCCAAAAAAATTTTTCACGCGTCGATTATAACACGTTGAGCCGACTCCAATGCAAAAAATTTTTTCAGCCGCCGCCGCGTGAACATCGTCGCAGGAAAATTTTCAGCTGCCGTCGCGTGAACATCGCCGCAGGAAAATTTTCAGCTGCCGTCGCGTGAACATCGCCGCAAGAAATTTTCGATTGACAGGAAATGACGCCCGCGCCGCGAATTTTAACGCGCAAGGAGGTTTGATGATGGATCAGCGCAGATTGACACCGCTGACGCTGTGGGCGTTGGCGTTCGGCTGTTGTATCGGCTGGGGCTCGTTCATGATGCCGGGCATGACATTCCTGCCGAATGCGGGCACGGCGGGCACTTCGACGGCAATTATCCTCGGCGCACTCGTGATGATTTTGATGGCGTACAACTATCATTTCGTCATGCAACGAATTTCGGCGGCGGGCGGCGTGTTCACGTTCACGCGGGAACTTTTCGGCGCGGACCATGCATTTTTCTGCGCGTGGTTTTTATGGATTGCCTACGTGTCGCTTCTTTGGGCGAACGCGACCGCCGTAACGCTCATGGGCAGAAATTTATTCGGCGGAGTGTTGCAAGTCGGCTTCCATTACGAATTCGCGGGCTACGACGTTTACGGCGGCGAAGTCCTCGTGACGATATTGCTGTTGTGGATTTTCGGCGTATTGTTCGCGCGGGCGAGTTCGCTTGCAAAAGTGCTGGTCAAAGTCGCGGCAGTCGGATTGTTCGTCGGCGTAGTGTTTTTGTTCGTGTCGGCAGTCAACGCGTCGCCGGTGGGGCTGAATTTTTATTTCGTCGACGACGAGCCGAAGTGGATACAAATTTTGATGATCGTCGCGCTGATTCCGTGGGCGTTTATCGGCTTCGAGACAATATCGCAGTACACGAACGAATTCAAGGAAAATTCGCGGCGAGCCTTCGCGCTGATGGTTGCGGCAATAATCTGCGCGGCAGTCGTTTACATTTTGATGACGTGCCTTGCGACATTGCGTTTCCCCGACCAATTCCGCAGTTCAATCACGTACATCAAGAGCCTCGACAATTTAACGGGGCTGTGGCGCGTGCCGACGTTCTTTGTCGTGACGGAGACATTCGGCAGTAGCGGACTGTGGATTTTGTGCGCCGTAATATCTTCCGCGCTGATAACGAGCA
>JADEZP010000142.1 GCA_015206805.1 Quinella sp. 1Q7 | reverse complement strand
CGTTGCGATTGAGACGTTTGCCGATTTCCGCGAGCATGGCGGTATTAAATCCTGCGGGTGAGCCGTCGGCGAGAATCAAGTCAAGCGGCGGCAAGTCGCCCGTCACACCGACTTTGATTGTCTCCGCGCCGTCAATCATGGGAATTTCGACCGTCGGAATGTCGTCGGGCTTGACGTTGGTGATGTATTCGGCGACGAGCTTATCAAGCGTGCCGTCAGTCTTCATATCGATGATTACCTTGTCCAAATCGGCTTTAAGTTGAGTGTCGTCCTTGCGCACGGCAAAGCAAAACGAGTCCGAAAGCTTCATAAGCGAAGTGTCTTTGACGACTTCGTATTTGTCGTTCAAGGCGGTGATGTAATTTCCGACGCAAGTGTAAACGCTGATTTGTTCGACGCTGCCCGATTCGATACCCATCTGCATGAGTTTCAAGCTGTCGTAAAACGTGATGACGTATTTGGAGACGTTGACGCCGGTCTTTTCGGTAACGTTGTCGAGAATCTGCTCCATCTTTTTTTCGTTGGCGTTAAGGTGAGTTATCATGCCGAGTTTGACGGGAGTGGGTTCGTCGGCGGGCTTTGAGCCGGTGTCGCCGCTTGAACCGCCGCAACCCGTAAACAGTGCGCCTGCCAATACGCACGACAAGAGAACTTTAACGATCTTCTTGAGCTTCATGTTTAAAACCTCCGTGAAAATTTATTTACTGCTCTTTAGCTTAATGTGAGCAACGCTGTCCTGGAAATACGGTTTGCTGAGCTCCATGCCTTCGGGCTTGTCGAGGTCGGCGGGAATTTTGTCGCTGAGCGGGACAATCGTCCAAAATACGACATCAATCAGTTTGGAATTCAACGCGGCGGCGCGAGCACCGCTTTCAATCTGCACGAGCTCAACGTTGCGATTGATGCGCTTGGAGACTTCGGCGAGCATGGCGGTATTAAATCCCGCAGGTGAGCCGTCGGGCAAAATCAAATCGAGCGGCGGCAAGTCGCCCGTCACACCGACCTTGATTGTTTCCGCGCCGTCAACATGCGGAATTTCGACCGTCGGAATGTTGTCGGGCTTGACGTTCGTGATGTATTCGGCGACGAGCTTATCGAGCGTGCCGTCGGACTTCATGGCGTCAATCGCCTTGTCGAGGTCGGCTTTAAGATTGACTTCGTCCTTGCGCACGCCGAAGCAGAACGAGTACCCGATTTTTTCAAGCGCGTTGTTGGGAACGAGCTCATATTTGTCGTTGCTTGCGATGAGGTAATTCGCGACGCATTTGTAAAGGCTGATTTGCTCCACGTTGCCGGAGTCGATGCCCATTTGCATGGTCTTGAGGTTGTCGTAGAATTTCGGCAAGTGGCGCGTATCTTTGACGCCGAAACTTTCAAGCACCGAGGTGAGGACGCCTTCCATCTTCTGTTCGTCGGAGTTGAGCGGAGTTATCATGCCGAGCTTGATTGATTTAGGTTCGGCGGCGGGCTTATCGACTGCCGCCTGTTCACTGCCGCCGCAACCCGTCATCAAAAGTGCCGCCGCGCAGATTGTCACGAAAAATTTTTTCATGGTAATACTCCTCAATCAAAGCTTCTTGCTGAATTCAATCGCCTTGCCCGTGCCGAGTGCGACGCAACTTAGCGGGTCGTCGGCAAGCATTGCGGGAATATTTGTTTCGGTGCGAATCAAATCCGCCAAGCCGTAAAGCATTGCGCCGCCGCCCGTCAAAATAATTCCGTGATCCATAATGTCCGAGGCGAGTTCGGGCGGAGTTTTCTCCAAAACGTTTTTGACGCAGGTAACGATATTGTCAACCGAATCATGCAACGCGCCGGCAATTTCGTCGGAGCTGACGTTGATATTTTTCGGCAAGCCGCTGACAACGTCGCGCCCGCGCACGCTGATAGATTTGTTGCGTGCACCGGGATAAGCCGCGCCGACTTCGATTTTGATGTTTTCGGCAGTGCGTTCGCCAATCATCAAGTTGTATTCGCGTTTGATGTAAAATTCGATGTCGCTGTTGAATTTGTCGCCCGCCACGCGCAAACTTTCGCCGACGACAATTCCGCCCAATGAAATTACCGCAACGTCGCAGGTGCCGCCGCCTATGTCGATAACCATTGAGCCGACGGGCTCGGAAATGTCGATACCCGCGCCCAATGCCGCCGCTATCGGCTCCTCAATCAGTTCGGTACGTTTCGCACCCGCCTGTTCGGCCGCCTCCTGCACCGCGCGCTTTTCGACGGCATTGACGCCCGTGGGCACGCAAATCATCACTTTCGGGCGAAATAAAAACGACCGTCCGATAACTTTTTCGAGGAAGTGTCGAATCATCGATTCGGTCATTTCGTAATCGGCAATGACGCCGTCTTTAAGCGGGCGAATCGCGACGATATTGCCCGGCGTTCGACCGATCATCTCTTTAGCTTCCGCGCCTATTGCCAAAATTTTATCGTTATCTTTGTCCACGGCGACGACCGATGGCTCGCGCAAAACAATCCCCTTGCCTTTGACGTAAACCAGAACGTTTGCCGTGCCCAAATCTATTCCGACGCTCATTGACATCCCAAACAAGTTGAAAACTCCTTTCTGCCAACGCGCAAAAATTTCTGTAAGCCGCACGAATTTTATCACGCTTTATTTTCATTTACAAGGCGGCGTCGAAATTCGCACAGGTAAAATTTCGCGAACACCTTGCCGTAAAAAATTTTCGGTGATATAATTTCTGCCCGTCAAGTCATTGACAAACTCTCTGCCCGCGACAACTTCACGGGCCGAAACGACCAAAGGGAGGTGTTCCGATTGAGGAAGTACGAAGTTATCTTCATCATCCGTTCGATGGAGGAGGAGGCGACCGTCGCCGTCATCGACAAATTTGCCAAACTCATTGCGGCTAACGGCGGCAAAATCACCAAAGAAGATCGTTGGGGCAAACGTCGTCTCGCTTACGACATCAAAAAAGAGTCCGAGGGCTTCTACGTGCTGTTCTACGTGACGTGCGAACCTGCGTGCGTTGCCGAATGCGACCGCGTAATGAAAATTACCGACGAAATTCTCAAGCACATGATCGTTCGTTCCGACGAGAAAGAGGCTCAAGAATGAACAAAGTTTTTCTTTCCGGCAACCTGACGCGCGACGCCGAAGTCCGCTATTCGCAGTCGGGCAAAGCTTACGCACGCATGGGTATCGCCATCAACCGTCGCTACAAGGACAAAGAGTCCGTCGATTTTTTTAATCTCGTCGCGTGGGAGAAAACCGCCGAATTTTGCGGACGCTATCTCGTCAAAGGCTCACGCGTCCTTGTTGAAGGTCGTCTGCAAACTTCCACATACGAAAACAAAGACGGCGTCAAAGTCAACGCAGTCGACATTGTGGTCGATAACATCGAATTCGCGGGCGCAAGACCTGCAGGCAGCGGCGACACTTCGGGCGGCTCAAATTACGGCGGCAAACCTTCGGACGACAGCTACAGTCGACCGTCAAACGACAGCTACAGTCGTCCCGCCGAGCCCGATTCTTACGGCTCACGCAGCAACGCTCCGTCCAAACGCAACGATTACGAATTCGGCGGCGAACCCATTGACCCCGAAGATACGCCCTTTTAAGGAGGATTGAAGATGCGCAGAGAAAGAGGTCGACGCCCGCGCAGAAAAGTTTGTGCGTTTTGCGTCGATAAAGTTGAAAAAATTGACTACAAAGACGCGGCTAAACTTCGCCGCTTCACCACCGAGCGCGGAAAAATTCTGCCGCGCCGCATTTCCGGCAACTGCGCCAAGCATCAGCGTCAAGTGACAATCGCCATTAAACGCGCCCGCAACATTGCGCTCTTGCCGTTCACTGCAGACTAAAAAATTTTCGGAACTTCACGGGGAGCCCACGCGGCTCCCTTTTTCGTTGGCAATGATATTTGTCGCGGCGTGCGTGATAATGTTCGTCGCGTGGCAACAATTTTTTTACGAGCCGATGCAACGCGAAATTTTATCCGTGCAACTTGAGACGCGTCACGGGGACTTGTCGACATTTGCGGCGGCAAAGGGGCTGTGAATCATGCAGGGAAGATTTTTTATTGCGGCGACGATTGCGGCGTATGTGATTATATTCGTGGCGTGGCAACAATTTTTTTACGAGCCGATGCAACGCGAAATTTTATCCGTGCAACTTGAGACGCGGCGACTGCGCGAATTAAAACGTGAACTTGTCGAGCTGAAGGCGCGCTACGGGGACTTGTCGACACTTGCGGCGGCGAAGGAGCTTGAACTTGACGCGGCGCGAAATTTTTTACCGTCAACGCTTGAGCAAGACAAATTCATCGACGAACTTTATCGTGCGGCTCAAATGTGCGACGTGCAGTTGACGGCGGTACAGGCGGGCGAGGCGATTTCGGCAAAAGAAATTTCCGCGCAGGTCGTGACCGTCAAATTGGATGCGTCGTATGTCGCACTGCTCAATTTCATTCGCGCGATACTCGACGGCGGACGGCTGGTTAGCTTGGAAAATTTTTCGCTGGAAGTTTCAAGCGGCGACATCTTATCGTGCGATTTGAGTTTTAAAATTTTTGCGGCACCTTGATTTAGCAAGGACGCTATAAAGTTTTGATAAAGTCCACGCCTGCACAAATCACCGCCGTTATCGAACGCCTTAGCCGAACTCGACAGCCTAGGGTGTGTTGGCAAAATCGAACAAACAAAAAAACATAAGCAATTCTCTGATAAAATAAGTTTGAAAGTCGAGGAATGCTTATGTCAAACTTATTTTATCACCTAACAGACAGTCAGTGGAAGAAGATAGAATTTTTCTTTCCGACAAGAAAAAGAAGAGGACGTCCGCCGCTCAATCCTCGTATCGTCTTCAACGCTAT
>JADEZP010000141.1 GCA_015206805.1 Quinella sp. 1Q7 | reverse complement strand
CCAAAATCGGAATGTGTTCGCCGAGCGCGGTAACCGTCTCCATGATGACGCCTGCATTTTCGGGGCGACCTGGTCCGGGCGACAAAATTATTTTTTCGGGCTGAAGGGCGCGAATTTCTTCAACGGTCACGGCGTCATTGCGAACAACTTTAATGTCCGAATTTATTTCGCCGACGAGCTGAAACAAATTGTAAACAAAACTGTCGTAGTTATCTATCAGCAAAATCATTGTTCCAACTCCTCGGCAATTTTCAACGCCTCAAGGCAAGCGCGCGCTTTGTTCATGCACTCATCGAACTCACGTTCGGCAACGGAGTCGGCGACGATACCCGCGCCCGCTCGCACGAAAATTTTCCCGTTCTTCTTGTAGATGATTCTGATTGCAATGCACGTGTCCAAGTTGCCCGCGAAGTCAACGTAACCGATTGCGCCGCCGTAAATTCCGCGCTTATTTCGCTCAAGTTCGCCGATTATTTGACAGGCGCGAATCTTCGGGGCACCCGACAAAGTTCCTGCGGGCAAAACGGCTTCCACGGCGGACAACGCGTCGAAGTCGTCACGAATCTCGCCGCGAACGATTGAGCCGATATGCATGACGTGCGAATATTTTTCCACGGCGTGAAGTTTTTCGACCTGCACGCTGCCGAATTTGGAAATTTTGCCGAGATCGTTCCTGCCCAAATCGACAAGCATATCGTGTTCGGCAAGTTCCTTTGTGTCGGCAAGAAGTTCGCGTTCAAGGCGTTGGTCGTCGTCGGGAGTTTTTCCGCGCGGACGAGTTCCTGCAAGCGGGAAGGTGTGCAAAATGCCGTCCTCAAGCTTGACGAGAGTTTCGGGACTTGCGCCCGCGACTTCCATATCCGTGCCCGCAAAGTAAAACATGTACGGCGACGGATTTATCGTGCGCAAGACGCGGTAGGCGTTGAGCAAGCTGCCGTCGAATTTCGCCGCAAGCCGATTCGACAGCACGACTTGAAAAATTTCGCCCTCGCGGATGTAACGTTTCGCACGCTCAACCATTGCGCAATAAGTTTCACGGTCGAACAGCGGCGTAATTTCGCTCGACAGCCGCGCAGGCGGTTCGACGGACTTTTGACCGTGCAGAATCAAATTTTTCATGCGCTCCAATTCGGCGACGGCTTGAGCGTAACTTTGCTCAAGATTTTCTGCGGCGACGTTGACGATTAGAATAATTTTCTGGCGGAAGTTGTCGAACGCGATAACCTTGTCGAACAACATCAAATCGGCGTCCTTGAAGTTTTCCTCGTCGTCAAGTGTCAGCTTGAGTTTGGGCTCGGAGTAGCTCAAATAATCGTAAGCAAAATAGCCGACAAGTCCGCCCGTGAAAGTCGGCATGTCGGCAAGACGCGGGCTTTTGTAGTCGTCCAAAATTTTGCGGATATGCGCGGACGGATTATCCGTGCGGATTTCCTTGCCGTCGACGGTGAGCTTGCCGCCGACGCACGTCACGCAAATTTTCGGCTCGAAGCCCAGAAATGTGTAGCGTCCCCAAGTTTCTTTCGCCGCGACGGATTCAAGCAAGTAGCAGTGCGCGGAAACGTTCTTGAGCACGCGCAGGACTTCAATCGGCGTGCACATGTCGGACATCAGCTCGCAACTTATCGGAACGATTTTGAATTCGCCCGTCGAAAAAATTTCCGCGACCTCGTCAAAGGTCGGCTTAATCTTCATTGGTTCGACCTCCTTTAAACCGGCAGGAAACGAATCAATCGTACTGCGCTGAAGATTTGCAGGGAACTATACAAAATTTGTATTGTTATGTCAACGATTGACGCACATCAGTGGTTGTCGGCAAATTGCGGCGGTGCGCCGTCCGAAGCGTTGAACTTCGATTGAGTTTGTAGAATCTACTTTCTTTGACCGAGCAAAGAAAGTAGCAAAGAAACTCGCCACTGCGCGTGGGGCGGATACTCCCGAATGTTCCAACGTTGAGCCTAACCGTAACCGACTGTGCCCGCAATATAAACATCCTGTTTATGTTGCGGGCGGGGCGCACGTCCATGTGCGCCCCAAAATTTCGCGGCGGGCGGTGCGTCAGTTAAACCACGTCATAACATCTTTGGCGGAGCCGCGCAGGCAAAATAAAATCGTCCTGTCGCCGGGCTCAAGGATTGTGTTGCCGTTGGGAATGGCGGCTTTGTTTTTGCGGACGTAAGCGCACACAAGACACGATTTCGGCAACTTGACGTCCATAAGTTTTTTGCCCGCGACTTTCGCGCCGCTTTGAACGATGACTTCAACAGCCTCCGCACGCGCACCTTCCAATATCGATACACTCACGACACCGCCGCGTCGCACGAACGCAAGCACTTCGCTCGCCGACAAAAGCCGCGCAGATATGACAACGTCGATGCCGACTTTTTCGATTAAGTCCGCGTATTCCGTTCGATAAACGCGCACGACGGTTTTTTTCGCGCCAAGATGTTTTGCAATCAACGCCATCATCAAGTTAAGTTTGTCGTCCTCCGTAAGGCAAACGACGACGTCCGCCGACGCAATGCCCTCCTGCGCAAGCAAATCGATATTGGTGCCGTCGCCGTAAATGGCAATGGAGTCGCCGCTCAAAAGTTGCGCCATGTCCTCGCAACGGTCGTGGTCCTTTTCGATGATTTTGACGTTGACGCCCGCATTTACCAGCATAACGGCAAGCGTCCGCCCGATTCTGCCCGCGCCGATAATCATCACTCGTTCGAGCCGCTTGGAGTTGCTTTGCACGAAATTTGAGCTGAACTTTTCGATTGCGTCGGGGAAGCCGATAAAGTAGGCGTTGTCGTGCACCTGCAAGGAGTCGTCGCCGTGCGGAATAATCATTTGATGATCGCGGAAAATTAAGCCCGCCAAAACGCCCGTCGGCAAGTTCAGTTTTTTTAGCGGAATGTCGGCGTAACGGCTGTGCTTGTCGATTTTGACCTCGAACAGCCGAACTTTGCCGCCCGCGAATTCGTCCACGTCCAAAGCCGCCGGCGTCATGAGTATGCGATAAATTTCGTGCGCGGCAATCATTTCGGGGTTGAGCATCAAGTCAATGTCGAAATTTTTTTTGAGATAATCTTTCGCCTCGCTCAAAAACTGCATGTCGCGGATACGGGCAATCGTGTGGCGGACGCCGTGCTTTTTGGCAAGAATGCAGGCAACCATATTGACTTCGTCGGTACCCGTGACGGCAATAAAGACGTCCGCGCCGTTTACGTCGGGGTCGTCCATTGTTATGGGGCTTGCGCCGTTTGCGGTGATTGTGAGCACGTCCAAATTATTTTTCACGGCGGTAAGCTGACTTTCCTCGCGGTCGATAACCGTAACCGACATTTGCTCACTGCTCAAAAGTTCGGCGATTGTGTAACCGAGTTTGCCCGCGCCGACAATTACCACGCGCATGAAATCACTCCGCTCCGTGAAAAATTTCGTTTAGTATACGTAAGACTTGTAGCGGCGTCAACGTGATTCAAGTCACAAAAAAATCCCGCCGAGTGTTCGACGGGAAAAATTTTTTCGTCAGATGTGCCCTTCGATGTAATCGACGGCGGTGCCTTCGGGCAAGTCGTTGTCGACGCGGCGGATAAATTTCGCGGGAATGCCTCCGACGACGGTATACGGCTCAACGTCGCGTGTGACGACCGCTCCCGCCGCAATAACCGCCCATTCGCCCACCGTGACGCCCTGCAAAATTACGGCGTTCGAGCCAATCCAAACGTTGTCGCCAATGACAATCGGCTTGTAGTGGAGTTTGCGGCTCCTTGAAGGCGCAAGGTCATGCGTCGCCGTCGCAAGCACGACATTGTGCCCGATTAAAACACCGTCGCCGATTGTTATGCCGCCTTGATCTTGGAAGTGACAGCCCGCGTTGACGAAAACATTTTTGCCGAAGACGATGTTTTTGCCGAAGTCGGCTGTAAACGGCGGGAACAGTCGGAACGTCGAATCGACCTGCCTGCGCGTCAGACGCGACATAATTTCCACAATCTGTTCGGGCGTGTGATACGTGCCGTTGAGTTCCATTTCGATTCGGCGACTGTCTTGGCACAGCTCGCGGAAAAAATCCAATCGTTCGGGATTTTTGTTTGCGGGATGATTTTCGTCGGCGAAACTTGCGCGAAGTTCTTCCAGTGTCATAAAAAATTCCTCCTCCGTTATTGCGTCAGTCAAAATTTCTGCGACAGTCTCGACACGTCGACAGCGCGTCAAAATTTCTGCGACAGTCTCGACACGTCGACACCGCGTCAAAATTTCTGCGACGACCTCGACACGTCGACAGCGCGTCAAAATTTCTGCGACGACCTCGACACGTCGACAGCGCGTCAAAATTTCTGCAGCAGTCTTGGCAACGTTGTGTCAGTGAAAATTTCGGCGCGGCTTGCTTTTATCCTGCGCGGCAATTAAAATGAATTCAGCCCACGCGAAAGGAGATTGACTATGGGAATACTCGACAAGGTTAAAAGCCTCCTGCCCAAGCGCAAGGAGCCCGAACTCAAAAACAACGTCCCCAAAGAGAAGGAGAACATCCGCAAGACGTTCGGCAAATATTGCAACGCCAATCACGGCACCGAAGACGGCAAACTTTGCGCCAAATGTACCGCCGTCTTGAGCACCGTTCTGATAAAAATCAATCGCTGTCCCTACGGAATCGGCAAACCGATTTGTGAGCAATGTGAAACGCCCTGCTTCGGCGAACGCTTTACGAACGACTTCCTTGCCATAATGAAGGGCGGGCAACGTAAAATGCTCCTGTCGCACCCGATGATGACCGTCCGCCACAAATTGGCAAGTCTCGGCGCGGAATACGCCCGTATGCAACGCGACAAAAAATCTTCCGACAAACAGAAGGAAGAAGCCGAACGCGTCAAAGCAAAATTCGCCAACGCCAC
>JADEZP010000140.1 GCA_015206805.1 Quinella sp. 1Q7 | reverse complement strand
GTTTGCAAGGCGATAACTTTGCTCAAGCCGCGCAAAAAGCTCGTCGTCCGATAAAACGTCGTCCAAACGCACGGTCAGCCACGAACGCTTATTCATGTGCCAACCGCGAAAATATTTCTGCCCGTCAAAAATTTTGTCAAGCTCGGCGGGCTCAATGCGGATGTTCAAAATCTCAAGCTCGCCGTCGCCGTCAAGCTGCAAAAATTTTTTCGGCACGCGGGCAATCAGCGCATACCACTTGCGACTGTCCTCGCGGCGGAAGACGGCGTAATTCGGATATTTTTCCCAGAGGAATTCGGGTGCGTCGTCAAAGTGTTCGCGGATGTGTTCGATAAGTTTCAGCGTCTGCCGCCCGATAAAAATTTCGTCGTCGAAGCACTGCGCGGCAAGTTCGCTCAAAATGCGTTCATGTTCCGCGCGGACGGTGCCGACAAATTTCCCGTTCGCGCCCTCGACTCGGTGCAAAGTGTACGGCTCTCCGTCAGCGTCGAAAATTTCCGTCGTGACGTTGCCGCGACCGTCAACCGTTATCGTCAGCGTGAATTCGGACAAAAAATTTTCGCGGCGGGTGAAATGTTCACCGTCGACCGCGAATCCGTGTTGAAGGAGTTTCGTGCGATTGAGCCGCTTATTTTTGAAAACCATGTTTACCCTCCGCAGGGTTTGAAGTCAGCGCAAACTCCGCGTCGTCGTGCCCAAAGACTGCCCGAACTTCACGATTGACACCGCATAAGCCGCCGCCAACACTGCCGCCAAAATGTAACTGATTGTCCAGTCGAGCCCGAAGCCTATCTGCGCGTGCAGGATATATGTTGCAATCATGTACATGTAAAACGTCCCCGGAATTATCGCCATCAAGTACGGCAGGTTGTTTTTAATCATGTAAACGGAAATCATCGCGAAGGCAAATACCGCGATTGTCTCGTTACCCCATGAAAAATATCGCCACAGCATCATGAAGCCGCTCTTGTCGGTTTTGGCGAAATACAGCACGCCCGCGACGACGACGAATATTACCGACGCCAGCGCGAACGCGTTGGATTTTTTGTGTTGGTCAATGTGAAGCGTGTCGCCGAGCATCAAACGTAACGAGCGCAAAGCCGTGTCGCCCGACGTGATTGCCAAAACGATAACGCCGAGGACTGCAACCATGCCGCCGACACTGCCGAGCATATCTTGAGCAATGACTCCGACGATGACTGCCGCCGACTTGTAAAGATTTTCGTCCGTCGCCAAGCCGAGATTGACTGCGCCCATTGCCGCGCCCGCCCAGCTCATTGCGATAAAACCTTCGGCAATCATCGTGTTGTAGTAGACTGTTCGACCGTGAGTTTCGTTCGTGACGGCGCGCGCAATCATCGTCGCCTGCGTGGAGTGGAAGCCGCTTGTTATGCCGCAAGCAACCGTTATGAAAAATATCGGGATGAAGTGTTCGCCGAAGGGGTGGACGTTGGCGACTCCGACTTCCCAAATTTCCTTGAGCGGGTAGCCGTTAACGAACAGCCCGAAAAATATTCCGACGGCACTCAACAGCAGAATCAGCCCGAAAATCGGATAAATGCGCCCGATAATTTTGTCGAGCGGCAACAGCGTCGCAATCAGATAATACGCGAAAATGACGCCGTAAACCGCGACGACCGTGCCGTTTAGCGTGGAGGCGTCGCCTTTGATTATGTGCGCGACGAACAAATCGCCGGGCGTGTAAATGAACACTGCGCCGACCAACAGCATCAGGAAGCAGATAAAAATATTATACACGCCGTAAACTTTGCCGCCAAGGAAACGTCGCACGAGCGCGGGCATTTGTTCTCCGTCGTTGCGCAGTGAAATCATGCCGCTCATATAATCGTGGAACGCGCCGCCGATAACGCAACCGATTGGAATTGTCAGGAACGCAATCGGACCGAAGAGGATGCCTTGAATCGGACCGAGCACGGGACCAGTACCCGCAATGTCGAGCAGCTCAATCAGCGTGTTGCGCCATTTGTTCATTGGCACGAAGTCGACGCCGTCGCGCAGTCTTATGGCGGGCGTTTTGACGGAAGCGTTCGGTTTCATCATGCGTTCGCAGAAGGAGCCGTAAATTGCCGCGCCGCCGATTAAAATCACAAGACCGATTATGAACGTGATCAAAAAGAATCACTCCCTGTTAAGATTGCAAGTGACAAGATTGCAAGATTGCAAGTTACTCGCAATCTTTTAATCTCGCAATCTCGCAATCTTATTCCCTGTTGACGTCCTCGATTGAAGTTTCAATCTCCTCAAGCTTGTACGCCTCGATGATGTCGCCTTCGCGGAAGTCGCGGAAATCGACAATCGAAATGCCGCACTCGTAGCCCGCCGCAACTTCCTTGACTTCGTCTTTGAAGCGACGCAGTGAATCAATCGCGCCGTCGAAAAGTTCCACGTTGTCGCGCAGAATGCGAATCTTGCTGTTGTTGAAAATTTTGCCCTCAAGGACGTAAGAGCCCGCGACGAGAGCTTTGCTGAACTTCATGACCTTGCGAATCTCGACGCGACCTTGAACAACCTCTTTAAATTTGGGCGCAAGTAAGCCGCTCATTGCGTCTTGCACGTCGTGAATCGCGTCGTAAATCACGCGGTACGTCCGAACATCAACGTTTTCAACTGCGGCGGATTTACGTGCGTTTGCGTCAGGGTGCACGTTGAATCCGAGAATCAGCGCGTTCGACGACGACGCAAGCATAACGTCGTTTTCCGTAATGGCACCAACGCCCGAATGCACGATTGTAACGCGGACTTCGTCGTTTTTGTTGAGCGCAGTCAAAGCACCCGACAGAGCCTCCACGGAGCCTTGAACGTCCGCTTTGATGACGATGTTCAAATCTTTGAGCGAGCCCGCCTTAATCTGATTGAACAGGTCGTCGAGCGAAACTTTCTTGGATTTGATAAGTTCTGTGCGTTTGCGTTCGATACGGTGTTCGGCAATGGACTTGGCAAGTTTTTCGTCGAGCGCGGCAAGAATATCGCCGGCTTCGGGCACGTCGTTCAAGCCGAGCACTTCGACGGGGACGCTTGGACCCGCCTTCTTGAGGTTGTCGCCGCGTTCGTTCATCATTGCGCGAACTCTGCCGTATGTCGTGCCCGCGACAATGTAATCGCCGATACGCAACGTGCCGCTTTGCACAAGGACTGTCGCGACGGGACCGCGCCCCTTATCGCGCTGTGCCTCAATAATGACGCCGCGAGCTTCGCGATTCGGATTGGCTTTGAACTCTTGAATGTCAGCTTCAAGCAAAATCATTTCGAGCAATTCGTTAATGCCGATGTTCTTTTTGGCGGAAACTTCAACCATCGTCGTATCGCCGCCGTATTCGCCCGTAACAAGTCCGTGCTCCATAAGTTCCTGCTTGACGCGCATGGGATTCGCGCCGGGCTTGTCGATTTTGTTAATGGCGACGATTATCGGGACGTTCGCCGCCTTCGCGTGATTGATAGCCTCAACGGTCTGCGGCATAACGCCATCATCAGCCGCGACGACCAGAATTGCAATGTCGGTGCACTGTGCGCCGCGTGCACGCATTGCCGTAAAAGCTTCGTGCCCCGGCGTGTCGAGGAAGACGATTTTCCTGTCGTTGCAAATGACTTGATACGCGCCGATATGTTGAGTGATACCGCCCGCCTCCGTTGCCGTGACGGACGATTTGCGGATAACGTCGAGCAGTGAAGTTTTGCCGTGGTCGACGTGCCCCATAACGGTGACGACGGGCGGGCGCAGTTTGAGCGTCGACGGATCGTCCTCAATTTCGGGAATGAGTGTCGGGTCGACTTCCGGCGGCAGTTCTTCCGCAGTAACGCCGAATTCGTTTGCGACGAGCGCGGCTGTATCAAAGTCAATCTCCTGGTTAATCGTCGCGACGACGCCCATCATCAAAAGTTTCTTGATGACTTCGACGGCGGTACAGCTCATCTTGCTGGCAAGGTCTTTGACCGCGATACTCTCCCCAACTTTGATGTGCGTCGGACGGGCAATTTCAGCTTTGTGGACGACTTGCGGCGCGGGACGTTTCTTACGTGCGGAGCGCGGTGAACGGGACTTTTCGCCCGACTGCGCGGCTTGAGTTTTGGCGGCCTCTTTAGCGTTGGCGGGGGCTTGACCGCGATTGCGACGCCGAGCATTTTTGTTGCCTTCGTCGCCAAATAGTACTTTATCAACATTTCTATATATAAATAAAATTTTTAAAACAAAATTAAAAATAAAACATATATGTTTCAGAAAAATAAAATTTCAACAAAATCAAATTGATTTTAAAGAATTAATAGATTCAGTATCTAATTCTAATGGATTAATTTTAGATTGTCATTCAATATGTCCATGTGAATTAAGTATTCAATTAAGATTAAGATATAATGGCAGAAGAAGATTATTTGTTTTATGTGGAGAAAAAACACCTTTAGATGACGATGATGATGAAGATGGTGATTATGATATGGGGCAAATCCGAAATAAAAAATCGGTAGACAAATGGCGGGGCGGCGTGTATAATTCCATAAATATCTTGCATAAAGGAGGGGCTCGGTCAAAGGGCTTTTTCTTTTGCCAAGGAAAGAAAATCTCCAAAGAGAGAAATACATTGGGAGGAGGAAAACTTTTCACTCGGAGGAAATTTTTTTGTTAAGAGGTAAGGAGGTTTTAAAATGAGTGACGGAGGCGGTTCGGCATTTGCCGTGGCGCAACAAATCGGTAAGTCGTTGTTCCTGCCGATTGCCGTGTTGCCGTTCGCGGGCGTGTTGTTGGGTATAGGTGCCTCGTTCTCGAATCCGACGACAATCGCGGCTTACGGCTTGGAGAGTGCTCTCCACCCCGGCAGTGCGCTATTCAGTTTCATGCTCATTCTTTCGAACGTCGGCGGCGCAATCTTCGGCAACCTGCCCTTGATTT
>JADEZP010000139.1 GCA_015206805.1 Quinella sp. 1Q7 | reverse complement strand
ACGACGTTCAAGCCCGGGCGATAGTCCACGTCGAATTCTTGCGTGTAGGGCTTGTCGTTGGGACCGTCTTGCCGCTCGATTATGAATCTGACTTTATCAGCCATATGGTTCACTCCTTTGCTTATGGTCGAGTGATTCTCGTTTTGTGTCCGATTGGAATCAGCGTATCGTAAATGTGTTGTCGGTTGACAACGTTCGAAACGGGCGCATTGGTGCCCAAAACGTTATCGCAAAGAATTTTCAGCAACGGACTCATGTTTGCGCGGGGCACCGATTGAATTATATCGACTTCGCAGAAAAATCCTGCGTCCACGGGCGAATTGTCGGCAACGTAGACGAAACCGTCATGCGAATCGAAAGCGATTGTTCGCCCGCTCGGCTCAAGCGTGTTGACGGTAAACGACGTTTGCTTGACGGGCGGGACGTTCAAGATACTTTGCGCAGGTGATTTTAATTCGACGACGAGAAAATTTTTTTCGTATTCGGGTATCGGCAGGACAACGACAATATCGCCCGCATTGAATTGCGAAAAATTTTTCAAGGCGACGCGTTCCGAAGAATGTATGCCGCGAGCTTTCAGTTCAATTTCGACTTGCGCGGGATTGTGCGCCGTAACCGCATTGACGACAGCCGCATCGTCGACAAAACATTGCCAGCCGATTGTCAGACAGTTTTTGTCTGTGAGCAGATGCCACAGCGCGTCGAAATGAATTGCGTAGGTGTTATCGACGCCGCGTCCGATACGGTGAATCCAATACACGGAGAATCACTCCTTCTTGGCGACGGCGTAGTTGCGGGCGCGCGGCTTAATCAGCGAGTGATCGAATTCGCGGTAAGTGACAATCGGCTCCTCGGTTTTTTTGTCGTAGTTGACGATTGTAACGCGCATGAAGTTTTTGTCGTCGCGCCCCATGAAGACAAGTTCGCCGTCGGCGTCGTGTTTCTGCTTGCCGTTTTCGAGGACGATTTTAGCGTGCGCACCGCGTGATTCGTCGCGGCAACGGGCACCCTTCGTGATAGCCATTGCGTAAAGAATCATGTTGCGCAGCTGACGGACGAACATTGCTTCCTGATTGGCGACGTTGCCGCGGTCGGTAATGCCGATGTCGTCCCAACGCTTGAGGATTTTTTTCAGCTCGACAAGGCACGCGTCCAAACCGTTGTTGTCGCGCTCAATGGCGACGTATTTGTACA
Source organism: Quinella sp. 1Q7 (assembly GCA_015206805.1). Classification (GTDB taxonomy): domain Bacteria; phylum Bacillota; class Negativicutes; order Selenomonadales; family Selenomonadaceae; genus Quinella. Next base: position 3,718 of record JADEZP010000139.1, on the reverse strand, counting down.
TGAGGTCGCCCATTTCGTGATGAAGTTTGTGCGCGTTTTCGGAGCCGTTCATTTGCAGAATCTTGTCGTATTCGTTCTGGACTTCGCGGCGGGCAGCCTCAAGGTCGTCGTCGGTGAGTTCGGAGCCTTTGTTGCCGGTCTTAGCCCACTTCATGGCTTCGGGACCGCTGACCGTGCCCGAATACGCCGCGCTCAAAAGGGAGTTCGCGCCGAGACGATTCGCGCCGTGATATTGGTAGTCGCATTCGCCCGACGCCATAAGCCCGGGAATGTTCGTGTTGTGAAGTCTGTCGACCCAAATGCCGCCCATTGAGTAGTGGACGCTGGGGAAAATTTCCATCGGGACTTCACGCGGATCTTTGCCGACGAATTCGCTGTACATTTCCAAAATGCCGCCGAGCTTGCGGAGCAGATAATCGCCGTCAATGTGCGACAGGTCGAGGTAAACGCGATGTTCGCCGTTTATGCCGAGTTTCATGTGTTCGCAGACTTTGTAAATGGCGCGGCTTGCAACGTCACGCGGCACGAGGTTGCCGTAAGCGGGGTACATGTCTTCGAGGAAGTACCAACGCTCTTTTTCGTGAGTTTGCGGATTTTCACGCCACACCCAAACGCGTCCGCCTTCGCCGCGGCAAGCTTCGGACATCAGACGGTTTTTATCGGAGCCCGGAATTGCCGTCGGGTGAATCTGAATAAATTCGGGATTTGCAATTTCCGCGCCCTGCTGATAAACCGCACTGACTGCCGAGCCGTTGCAGATTGTCGACGCCGTGCAACGCCCGAACACTTGACCGGGACCGCCTGTCGCAAGGATAACGGTGTCGGCGCGGAAGGCGCGAATTTCCATGGTATTCATATTCTGCGCGACGAGTCCGCGACAGACGCCCTCTTTGTTCTTGATAATGCGGACGAATTCCCAGAACTCGTATTTCGTGACGGAGCCTTTGACTTCCCAGCGGCGAACTTGCTCGTCGAGCGCGTAAAGAATTTGCTGACCCGTCGTGGAGCCTGCAAAGCACGTGCGCTTATTTTTCTGACCGCCAAAGTTGCGCAGGTCGAGAACGCCTTCAGGTGTGCGCGTGAAAGGGACGCCCATTCTGTCGAACATTTTAATCAGCTTCGGAGCCGCCTCAACCATGCCTTTGACGGCGATTTGGTCGGCAAGGAAGTCGCCGCCGTAAACCGTGTCGTCGAAGTGCTCGTAAATGCTGTCGTGTTCGCCCTTGGTGTCCATGCAGGCGTTGATGCCGCCTTGCGCGCACAGGGAGTGCGAACGTTTGACGGGGCAATAGCTGAACAGGTCAACTTCGCCGCCGAGTTCGCAAACCTTAATCGTCGCCAACAGACCCGATATGCCGCCGCCGACGATAGCGATTTTACGTTTTGTCATATCTTTAGCCATAATCGAATCTCCCAATCAGTACATGAAGTAGCTCGCCATGAAGACGACCGTAACGGCGCACAGTGCCGCGCAGAGCAACATGCTGACGATGCTGATTGCATTTTGCGCACGCGGACCTTTGGTAATGCCCCACGTCATGCAAAAGGTTGTGATACCGTTGCAGAAGTGGAAAATTGCCGCCCACATTCCGAGAATATACAGCGCGACGACAATCGGATTCTGGAAGAAATTTTGCAGCAGTTCAAACGATATCGGCGTGCCCGTGATGCCTTTGACGTAGAAACGCAGATAGCCGACGTGCCAAATGAGGAATACGACGAGGAACCATGCCGTCCAACGCTGGAGCGCGAAATTTCTGTTGCGCATGTAAGGGTAATTGCCGGGGTTGTTCTTTGCCTGCAGGGCGATGTAGATGCCATAAATGCCGTGGAATAACAGCGGGACTGCAATGCCGCCGAGTTCGAGTCCGTAGAAAATCGGCTTCGGGATGAGCTCCATCATTTCGAGTGCGGTGTTCAATCCTTGCGGACCGAAAATCGCCATTGAGTTGGTAAAGATGTGTTCAAACAGCACCAGACCCAAGACGACCAAGCCGCACAGTGAGTGCAGTCGCCGCAGATAAAAAGTTGTATGGAACATTGTGACCTCCTTGTTTTGTAGGAACTAGGGACGAGGGACTAGGGACGAGCAGAGATTAGAAACTAGTCCCTAGTCCCTATGTCCCTAGTCCCTAAATTTGATTGATGTCGAAGTGGCGATACGGCTTTTGCCCGATTTCGTAGAAGTTGTTGCCTTCGCAGTCGATAACGACGATTGCGGGGAAGTCGACGACTTCAAGCGCGGCAACCGCTTCCGGACCGAGTTCGGGATAAGCAAGCACGGTGTAGCTTTTGACGGACTTGGAAATAAGTGCCGCTGCTCCGCCGACCGCCGCAAAGTAAGTCGCGCCGTTTTTCTTCATGGACTCGACAACTTCAGGCGTGCGCGAACCTTTGCCGACCATGCCTTTGATACCCTGGTCAAGCATCGTCGGCGTGTAAGCGTCCATTCTGCCCGAAGTCGTCGGACCGCACGAGCCGATAGGATTACCGGGTTTTGCGGGCGTGGGACCGAGGTAATAGACGATTTGATTCGTCCAGTCGACGGGCAATTTTTCGCCGCGTGCAAGTGCTTCCGTCATAACTTTATGAGCGGCGTCGCGTGCGCTGATAATCGTGCCGGTAATAAGGACGCTGTCGCCCGCCTTGAGTTTGCGCGACATTTCCTCCGTGAACGGCGTCGTAATTCTGATAGTTTCAGCCATTCTGTAAATCTCTCCTTTGCAGAAAAATTTTCGCTTGTCGTTGCAGGAGTTTGCAGGCTAGCAAGCCGCAGGGCTTGCGTATGAACGCGGCGACAAACTCCGAACATTGAAACGTTGGAGCGCGACCGCTGTTCCGTCGCTTTTAAAGCGACCTGTGAGCGTGGCGCATGGCGTGGCAACAAATCGTCACGGCGACGGGCAAGCCCGCAATATGCGTCGGTGCCCATTCAATGTTGACGGCAAGCGCGGAAGTCGTGCCGCCCAGTTGCGGACCGATACCCGTTGAATTAATCATGTCGAGGAGTTCCTGCTCAAGCTTGGCGTATTCGGGCATGGGATTGCGCTCGTCGATTGAACGCGTCAAAGCCTTTTTCGACAGCAAAGCCGCGCGATCCATTGTGCCGCCGATACCGACGCCGACAACCATTGGCGGGCAAGGATTCATGCTCGCGTGCAGGATAATTTCCATAACCGCACGTTTGACTCCGCGCACGCCGTCAGCGGGGACAAGCATTTCGACGCCCGATTTGTTTTCGGAGCCGAAGCCCTTCGGCGCGACGGTGATGCTCAACTTGTCGCCGGGGACAATCCGCGTGTAAATGACGCCGGGCGTGTTGTTCTGCGTGTTGACACGATTAAACAGCGGCTCGCTGACGACGGATTTGCGCAGGTAACCTTCGGTGTAGCCCTTTGCAATGCCCGCGTTGACAGCCTCTTCAAGGTCGCCGCCGACAATGTGCAGGTCTTGCCCGACTTCAAGGAAGACAATCGTCATGCCCGTATCTTGGCAGTAGGGACGATCTTCCGCGCGCGCAATTTCGGCGTTCTTGATGATTTGGTCGAGAACGATTTGTCCTACGGGCGATTGTTCAGTTTCGCGCCCGCGCTTGAGTGCACGATAGACATCGTCCGGCAGATAATACGCCGCCTCCTTGCACATTTCGGCGACGTTCTCGGTGATGAGTTTAACGTCCAGCTCTCTCAAAGTAATCCCTCCTGAAATATAATTGCGG
>JADEZP010000005.1 GCA_015206805.1 Quinella sp. 1Q7 | reverse complement strand
TCAGATAATCAATCGGGCAGCCGAAGTCGTAGCCGAACATGCCGACTTCCATCATGACTTCGGCGGGCTCGGTGACGGGATAATTTTTGTCGCCGTCGATTTTTTCCCACGCCGCACCTTTTTGGCAGGCGCGAATGTCAATGTCGGGCAGAGCCTCCGCGCTGAAGATGAGCTTTGCGGAAACGTCGTCGACACCTTCCGCCGCGTATTTGATGCTGATTTCGTTGTCGTTGCTCAAGCCGTAAATCACGGTGACTTTCTTGCCGTCGCGTTCAGCCGTGAACTTGATGCCCTCGTCAGTCTGTTCGCCCTGCCAATGTTCGACAAAGTCCGCGCCGTCGACGAGCAATGCGCTTGCGTCCGTGAGCAAAAAACGATTCGTGAAGTCCTTGTCGCGGAACCTCATAGACACGGCACGCGCGCCCGCGTCGGTAACTTTGAGTTCGTTGCCCTTGGTGTTGCGCAGTGTCCAGACCGTCGCGTTGCCCGAAGTCTCCTGCTTGATTGACGCCATATCAATCGCTCCTCTCGATGTGTGAAAATTTTTGACTGTAGCTCCCGCCGCACGTTGGGTTGTGTAGTTTCGGCGACGCGCTGAATTTGGCGTTGAAATTAATTTGACGTTTAGAATCTACTTTCTTACGGCGGCGAAAGAAAATCACCGCGACAGTCGCGCGTCCATGCGCGCCTCATAATTCGTCGCGTGTTGCTTATATGAATTTGATTTTTCAGCGTCGATTGGAAATTTCCTTTCAGCCGAAAATTTTTGTGACGGGCTCAACGCCGACGACGTCTGCCGCGACGCTCACTGCGCCAATCGTCCTCCGAATCACTTTGCACGGGTACGGGCTTAGGCTTGCGATTCAAGTACACGAGCGCGCCGATAAAAACGATGTCCAGCACAATCAACGCGCCGATTGAAAAGTTGCTGTCGGATTCGGCATTCAAGCGGTCTTCGTATGTCGTGGCGGAATTTTTCGACGCGCCGATATATTTCGTCCAATAGCTCTCCATGCGCCCGACGCCCGTATTTTGATTGATGCCCGCGTCATACGAGGCGATTGCCATTGTGTTCGAGTTGACGCGCCATATCAAATAAATGTTCGTTAAAATCATCAGCACAACAACAGCGATTGAAATTTGTCGCTTCGTCAAAATTGTCGCCTCCTAAATGTTCGGTATCTGCCAATTGATGGGCTCGTCGCCGATTGATTGCAGGAAGTTGTTTACTTTGGAAAACGGGCGGCTCCCGAAAAATCCTCTGTCCGCCGACAGCGGGCTCGGATGCGCCGACTCAACGATAAGGTGTCGCCGATTCGTTATCATAATTTTTTTGCGCCGCGCAGGATTGCCCCACAAAATGAACGCAAGCGGACGTTCGTGGTCGTTGAGCAGTCGAATTATTTTGTCCGTGAAAATTTCCCAGCCGCGGTCGCGATGTGAATTCGCCGCGTGCGCTCGAACCGTCAAAACCGTGTTCAAGAGCAACACGCCTTGATCCGCCCACGGCTTGAGGCAACCGTTGTTCGGAATAAAACAGCCCAAATCGTCGCGCAGTTCCTTAAAGATATTCATCAGCGACGGCGGCGGCGGTACATTCGGCAAAACCGAAAAGCTCAACCCGTGAGCTTGTCCCGGCTCGTGATACGGGTCTTGTCCCAAGATGACGACTTTTGTTGCCGCGTAGCTCGTGAAGTGCAGCGCGTTGAAGATGTCGTACATGTCGGGGAAAATTTTTTTCGTGCTGTACTCGTCGATAAGAAATTTGCGCAATTCCAAATAATACGGTTGCTTGAGCTCGTCGTCCAACAGTTCCGCCCAATCGTTCCGAAAAATTTTTCTCATCGCGTGTACCTCCTGAATTCGAAGCCGTCCAAAGTTTTCACGTCGCGCAAAATAAAATCGTCCGTGCGCGGAAAAAATGTATCCGCCGCGACTTCGGCATTGACGACCGTCAAAAAAATTTCCGCCGCATATGAAATCAGCTCGCCGAAAATTTCCGCGCCGCCGATAACAAAATTATCCTCCGCAACGTTCAATGCGCCGAATAAATCTTCAAGCCCGCCGACAACTTCCGCGCCGTCCGAATGTTCAAGCGTGCGGCTCAAAATGATGTTTCTGCGCCCGTCAAGCGGTCGGCGATTCGGGAACGTCTGCAAGGTCTTGCGCCCGTAAATTATCGTGTGCCCCAGCGTCAGGCGTCGGAAATTTTTCAGGTCGGCGGGAATTTTGAACAGCAACTTTCCGCCGCAACCTAGTCCGAAATTTTTGTCGACGCACGCAATCAGCTTGAACTTGAAGTCCGTCGGCGAGCCCGTTGCGCGAATAATTTTGTCGCCGCGCAGTTTGCAGTTGAGCGTCGGGAAAATTTCCTTGAGCGGCACAAGCGCGAAGTCCCGTTCAAACAACAGCGGGTGCGGCACCGTCAATCGTTCCGTGGAAATTTCGCGCCCGTCAATCAGCAGGATGTCTAGGTCGATTGTCCGCGCACCCCAGCGTTCGCGGCGAATTCGTCCGAGCTCAAGTTCAATCCGTTGCAGGGCGTCAAGCAGGTTGAGCGGCTCAAGGTCGGTCGAAATTTTTATCGCGGCGTTCAGAAATTTCGGCTGATTCGTGACGCCCCAAGGTTCCGTTTCGTAAAACGACGACACCCGCAAAAGTTTCGTGGCGGGAATTTTTTTTACGCGCTCAATCGCCCGTCGCAACGTCAATTCGCGTTCGCCGAGGTTTGCGCCAAGTCCGACGTAACAAATCACGCGCCGCGCCTCCGAGTGACTTCGACTGCCGCGCCCGAAAATTTTTCGTCGACGGGCGGGTCAGTTTTGCGCAGAATAATTTTCACGGCGTCAAGTTTTGCGTGGCGATTCAAAAGCGTTTCGGCAATTTCAATCGCGACGGTCTCAATCAAATTGCGCGGAGTGCCCTCGACAATCGCGCGAATGTCCGCGAGCACTGCGACGTAATCAATCGTGTCGGCAAGGTCGTCGCTTTTGCCCGCCTGCGAAAAGTCAAACTCAAGCTCCGCGTCGACGACGAACGGTTGCGAATATTTGCGCTCCTGCTCCGTGCAACCGTGTCGCCCGAAAAGTTCCAGTCCCGTCAAGATAATTTTGTCCGCCATAAAATCAAGCCTCCTTGAGCAAATTAATCGTGCGAATCATTTTGGCAATCATTGCGACGTTGTGGACGCGGACGATGTCGACGCCCGCTCCCGCCGCGTGGACGCAAAGTGCGCCCGTCGCCTCGTCGCGCTCATCAACGGCAAACCCCGTCAATCGCCCGATAACGCTTTTGCGGCTGACACCGAGCATCAAAAAAATTTCGCGCCCGTCCAAAGTTTTGAGCTCATTCAAGCGGCGAATCAGCGTCAAATTTTCGTCGTAAGTCTTGCCGAAGCCGATACCGGGGTCGAAAATAATTTTCGTCGTGTCGAAGCCGCATGCCGCGCAGTTAGCCGTCGTGCGCCGAAAAAATTTCTGCACGTCCGCAACGATGTCGCCCGCCGAGCATTTGTCGAAGTGTCCCGCGATGACGGGCGCGCCGAATTTTTTTGCGACGTCAATCATGCGCAAATCCTCCAAGCCGTGCACGTCGTTGATAATGTCCGCGCCGAGTTCCAACGCCTGCGCGGCGACTTCGGGCTTGTACGTGTCGATTGATATCGGCACGCCGAAATTTTTCATTGCGGGCAGAATTTCTTTCAGGCGGGCAAGTTCTTCGTCGGCGGTGATAAGCGTTGCGTCGGGACGCGTGGATTCCGCGCCGATGTCGATTATGTCCGCGCCGTCATCGACGAGTTTTGCCGCGTGATTAATCGCCGCCTCCGCCGCGAAAAATTTGCCGCCGTCCGAAAACGAATCGGGCGTGACGTTCACGATACCCATTACCAAAGTCCGCGCACCGACCGTCAATTTACAGCCGCCGCGAAGTGTAAAAATTCGTTCCAAAATCTTCAACTCCCGCCGAAATTATAGCGCAGTGACCGCGCAAGTTCAAATTGACATTTGACTGCCCAACACGTAAAATTTCCCCGTAATACGCAATAAAACGGGAGGGGTCGAAGTGGTTTTATCGAAAGCCAAATTGATGACCGTGGCGGCAATGTTCGCCGCGTCTTCGATATTTTTCGGCGGGTGCGGCGATAAAGAGCAGCAACAGGCTCAAGTCATGAAGGCGCAAGTCAAGGCGATGAAAGTCATTCAGCGCAACACGCCGCTTGCAAGCGAATACGCGGGTCATCTTGTCGGCACGGAGGAAGTCAAAGTTCAATCGAAAGTCAACGGCAACATCGTCGAGAAATTCGTTGTCGGCGGGCAATACGTCGAGCAGGGGCAGTTGCTCTATCGAATCGATTCTCGGCAATACGAAACGGCGGTGTTGCAGGCGCAGGCTCAAGCGGCGGAGGCTGAAGTTCGTCTCAACAACGCACGGATTGACTTGGCGCGTTACGAGGAGTTGCTCAAGGACGGCGCAATTCCCGAACAGCAGGCGACGACTCAAGCGGCAACGGTTCGTTCATACGAGGCGGCACTTGCGGCGAACGAAGCCAGCATCAAACTTGCAATGGAAAATCTTGCGGACACGAACATTTACGCGCCAATGAGCGGACAACTCGGCGTGGACGACGTGGCTGTCGGAACGTTCGTTTCGGCGGGACAAACTACGCTCGTCACACTCGGCGCGCCCGATCCGATTTTCGCGCAGTTCTCAATCAGCGAATCGGACTACCTGCACTTCATGACGGTGCAAAACATGCAAAGCGATCATAATCCAATCGACGTGACGATAACGCTTGCCGACGGCAAAGAATATCCGTTCGAGGGGCGCATTGTCGAAGTCGACCGCGAACTTGCCAACAGCACGGGTTCGCTTATCATGAAAGCAATTTTCCCGAATCCCAGCGGACTTTTGATGCCCGGCATGTTCGCCCGCGTCAAACTCACCGGCGAAGTCATTCCCAACGCAATTTTGGTTCCGCAACGTTCCGTTCAACAGCTGCTCGGCAAATCGTTCGTTATGGTCGTCGGCAAGGACAACAAGTCCGAGGCGCGCACCGTTGAGCTTGGCGATCAAGTCGGCAGTTATTTCGTCGTCACAAGCGGCATTAATACAAGCGATACCGTCATTGTCGAGGGCTTGACGAACTTGCGCGAAGGCATTGAGCTTGACGTTAAGACCGTCACGCCCGGCGAAATGGGCTTCACGCTCACGGAAGTTACCAGCACTTATAACGCGGACGCGGGACTTGACGCGCCCAATAAAAATCCCAACGCTCCCGACAATCTGCGCGGCAAATGATGAAGTCGCTTGCATTGACGACGGAAAATTTTCACGACGTGCAGGCGGAACTTGAACGTCGCCTGTCGAGCTTTAACGTCGAGCAAAAAGACATCCTTTGGGCGCAACTGCTTGTCGAAGAAATTTTCCTGCGCATGACGGATTACGGGCACGCCGCGCAGATTAACGTTCAAGTCATCAAGCAATTTTTCGGCAAAATTAAAATTCGCATGAGTGCCGAAGGTTTTTCGTACAATCCGCTTGTCGAAGTCACCGACTTGAGCGAGGACGACGACGATTTTACCGCCGTGATGATTCTCAAGTCGAATCGGGCGCGGCTGAATTGGGTGCGCAAAAATAATTTCAACGTCGTGACAATCGATGTCGGCGGCGAAACGAACGCTCAAATGCGGCTGTTGATTGCGGCAATGGTCGGCGGGCTGATTTGCGGCTTCGCAATGAACGCGGCTTTGTCGCCCGAATCAATCGCGCTCGTCAAGGAAAATTTTATCACGCCGATTCAGACAATGTTTTTGGACGCGTTGAACATGGTTATCGCGCCGATGATTTTTTTCAGCATAATCAGCGGCATAATCAGCATGGGCGCGGGCGCGGGCGTCGGAAAAATCGGCACAAAAATGGTCGGCATTTACTTTTGCCTATCGTCGATTTCCGTCGTTATCGGCTTGATATTCGGGCAAATCATCTTCAGCGGCGAAGTCCCGCAAATCGGCACGATACCCGCCGCCGAAACTGCAGAGGTCAACGCTTACGAATTCTCGCTGGTTAAATTTATCGTCGACATCATTCCGCCAAACTTAATCAGCCCCGTCGTGGACGGCAACATGTTGCAGATAATTTTCGTCGCGGTATTGTTCGGCTCATGCTTGAACGCGCTGGGCGACAAAGTTCACCTGCTCAAAGAGCTTGTCGCCAACTGCAACGAATTCTTCATGAAGGTTGTCGACTTGATAATCGTCTTCGTGCCGCTGATTGCCTTCTTCGCAATGATTCTGTTGGTCGTCGATACGGGCGTCGATACCGTGCTGATGATGGGCAAAGTCCTTGCGGGGCTGTTAATTGGCAGCGTCGCATTGCTCGGCATGCACATGTTGATAATCGCGTTTGTCGGGAAGTTGTCGCCGACGCCGTTCATGAAAAAAATTCCGTCGCTTATGCCGACACCTTTCGCGACAGGCAGCGGCGCAGTCTCAATGCCGATAACAATGGACTTTTGCATCAAAAAGCTGGGCATTTCGCCGAAGATAACGTCGTTTTCAATCCCAATCGGCACAACCGTCAACGCGCACGGCGATTGCCTGTACATGCCCCTTGCCGTGACAATGTTCCTTAAAATGTACGGCGTCGACGTTGATTTGGACGCAATGCTGATAATTTTCGCAATGACGCTGTCGCTGTCGTCAGGTGCGCCCGCCATACCGAATGTTATTGTCATTTGTATCTTGACCATTACGGCGACATTCGGCGTGCCCAACGAAATTGCAGGCTTGCTGTTCTGCATGGACGCCGTCAGCGACAGAATTTGCACGTGCATTAACGAGGCGGGCAATGCGACGGCGACTTTGACTTTGGCGCGCACGGAAAATCTTGTGGACGAAAAAATTTATTTAAGCTGATTGGGAGGTGTTTTCATGAGCGGGTGCCGATTAAAATTTTCCGACGCGCTGATTTTTATGGTTGCATTGAGTTGCGCGTTGCTTACGGCGTCGGAAGTTTCGGCGAAAGATTTTTCCAAGCCGACCGTCACGAATCCGCGTTGGTATCCGAGCTATCACATTGCCGCGCCGAGCGGTTGGATAAACGACCCGAACGGTTTTTCGTACTTCAACGGCGAGTATCATTTTTTTTATCAGCACTACCCTTACGACGTGAAATGGGGTCCGATGCATTGGGGACACGTTGCCGGCAAAGATTTGGTGCACTGGACGCATTTGCCGATTGCGATTGGTCCCGACAAGCTTTATGACGCAAGCGGCGGCTGTTTCAGCGGCAGTGCCCTTGAATACGACGGCAAGTTGTGGTTGATGTACACGGGGCACGTCGACTTGCCCGTCCCGAACAAATACGGCACAAACCGCATTGAGACGCAAAACATTGCCGTGAGCGACGACGGAGTCAACTTCACGAAAATCGACGCGAATCCCGTAATTTACGTTCCCGCCGACAAGGGCGACATCAGTGCCAACGACTTCCGCGACCCGAAAATTTGGGCGCACGACGGGAAATTTTATGCGGTTGTCGGCTCGCGCAACAAGGCTGAAACCGTCGGGCAAGTCCTCCTGTTCGAATCGCCCGACATGGTAAATTGGGCGTTCAAAAGCATTGCGGCTTACGCTGTCGGCAACGAAGGCGACATGTGGGAGTGCCCGAACTTTGCGCATATTGACGGGCAGGACGTGCTGATTCTGTCGCCGATGAACATCAAGCCCGAAGGCAAAAAATTTCTCAACCTGCAACAGTCGGGCTACATGCTCGGCACGCTCGATTACGCGACGGGAATTTTCACGCACGGCAAATTTGACCTGCTCGATTACGGCTTCGACTTCTACGCGCCGCAAATTCTGCAGGCACCCGACGGGCGTTGCATAATGATTGGTTGGCTGGACATGTGGGGCACGCCGATGCTTGAGCAGGCTGACGGTTGGTCGGGGCAAATGTCTGTGCCGCGTGAACTGCACATTCGCGACGGAAAAATTTTTTCCACGCCCGTCCGTGAGCTTGAACTCCTGCGCGGCGAAAAAGTCGCTTACGAAAATCTTACGCTCGACAAGGCGATGCAACTCGACGGCGTGCGCGGTGAGGTCGGTGAACTTTTGGCGACGGTCGACTTGACTCGCAGTAAGGGCTTTTCAATCGAACTGCGCCGCTCAAGCACCGAACGAACGATTTTATCTTACGACGCGGCAACGGGACTTATCAAACTCAATCGCGACAAATCGGGCGAAACTTTGACGGGCGAACGCGAAGTTAAAATCACGCCTGCCGACGAATTACGGTTGCGGATTTTTATCGACCGTTCGTCGCTGGAAATTTTCATCAACGACGGAGAGGCGGTCTTATCGACGCGGCTTTACCCGAAAGAAAATTCGCGAGAAATCGTCTTCGTCCCGACGCAGGGCGCGTTGCATTTGAAGCAAGTAACATTTTTCAGCTTGGGCGAGGGTATCGCTCAACCCAAATGACGGGAGACACCGCTTATGGCAAAATTTTTTATCCACCGACCAATCTTCGCGATAGTCATTGCGCTGATAATTACGCTCGTCGGACTTTTGGCGGCAATTCAACTGCCAATCGCGCAGTACCCGAAAATTTCCCCGCCGACAATTTCCGTCAGCACAACTTACACGGGCGCGAATGCCGGCGTCGTCAATGAGACAATCGCGCAGGTCATCGAACAGCAGGTAAACGGCACCGACGGCATGGACTACATGAGCTCCAACAGCGACGACACGGGGCGTTACAGCTTGCAAGTCGTCTTCAACGTCGGCACCGACGGCGACATGGACTCCGTCAAAGTTCAAAACAACGTCGCCATTGCAAATTCGAGCTTGCCCACGGACGTTCAGCGGCAAGGCGTCACGACGCGCAAAGCCTCCAACGAAATGGCTCTGTTCCTGTCGATGTATTCGCCGACGGGTGAGTACGACCGCGCCTTCATGAAGAACTACGCCGATATTTACTTGATGGACGAGATTAAGCGCGTCGACGGCGTCGGCGACGTTCAAATCTTCGGCTCCGATTATTCAATGCGCATTTGGCTCAATCCCGATAAGCTTGCCGAATACGACTTGACAATTTCGGACGTGTCCTCCGCCATCAACGAACAAAACCTTCAGGCGGCGGCGGGCACAATCGGTTCCATGCCGCTTGCCAACGGTCAAGAAAAGCAATTCACGGGCAAAGTCCAAGGGCGTCTGTCCGAGATTGAAGAATTCGGCGACATCATCTTGAAAAGCCGCAGTGACGGCACGTTTGTTTACATGAAGGACGTCGCGCGGATTGAGCCCGGTCAACGCCAAAATAACATCGTCGCGAAGTTCAACGGCTACCCCGCCGTAGGCTTCGGCATTCAGCTTACCTCCGACGCAAACGCAATGACGACCGTTCGCGGCGTGCAAGACATTATCGAACGCCAACGCCCGAATCTGCCGCCGAATCTTCACATCAGCGAAATTTTCGACAGCACCGACTACATCCGTGCATCAATTGAGGAAGTCGCGCACACGTTCATTGAGGCGTTGCTGTTGGTCGTGCTGGTAATTTTTATCTTCCTGCAAAGTTGGCGCGCGACGATAATCCCGCTGCTTGCCGTGCCCGTGTCGCTGATTGGAACATTCGGCGCGTTCATTGTGCTGGACTTTTCAATCAACACGCTGACGCTGTTCGCAATGGTTTTGGCAATCGGTTTGGTCGTCGACGACGCGATTGTCGTCATTGAAAACGTCGAACACCACATGGAAGAAGGACTTACGCCCGTCGACGCAACCGAACGCGCAATGGACGAAGTTCAAGGTCCCGTCGTCGCAATCGCATTCGTGCTTGCGGCAGTGTTCGTGCCCGTCGCATTTCTCGGCGGCATGATGGGCGTCCTTTACCGTCAATTCGCGCTGACAATCGCAATATCAATGGGCTTGTCGGCATTCATCGCGCTGACACTCACGCCCGCACTTTGCGCAATGATTCTCAAGCCGAAAGACCCGCTCAAGAAAAACGTCGGGCTCTTCGACAGATTCTTTAACGGCTTCAACAACTGGTTCGACCGCACGAAAAATTCTTACGTCGGCATTGTCGGCGGATTTATCAAAGTCTCAAAGCTCACGATAATTTTCCTGCTTATCGTCGGCGGCGTCACGTGGACAATTTATCAGCGGCTCCCGTCGACGTTCGTGCCCGAAGAGGATCAAGGTTACTTCTTCACGTCGATAAACCTGCCCGAAGGCACATCAATGAATCACACCGTCGCAACGATTGACAAACTCGGCAAAGCCGTCATGAACGAAATGCCCGGTCTCAAAAACTGCATGATGATTACGGGCTTTGATATTCTGTCCTTCGGCGCGAAACCCAGCGCGGGCATAATCGTTTGCGGTCTGGAAGATTGGACTAAGCGCGGCGAAGGTGCCTCCGTCAACGATTGTATTCGGACGATGTTCCGTCTCGGCGCAATGACGGTGCCTGAAGCGCAAGTTATCGCCTTCAACCCGCCCGCACTGCCCGGTCTCGGCAACGTCGGCGGCTGGTCACTGCAACTGCAGGATATGGCGGGTCACACTGACGAAGAACTCGACGCGCTCACCAAACGCATTGTCGCGAAGGCAAATCAGCGTCCCGAAATGCAGGGCGTGCGCACGACCTTTAACATTGCCTCCCCGACCGTCGAATACAAAATCGACCGCGAAAAAGTCAAACTCCTCGGCGTCAACCTTTCGGACGTGTTTACGGCGTTGCAGGTCAACTTCGGCGGTATGCAGGTCAACGACTTTAACAAATTCGGGCGCACGTACAAGGTCATGTTGCAATCGGACGTGCTTTATCGTTCGGAGGCGGACTGCGCAAGATTCGTCTTCGTTCGCGGCTCGGAAGGTCAAATGGTGCCGTTGAGTGCTTTAATCACGCCGCACCTGTCGACGGGTCCGACGCAAATATCACGCTTCAACGCGGCACGTGCCGTCACGATTCAGGGCAACGCCGGTCAAGGTTACAGCTCCGGTCAAGCAATGACTGCCATTGAAGAAATCGTCAACGAGGAGGCGGGCGTCGGCTTCAATATCGAATGGTCGGGTCAATCTCGCGAAGAAAAGAAAGCTGCCAGCTCCACGGGGCAAGTCTTGGCGTTGGCGTTGGTGTTCGTATTCTTGATGCTCGCCGCGCTTTACGAAAGTTGGTCGGTACCGTTCGCGGTGCTGTTGAGCGTGCCGACGGGACTTTTCGGCGCGGTCGTTTCCGAATATTTCCTGTCGTTCGTGTCGGCAATGATGCATAACGGTCAAGCGAATTCGGGACTTCAAGATTCAGTCTACATGCAAATCGGCGTCATAATGGTTATCGGACTTGCGGCGAAGAACGGAATACTTATCGTCGAGTTCGCAAAGGTGCGTGTCGATCGCGGCATGGAGCCGATTAAGGCGGCACTTGAGGCGGCGGGCTTGCGACTGCGCCCGATTCTGATGACGAGTTTCGCGTTCATTATCGGCTGCTTGCCGTTGGCAATGGCGTCGGGTGCAGGCTCGGCGGCGCGTAACGGTATGGGCGTGGCGGTCGTCGGCGGAATGCTTTTCGCAACAATGCTCGGCGTCTTCATAATCCCCGTGCTGTTCGTCATCACAGAATACGTCGCAAAGAAACTCGGCTTCATGAAACAAGACAGACATCGCTCATCAGTTGATTACATGTGAGAAAATTTTAGGCGTCGGGCTGAACGTTCGGCTGACGGGCGGCTTGAAAATTTTCGACGGCACAAAAAATCCCCTGCGGTCAAAGCGACTGCAGGGGAAAATTTTTTTTACGCGATGTTATTGCTGATACTTGAGCTTGAGCGCGGCGGCAACGAATTCGCGGAAAAGCGGGTGCGGATGATTCGGGCGCGACTTCAATTCGGGGTGAAATTGACAGCCGACAAACCACGGATGCAAATTTTTTTCCAGCTCGATAATTTCGACTAAGCTGTCGTCGGGAAGAACGCCCGCAATAATCATGCCGTGTTCGCGGAAAATTTCGCGGAAACGATTGTTGAACTCGAAGCGGTGACGGTGACGTTCGCTGATTTGTTCGACGCCGTAAGCCGCCGCCGTATGCGTGTCGGGCAAAATTTTGCACGGGTACGCGCCGAGCCGCATTGTGCCGCCCTTTTCCGTGACGGCAAGCTGCGAATCCATCAGCGCGATAACGGGGCTGTCGGTGTCGGGATTGAATTCGGTGGAGTTTGCGTCGACGAATCCGCAAACATTTCTGGCGAACTCAATCGCGGCGCACTGCATGCCGAGACATAAGCCGAGGAACGGAATTTTATTTTCGCGAGCAAAAGTTATCGCCTTAATCTTGCCTTCAATGCCGCGGTCGCCGAATCCGCCGGGCACCAAAATTCCGCGACAGCCGCTGAAAATTTCTTCAAGGTCGGTATCGGGCGGCTCAATCTTTTCGGCGTTGACGAAATTGATTTTGACTTTGGCGACGTGCTCAATGCCCGCGTGGTGCAAAGCCTCAACGACGGAGATATACGCGTCGGGCAGTTCAACGTATTTGCCGACGAGCGCGATTTTAACGGAGCGTTCGGGGTGATTGATTTTGTGCACCATGAGCCGCCACTCGTCGAGCTTCGGCGGAGCTTGCGGCAAGTTGAGCTTGTTCAAAACGATTTTGTCGAGACCTTCGTTTTGCATGATTAGCGGCACTTCGTAAATCGTCGACGCGGTGCGGTTTTCGATGACGGCGTTTTCGTCCACGTCGCAAAAGAGCGCGATTTTACGCTTGAGGTCGCGGGTTATCGGGTGATCCGTCCTGCAAACCAAAATATCGGGCTGAATTCCGATTGCGCGAAGTTCTTTGACGCTGTGTTGCGTGGGCTTAGTTTTGAGTTCGCCCGCCGCGCCGATATACGGCAACAGCGTCACGTGGATATACAGCGCGTCGTTCTTGCCGACTTCCTTTTTGACTTGGCGAATCGCTTCAAGGAACGGCAAACTTTCAATGTCGCCGACTGTGCCGCCGACTTCCGTAATGACGACGTCCGCCGAATCAGCTTCCGCCACGGCATAAACGCGGGCTTTAATTTCGTTGGTGACGTGCGGAATGACTTGCACCGTCGAGCCGAGGTAGTCGCCCCTGCGCTCCTTGGACAAAACAGACCAATAAACTTTGCCCGTCGTGGTGTTGGAGTGTTTGCTAAGATTGATGTCGATGAATCGTTCGTAGTGTCCGAGGTCGAGGTCAGTCTCCGCGCCGTCGTCGGTAACGAAAACTTCGCCGTGCTGATACGGGCTCATTGTGCCGGGGTCGATGTTGATGTACGGGTCGAACTTTTGAATCGTAACTTTCAGCCCGCGGCTTTTGAGCAATCTGCCCAATGACGCCGCAGTTATTCCTTTGCCGAGCGACGAAACTACTCCGCCGGTCACGAAGATATATTTAGCCATGTTTGTCCTCCGAAGTGTGAGACGTAATGAGTTATGACGCAGATTGAGCAGATTTGGCGGATTTTGTCGACGAGCGCGAACGTTTGGTTTCGGGCGGATACCAATCGGCTAAACCCCACAATCCGTCGCTGACGTGTTGAAAGCGGCTGTCCATGTTAATCATCGTGTAAATTTCGGAAATGGTCGACGGTTCGCTTTGGACGACTTTATTTTTCCGCGCAATGACTTCGAGAATCAGTTTCTTGAAGTACAGCGGATTGTCCTTGCCCGATTCGCTCAAGATTTGATAGGCGACGTCGGTTTCGCTCATCGTTGCGTATTTGTCTTCCAATTAAATCACTCCTCCAAAAATTTTGCGCTGTCCGAAACGTGTATGTGGTCTACTTTCTTTCGGCGGCGAAAGAAAGTAGGCAAAGAAAGCCGCCGCTACGCGCGGGGCGGATACCGTCAAGCGTTCCGACGTTGAGCCTACCCGCAACTAATCGTGCCCGCAATATAAACATCCTGTTTATGTTGCGGGCGGGACCGCGCGTCCATGCGCGGTCCAAATTTCGCGGCGGTGTGCGTTGCGTCAAAGTGAGCCGCCCAGATTTTGCAACGAATCAATCACGCAGGCGCAACCGGGTCTGACGTGTTGCATGACGAATCGCATTTCCTCCTTGGGCAAGGCGACGCAACCGAGCGTCCACGGATTTCGCAAGCCCATGCAGTGCATAAACAGCGCGGCACCTTTGCCGGGCGTGCAAGCGGAATTGTAGCCCATGTTCAGCGCGTAAGTGTAATGCGGATTGTAGTCAATCAGATGTTCACTGTTAGACTTGTTGAAATTGCGCGGAGCCTCGCGCACGTCGACGAATTGATTGTATTTGAAATTCCAATCGCCCGACCAATAATGATTCGCGTTGATTTGCGTGTACGGTATGGCGCAACCAGGGTCAGGCGCGATGCCGAAGGCGTAATCGAATCTGAATGTGCCGACGGGCGTTTTATGGTCACCTTCGCGGACTTTGCCGAGCCCGTTGACGCCGATAAAGCCGGGCGTCGTCATAATCATTTCCCAATCGCCCGATGCCGTTCGCTCATGCATGGAAACCCACGCGGTAGTTTGAGTGACTGCCGCGACGACGACCATTTGTTCCGAATTGAGCGCGGCGGGAAGATTTTTCACCCACTGCGGCGACGGCTCGGCGGACACGCCTTGACAGACGAACATAATCATCACCACCAACGTCAAAAAATTTTTTCGCATGAATCATATCTCCCGAAAAAATTTTTACAGTGTACCGCCCAAGTCGTTGAGCGAATCAATCACGCAGGCGCAACCGGGTCTGACATGTTGCATGACGAAGCGCATTTTGTCTTCGGGAATTGCAACGCCGCCGCCCGTCCAAGGTTTGATTGAATTCAGACATTGCATGAAGACGGCGTAACCTTTACCGTACGTGCATTCGCTGTTGTAATCGAAACTCAAAGCGTAAGTATAATTCGGTGCATAATCAATCAAACGCTCACTTCTGTCTTTATTGAAATTGCGCGGAGCCTCGCGCACGTCGACGAATTGATTGTATTTGAAATTCCGGTCGCCCGACCAATAATGATTCGCGTTGATTTGCACGTATGGAATTGCGCAACCGGGGTCGGGCGCGATACCGAAGGCATAATTGAATTTGAACGTGCCGACGGGCGTTTTTCCGTCGTCTTCGCGGACTTTGCCGAGCCCGTTTTTGCCGATAAAGCCCGGCGTCGTCATAATCATTTCCCAATCGCCCGAAACGTTGCGCTCATGCATGGATATCCACGCGGTAGTTTGAGTGACTGCCGCGACGACGAACATTTGTTCCGAATTGAGCGCGGCGGGAAGATTTTTCACCCACTGCGGCGACGGTTCGGCGGACACGCCTTGACAGACGAACATAATCATCACCACCAGTGTCAAAAAAATTTTTCTCATGACATTACATCCTTTCCGGAGCGGAAACTCCCAACAAATTCAGCGCGTGCCAAATCAGTTTCGACGCCCAAAATCCTGCAGTCGCGGTAAAATGCGCTGAAGGTCGTCGCCAAATCGTCCTTACATGCGTTCGGGCGCGGAAACTCCCAACAAATTCAGCGCGTGTTCAATCGTGTGCGCCGTGACCTTAAGCAGGGCAAGGCGTGCGCGTGCCAAATCAGTTTCGACGCCCAAAATTCTGCAGTCGCGGTAAAATGCGCTGAAGGTCGTCGCCAAATCGTAAACGTAGCGGGCGATTCGTTGCGGCGCGTATTCGGCGGCGGCTTTTTCAATTTCGGCGGGGTACTCAAAAATTTTGTTGATTAGGTCAATTTCAGCCGTCGAAGTCATCAGCGCGAATTTCGGCTCGCCGTCAAGTTTCAAGCCCGCCTCCCGCGCCTGTCGGAAGATTGAGCAAATCCGCGCGTGAGCGTATTGGACGTAGTAAACGGGATTGTCCGAACTCTGCGACTTCGCCAAATCCAAATCAAAATCAAGTTGGCTGTCCGTCGACCGCATCAAGAAAAAGTAACGCGCCGCGTCCGTGCCGACCTCCGCCATAAGCTCGCGCAGGGGAATTGCCGTGCCCGCACGCTTGGACATTTTGACAGCCTCGCCGCCTCTGAAGAGACTGACCATTTGCAGGAAAATAATTTTGAGTTTGTCGGCGTCGTAGCCCAACATTTGCATTGCCGCCTTGACGCGGGCAACGTAGCCGTGATGATCCGCGCCCCAAATGTTAATCAGCTCGCCGAAGCCGCGGTCGAACTTGTTTTTGTGATAGGCGATGTCCGCCGCAAGATAAGTCGCCTCGCCGTTCGCGCGGACGACGACGCGGTCTTTATCGTCGCCGAATTTTGTCGACGCAAGCCATAACGCTCCGTCCTGTTCGTAAATGTTGCCGTTCGCCTTGAGCAGTTCAATCGCCGCGTTAATCTTGTCGGGGTGGAGCGTGCGCTCACTGAACCAAACGTCGAAATGCACGCCGAAATTTTCAAGGTCGTCCTGCAGTTCGCAAAGCTTGTCGGCATAAGCAAGTTCGCCCAAAATTTTTATGCGCTCGTCGTCGGGCAAATCAAGATACTTGTCGCCGTGCAGTTCGATGATTCGCTTGGTCGTGTCGACGATGTCCGCGCCTAAGTAGCCGTCCGCAGGGAATTCGACTTCGCGTCCCAACAGTTCCAGATAGCGCGCGTTGACGCTGACGGCAAGTTTGTCCATTTGATTGCCGGCGTCGTTGATGTAATATTCGCTCTCGACGTTGTAGCCCGCCGCCCGCATGATGTTGACAATCGCCGAACCTGCCGCCGCTCCGCGTCCGTGCCCGACGTGCAAAAGTCCCGTAGGATTCGCGCTGACGTATTCAATCTGAATCGTGACGTTGTTTTTGCACGGCAGGTGCCCGAAATTTTTGCCCGCGTCGTAAATTTCCTTGAGCTGCCGATAAATCACGTCGCCGCGCAGATAAAAATTCATGAAGCCCGCGCCCGCAATTTCGATTCGCTCGAACATGTCGGAGTTTATGCGCGATTTAAGCTCCTCGGCGATTTTGCGGGGACTTGCGCGGAAAATTTTGGCGGTTTGCATGGCGAAGTTTGTCGCAAAGTCGCCGAATTCTTTTTTGGGCGGAACGGTCAACGCCACGTCGGGCAAGGCGTCCGAAAATTTCAACGCGCCGTCGTCCATTGCACGCGCCGCCGCCTCACGAACGAGTGCCGCGATTTTGTCTTTGGTCTGCAAGTTCTCAACCTCCCGTAAAAAAATTTCCTAATGATATTCGGCGGGCGCAATGTAAATCCTGCCCGAAAAAGCTTGCCGCATATCGTGCAACTTGTTATAATCGACGTGAGCGGATGTGGCGGAATTGGCAGACGCGCCGGACTTAGGATCCGTTGCCTTCGGGCGTGAGGGTTCGACCCCCTCCATCCGCACCAAAATTGCGGGAGATGATTTTATGAACTGGGCGACGCTTGTGATTGTTGCGTACCTTATCGGCTCAATACCGACGGGCTTAATTTTAGGCAAGCTAATCTGGAAAAAAGACCTGCGACGTTTCGGCTCGCACAACATCGGCGCGACGAACGCTTGGCGAATCCTCGGCAAGAAGGCGGGTCTTTTAATTTTTGTCTGCGACTTCATCAAGGGTCAATTCGGCGTATTGCTCGGCGCATGTATACTCGGCACGCCCGGCGCAATGGTCATGGGCGGCTTATGCGCAATGCTCGGACATATCTTCCCGCTGTTCGTCGGCTTCAAGGGCGGCAAGGGCGTCGCGACAGGTCTCGGCGTTATGGCGGCACTCATGCCCAAAATCACGGCGATTATCTTTATCGTGTGGCTCGTGCTGACGTTGCTGACGCGTTACGTTTCGGTCGGCTCAATCGTCGCGGCACTGCTTGCGCCAATCCTCGCGGCGTGTTTCAAGGAGCCGTCGGTTTATTTCTCGTTCGCATTGGCAGCGGCAGTCGTCATCATTTGGCGGCACAGAGAGAACATCTCACGCTTGAAAGCCGGTCGCGAAAACAAATTCTGACGGGGGCGGCGAATCGTGACACTCAAGCTTAACGGCGTCGAAGTCCGCACGATTGAGGAACTGCGCGACAATTTCGACCGCGAAAAAATTCTTGACGCCTTCAAAAGCGGCGCGCTCGTCACGTGGCTGGAAAATCGTTTTTATGACGATGAGGCGGACGCCGTTGCCAAAATCGACAGCGACGACGATAACGCCCTTGCGAAAATCTGCGCGGCACTCGACGTTGACTGCGCCGACAATTCCGAATTCAGCAACCGTCTGCGCGAAAAAAAATCCGCGCTCTCCGCAATGACCGACGACTCCGCTATCATCGCCAACGCCGCCGCGACTGCGCTCAATCAAGCCGACCTTGCCGAACTGATTCACGCGGGCTGTCGGACGATTTACCTTTGCGGCGAAAATTTCAGCGTGCCGATTCGCGTCGCGGATATGAATTATGTCGGGGTGCTGTCGACGCCGAAAATTAAAATCCGCGCACAATCTCAAGCCGACCTCGACGCGCAGAACATCACCTTCGACAACGTTCAGCTTCCGTGGCAAAATTCCGCGTCAATCGACGAGCTCAAAGCTCTTGCCGAAAAAATTTTCCAAACGGGCGGCAAGTTCCCGATTGTCAAGGGCGGCAAGCACGTTTCGACGTTCGACGCGCTGACTGCGGCGGAAAAATCTGCGGCTGTGCAAATGGTTTGTCACGGAGAATACGCGGCGGAGCAAATTATTTTCCTGCAACTGACTGACGATTTAACGTCGGGCTTCGCGTTCACGGTCGACGCATTTTGCACGGGCGGCGACATCGGCTCAAGCCTCATGCCGTACAAAAAAATTCTGCAAACGTCGCTTTACGCCAAGCTGTACTTTAACAACCCCGACGCCTGCGAAAAACTTTTGGACGCCGACTACGACAAGGTGCGAAATTTTTTGACGGTCGCGAAAACTTTTTGAGGCGGTGATTCACGTGGCGAAGAAAATTTTTTTGTTGTTCGCGCTGATAATTTTTACGGCGCACGTCGAGGCGGCTGACAACTTCGACGCGTTGGCTACAACCTATACTGAAGGCAAATCCGCCGCCCTTACGTTGGTTCGCCTGAAGACTGACGGCACGCTTTATTTCATAACGGCGGACAGCTCGGCAAACTCAATGGCTCTCGTGAAATATTCGCGCAAAGTTTACGATTTCTACTTGACGCGCACTCCACACGGATACTCGCCGCTGATTTTTGAAATGATTTTGCTGAATCAGCCGCGCGGACAAATCGACGACGACTTGGGCGCGTGGCAAGGTAAAATTCACGTCGTGCCGGTGTACGCGCTGTTCGACGTTTTCCGCAAAGACATCATTTGCAACAAACCGTTTTACTCGGCGGGCACGCTCAATCCGTCGCATTATCACGGCACGATTCGCAATCCCGTGCACGAACGGTTAATCGAAATTTTTCTGACGCACATGCCGCGCTTGCATGAGCAGGTTGCGGCGCGAGGTATCACGTTGCCATAAAAAAAATTTTCCCCGCCGCGACGTTGACGGGGAATTTTTTTTGCGCATGTCGAAAGGAGCAATCATGGTCGAATTGATTATCGGGCGCGCAGGTGTCGGCAAGACGTTCCGCTGTCTGCAACGTGCCCGCGAAATTTTGGAGCGAGAACCGCTCACGACGCCGATAATTTTCCTGCTGCCCGCCTACCAAACGTATCGCGCGGAGCTGGAGCTGGCGGCATTGACGGGCGGCGCAGTCAACACGCGAATGCAAAGTTTCAACCGATTCGCACGACAAATCCTAGATGAAGTCGGCGGGGCACTTGCACCGCGCATATCCGACATCGGGCGACGACTTCTCCTGCGGAAAATTTTACTGCGTCGCGATAAAGCCGCCGATTTGAAATTTTTTGTTCGCGCCGCAAAACAGCACGGCTTCGCGGAAATTTTGTCCGACGAGCTCAAGGAATTGCGCACGTACAATCTTGACGGCGACAAACTCGACGCGGCGGCTGACAGTGTCGACGACGACGAACTGCGCGACAAATTGCGCGACCTGAAAATTTTGGCGGAAGACTTTCACGACTCGCTGACCGACAAACTCACCGACGACGGCAATTTGCTTGAGCACGCGGCGGAACTTTTGGCGCAGTCGCCGACGGTTGCAAGCGCGGAAATTTTCGTTGACGGGTTTATATTCTTTGACCCGCAACAGCGAAATTTTTTGCGTCAACTGTTCACTCACGCCCGCAACGTCCACATAACGCTGCCGATGGACACGAACCTTAACAGTCGCGAAAATTTGGAGGAGGTCGGCATTTTCAATCGGGCGTCGCAAACTTTCCACACGCTGAAAAATTTGGCGGCGGATGTCGGCGTCGAAGTCTCAATCACGCGCCTTGAGTCCCCGCGCAGATTTTTATCAACGCCGCTGAAAATTTTGGAGCGTCGGCTGTTCGATTACGCGCCGAAAAAATTTGACGGCTCGGCAACGGGCTTGACGGTCGTGGAGGCTGTCAATCGTCGCGCGGAAGTCGAGGCGACTGCGCGGGAAATTTTGCGGCTCGTCAAGTCGGGTTGGCGACTTCGCGACATCGGAATACTTGTCCGCGACGAAACGTATTTCAAGCTTGTAAAGCCGTTGTTCGAGGTGCACGCGATACCGTTTTTCGTGGACATCAAGCGTGCGGCGGCGCATCATCCTGCGGCGGAGTTGTTGCGGTCGGCGTTGGAAGTGGTGTTGCGCGGTTGGCGGCGGGAGGCGGTTTTCCGTTGCCTGCGGACGGGATTTTTCGACGCAACGCAAGATGAACTTGACCTGCTGGAAAATTACGTTGTGGAATTCGGCGTTAAAGGCGCGGCGTGGCTGCGGACGTGGGATTGGCGACGCGTGCGGTCGCTGGATATGCCGAATCGACTTCCCGACGCGGCGGAGCTTGAACTTTTGGAGCGCGTCAACGAAATTCGGCGGCGTGTCGTCAAACCGCTCGAACACCTTGCGGAGCGCGTGAAGTCGGCGGCGGGCGACGTCGTTGCGCTGACGACGGCACTGTTCAACCTGCTTGAGGAGCTCAACGTTCATGCGCGGCTTGAGGATTGGTCGCGGACGGAGGAACTGCGCGGCAACCTTGCGCTTTCGCGGGAGCACCTGAAAATTTGGGACGACGTTGTCACGCTGTTTGAACAGGTCGTTGACGCACTGGGCGACGACACAATCACGGCGCGGGACTTCGACGCGATAATCTGCGAAGGACTCGACGCGCTGGAAATGTCGCTGATACCGCCGGGTCTCGACGAGGTGACGGTCGCGCAGTTTGAGCAGAACTCACTGCAAAATTCTCGGGCGATATTCGTGCTCGGCTTCGACGATAAAAATTTCCCGCGCAGTGTCGTCGAAAAAAATTTGCTCAACGACATGGACCGAACGCGGCTTCACGATGCGGGCGTGGAAATTTCGTTGGGCGGACGCGAACAGTTGTTTGCGGAAAAATTTTTGATATATCGCGGGCTGACGGAGGCGCGTGAATTTTTGTGGCTGTCGTATCCGACGGCTGACGCGGCGGGCGATAAAATTTCGGCGTCGCCGCTGTTGAGCAAGATTCGCGCGATTTTCGACGTGCCGACGGTGCGCGTTGAGCTTGACGTTTTGCAGAGCCTCGGCAGTGAAATTTTCGCGGCGGGCGAACGAACATTGAGCCAATCGACTGCCGAAAGACTTTACGCGCCGTCGCGCAGAATGCGGGCTTCCGTAACGAAGTTTGAGAGCTTCAACGAGTGCCCGTTTAAATTTTTCGCGGAGCACGGGCTCAAGCTTGCCGAACGCGCCGAATACAAAGTTCAATCGCCCGACATCGGAAATATTTTGCACGCGGTGATGCGGCGTTTCGGACTTGACCTCAAGCGCGAAAATCGTCCGTGGTCGTCAGTCAATGCCGTCGAGCTTAACGGTCGCGTCGATAAAATTTTGGACGAACTCACGCCGCGCGTCCACAACAAAATTTTGTTGAGCACCAAGACGCTTGAACACCGCCGCGAACGCATTAAGCTGGTCGCCGTCGAGTCGTTGAGCCGCCTGATTAAGCTGGACGCCGTCAGCCAATTCCACCCGAAAATTTTCGAGACGCCCTTTGACGAGCTCAACGGCACGCGCAAAGTCGGCGACGTGACGGTTGATTTGAGCGGGCGCATTGACCGAATCGACTTGAGCGGCGACGGAAAATATTTTCTGATTATCGACTACAAGACGGGCAAATCGACGCTCACCCTGCAGAAAATTTACGGCGGCTTGAGCTTGCAGCTGGCGATTTATCTCGGTGCGGCGAAAAATTTGTCGGCAGTCGGCAGTCGCGAGGCGGGCGCGATGTTGTACTGTTTACTGCGGCTGTCGCGCGGCAGCGGGCGTAACGACGACGAGGCGAACTCCAAAGGCGTCGACGATCTCAAAATGCCCGGGCTCCTTCGCGTCGACGACGAAATTAAAAACGCCGTCGACAGCACCGGAAATTTCGTCGCCATGAAAGACAAAAATTTGCTAAGCCGCGACGGCCTGCAGACCGTCATTGATTACGCCGAAAAAATTTTGCAGACGACCGCCGAACGAATTTTGAGCGGAGACATTGAAGTCAAGCCCGCCAAATTCGGCAAAGACGACGACGCCTGCGAATATTGCCCATTCACCGCGCTGTGCGACTTCGACCGCGCCGTCAACGATATTTCCGCGCCGATTAAGGAAGACGACGTTCTTGCCGCCATGCGCGCCGCGATTAACGACGCCTAAAAAAATTTCAGCCCCCGACGCAATGTCGGGGGCTTTTTTGTTGCTCCGAAGACCGTAAACGGTATGGAGGCATGCGTGACGTCAGCCGCCACGGACGACTGGTCAGCGGCGGTGAACACGGGCAGTTTCAAAACCGTAAACGGTATGGAGGCATGCGCGACCGTTGAATTTTGAATCAACTGCTGAATTTATATCACGTATGCCGCCGAATTGCAAGAAAAAATTCAGCCCCCGACGCATTGTCGAGGGCTTTTCGTTTGCAAGCGTGTATGGAAATTTATTCGTCGTCGCTGAAGTTGTCGGGCTCATCTTGAGCGTCGGAGTCGTCGACAACTTCAAGTTCCGCCGTTTCGGGCGGCGCAAAAGATTTCATGACGGCATCGCGAAGTTTGGTTTCGATTTCGTCGGCAAGTTCGAGATGTTCGCGCAAAAATTTTTTGGCGTTCTCGCGACCTTGACCGAGCCGTTCGCCGTTGTAGGAGAAAAATGCGCCCGCCTTATCGACAATGCCGAAAGTAGTTCCCAAGTCGACGAGCGTGCCGAATCGCGAATAACCTTCGCCGTAAATCAAATCGAAGTCGGCGGTTCTGAAGGGCGGCGCGACTTTATTTTTGGCGACTTTGATTTTGACGCGGTTGCCGACAATTTCAGTGCCGAGTTTGAGCGGCTCACCCTTGCGAACTTCCAGCCGCACGGACGCATAAAATTTCAGCGCGCGACCGCCCGTCGTCGTTTCGGGGTTGCCGTACATGACGCCGACTTTTTCGCGAATCTGGTTGATAAAAATCGCGACAGTGTCAGTCTTGCCGATAATCGCCGTGAGTTTGCGCATCGCCTTGCTCATCATGCGCGCGTGCAGTCCGACGTTTGCATCGCCCATTTCGCCTTCGATTTCGGATTTTGGCACGAGCGCGGCGACTGAATCGATGACGACGACATCAAGCGCGGCGGAGCGTATCAGAGCTTCGGCAATGTCGAGTCCCTGTTCGCCGGTATCGGGTTGCGCAAGCAGGAGGTTGTCCACGTCGACGCCGAGCCGTTTTGCATACGTCGGGTCAAGCGCGTGTTCGGCGTCAATGAACGCCGCAGTACCACCGAGCTTTTGAATCGAGGCGATAATGTGCAATGCGACCGTCGTCTTGCCGCCGGCTTCGGGACCGTAAATTTCGGTGATTCGTCCGCGAGGCAGTCCGCCAATTCCCAGCGCGACATCCAGCGGCAAAATTCCCGTCGACACGACTTTAACGTCCAAGCGCGCCGTATTGTCTCCGAGCCGCATGATTGAGCCCTTGCCGAATTCTTTTTCGATACTTTTGAGAGCCGCCGCCAACGCTTCTTGTTTGTCCATGATTGCGCTCCTTTCGAGTTCAATGTCGCGGCAAATTATATCAGAGAATCGTCGCCTTGTAAATTTGCGTCGGGAACGGTTGCGCGTGCCAAGCTCAAAAATTTTTGGCAAGCCGCCCGTCAGCCGAGTAACCGCGCCTTCAGCTCAAGATAGCCGCGCGTGAGGTAGACGCCGTTTTGCGACGCCTGTAACCGTGAACTGCCGCCACCAACGCTCCACGTCCGCAAGCCGCCCGTCAGCCGAGCAACCGCGCCTTCAGCTCAAGATAGCCGCGCGTGAAGTAGACGCCGTTTTGCGATTCGTTGAATGAGCCGAACGGACGATCCGTGACCGCAAGAATCGGCGGCGACTGAATCCGTTTGGCGACGCCCATGCCCGTGAATTGCCGCCACCAACGCTCCAAGTCCGCAATGAATTCTTGCGCGGTCGGAAAATATTTTTTGACAAGCCCGCGTTCGCAACCAATCTCCGCCTCAAGCGTGCCCGTCGCGTACCAATACAAAACGTCTTCGGGCATGGCGTCCTGCTCAACGAAGGCGCGCAACAAATAATCGTGATACGGGTACTTGAGCGGGTCGCCCTTGCCCTCGTCGACGTTTTGCGCAGTCGACAGCTCGGCACTCGGCACAATGTCGATAATGCCCTGCGGAATGACTTCACTGCGGAAAATTTCGTCGTTGAAGTAATTCGCAAGCTCGTAAACTTGAAACTTCCACAGGTCGGCAAGCGCGCTCATGAAGCCCGCCTCGTCGCCGTAAAGCGTGGCGTAACCGACAGTCGATTCGGCTTTGTTGGCGTTGCAGGTGAAGCCGCCTCCGACAGCCGCCGCAATCGCCGCCAAAATTCGCGAACTGCGGTCGCGGGCTTGAATGTTTTCGCGAACGAAATTCGACACGCTCACGCCGACGCCCTCAAGCTGTTTGACGGTCCAATCGACGGACTCTTGAATCGGCACGACAAAATATTTACAGCCCAAATTTTTCGCAAGCCGCTCGCTCAAAGATTTCGTCGTCGCGGAATTGAAGACGCTCGGCATGTTGACAAGGTAAACATTTTCCGCGCCAAGCACGTCGACATACAGCGCGGCGGCGACAGCCGAATCGATACCGCCGCTGACGCCGATAACGACCTTTTGCAAGCCGATTTGCTCCAGAAAAGTTTTCACGCCGTATTTCAGCGCACGATGAATTTTCGCGACTTCGGGCTCGTCGACGGGCGCAAGGGCGGGCATTTTATCAATCGCCTCAAGCTCGACAAAGTTCATGCACTCCGCGAAGGGCTCGGCACGCTGAACGACTTCGCCGCGCGAATTTATGACCGCACTGCCGCCGTCAAACGTGTAAATCGTCTTGCAGGTATTTTGCACGCCGACGCAGCCGACTTGAATCAGCGGACGCTTGACCGTCGCGAAGTCGTCACGTCGGCTCAAGCTGAACGGCGCAGTCAAAAATTTCACGTCGACGCCCGAAAAATTTTCTTCGCGCAACACGACGGCAAGACCTTCGCCCGCCGATAAAATTTCCTCGACGCAACGTGCACATTCGCGCCGAAAACTTTCCTGCCGCGCCGAATTGCCGACCATTAATCCCGATACGGCGTGTTCGGGCAGAATCAACACTTCCGCGCCGTGAGCACGTGCCTCGCCGATTAGCCGCAAAATTTTTTCCGTGTTGATGTCGAGATGTCCCGCCGCGACTTTCATTTGCGCGTATGCAATTTTCAAGCCGATCGCCTCCCAAAATTTTTTGCGTCAACTATAATTCATTTCGGGCAGTTGCGCAATTAAAAGTTTACGTTGCCTTTCGCGTGGCGAAGAATTATAATCGGCGGCGGAGGTCGATTGAGTTGCTGATTCGTATCGCGGGACTTGTGCCCGAAAGTTTTGTTGACGGCGACGGAATTCGTTACGCGGTTTTCATGCAGGGCTGTCTGCGCCATTGCGAAGGCTGTCACAATCCCGAAACGCACGCGCTTGACGGCGGACGCCTTGTCGACACGGACGAGATACTTGCCGCTATAAAAAAAAACCCGCTACTCGACGGGCTCACGTTGACGGGCGGCGAACCGCTTTTGCAGGTCGACGCCGCTTGTGAACTTGCGCACGCCGTGAAAAATTTCGGACTCAACGTCTGGTGCTACACCGGCTACACGTTCGAGGAAATTCCCGCCGCCGCTCAACCGTTGCTTGAAAATGTCGACGTGCTTGTCGACGGCGCGTTTGTCGAGTCGTTGCGCGACTTGGACTTGCAATTTCGCGGCTCAAGCAATCAGCGAATCATCGACGTTAAAAAATCTCGTGCGCAAAATAAAATCGTGCTTTGGTCTGAATTCGTCGGTTGAGTTGTCGGACGCGCGACTTGGACTTGCAATTTCGCGGCTCAAGCAATCGGCGAATCATCGACGTTAAAAAATCCCGTGCGCAGAAAAAAATCGTGCTTTGGTCTGAATTCGGAGGTTGAATTGATGGACAGAGATGTTGCAGGAAGTTCCGTTGGCGAGGCGTTTTCGGGCTTGATTGAAATTCCGCCGCTTGACGTGACGGTCGGGCTTATCGGCATACTGATTTTCGGATTAGTGCTCGGCGCGCTGATTTATCTGCCCGTCGCCGAAAAAAATTCCAAGCTGTCGCTGGAACGTTTGAGCGGAGAAATTATTTGGCGGTACAAGCCCGATTGGGTCGTCTTCGTTATCGGCTGTGTAATTTTCCTTGCCGTGAGTTTCCTGCTCGTCAGCGGGCTGTTGAGAGATCTTTGACCGTTTGCAAAAAAAATCGCGCGACAAACACGTCGCGCTTATTTTTTGTTCGTTGCTTGATTGAGCCACTCTTGAAGGTAGTCGCCGATGGCTTTGACGACTTGCGATTCGCGAATGGTCTTCGCAAGGCTGAACAGTTTCAAGCCGCCGTTGAAGATGTATTTGCCGAGCAGCTCCCCGATTTTGTCGGCAATCATTCGCGCGATAACAAACAGGATTATCGAAACTTTTATGCCCAAAACCGTCAGCGCGATACCGCCGAACAGCGGCAGCAGGAAAATCATCGCCAACTTTATCAGCAGGAACGAAAACGCCACGCTTACCGACGCACGCGCCAATCTGATAAACATCGGGGCTTTACTGCGGACATATGTGCGCACGTCCTCGAAGGCAAGTCGCGGGTGACGGACTGCCCGCACCGTGAATGCCGCCGTTCGCCGCGCATAAAACGTGAAAAACTCCCCGACCTTTTGAATCAGCTTGTTGATGTCCGTCGGAATGCTCGTGACCGTCGCCATAATCATTTGCGGATTGAAGTCCGTCACGAAGCCGCGCAGTGAGTTAAACGCCGTGCCGAAAATCGCGGGCGGTTTGCTCATGTTCGCGACGGCGTCGGGTATCGGCAACGAGGGAATGAACGCCATAACGATATACAGCACAATCGCAAGCACGCGCCCGATTATCATGCCGAGAAAATATTTTATGACGGCTTTCGGATTTCGCTTGAAGGCGGCGGGGAAACTGCGAATCCTGCGCGGGACTTTGCGTTTGACTTTGTCGATTTTCTTTTCGGGCGGACGGGCGCGTTCGTCTTCGCGGGCAAGTTGTTCTTCGTTTTCGAGCTCCAGCGAACGCGACAGCCGAATCATGCGTTGGAAGGCGTCGGCGATATTTTGTTCCTGTTCCTTCTGCCGAGCCTCAACCTCTTGGTCGAATGAGCGCGTGACGTTAATCATCTTTTCGAAGGCGTTGCGCAAATCCTCCGAACGCGTCGTTTGCATCATGCGTTGCAGGGCGCGTTCAAGGTCGGATTGTTTTGTCGTGCGAATCATCTGCTGAAGATTTTTCTGCAGGTCGCAACGTTTGTTTTGATTATCGTCCATCGCATCACCGCCAAAGCGTTGAATTCAAGTTTGTGTATTAAATCTACTTTCTTTCGGCGGCGAAAGAAAGTAGCAAAGAAAGCCGCGCCGCCTACGAAAACGTCACGTTTTCTAACGGCGGCGGTCGAGGGCGCGCGTCCATGCGCGCCCCTTGAGTTTCTGAACTTCATTTGTCGACTAGTATGCGCGGGAAAAGTTGTTCGGGCTTGCCGACGCCGTGATTCGCCGCCAAAAGTCCGAAAACGTCCGCGTCGTCGAGTTTGAGCTCCGTGACGACTTTGAGCTGTTCGCGGATTTTGAGCGCGGTTGCGGGCATGAACGGCGCAATTAAAATGCTCACGATTCGCAACGACTCCGCAAGGTTGTACAGCACGTTCGCCAATGCCTGCCGTTGCGACGCGTCCTTTGCGAGCTTCCACGGCATTGTTTCGTCGATGTATTTGTTGGCGCGCCCGATAAACTTCCAAACGACTTTGACGGCGTCCGACAGCTGTATCGCGTCCATAAGCCGCCGATATTCCCGCGACGTTTCGACAGCCTCCGCGCAGAATGACGCATCCAACTCCGTGCCGTCGCTTGTCGCAATTAAGACGCCCTGCTGAAATTTTCCGATCATGTTCAGCGTGCGGTGCAACAGGTTGCCCAAGTCGTTGGCAAGGTCGGCGTTGATTCGTTGTATCAGCGAGTCGCGGCTGAAGTTGCCGTCGAGTCCCAGCGTTATTTCGCGCAGCAGGAAGTAACGAATTGCGTCCGCGCCGAACTCTTCAACGAGCAACACGGGGTCGACGACGTTGCCTTTTGACTTCGACATTTTGTCGCCGTCGGTGATAAGCCAGCCGTGTCCGTAAATCTGTTTCGGCAACGGGAGACCTGCCGCCATCAACATTGCCGGCCAGATAATCGAGTGGAAGCGGACAATTTCCTTGCCGACGAGGTGAATATCCGCCGGCCAAAATTTTTTCATGTCGGGATTGTGAATCAGCGGCGTTATGTAATTTATGACGGCGTCGAACCAGACGTAAATGACGTGGCGCGGGTCGTCGGGCACGGGAATTCCCCAATCGAACGACGTGCGAGAAATGCACAAATCTTCCAGCCCGCGCTTGATGAAATTAATCATCTCGTTGCGCCGCGATGTCGGCACGATAAATTCCGGATGCGCCTCAATGTGCTCAAGCAGGGCGTCGGCATATTTCGACAGGCGGAAGAAATACGCTTCCTCCGAAACTTTTTCAACGGGGCGGTGACAATCGGGGCAACAGCCGTTTTCGTCGAGCTGCAGTTCCGTCCAATACGATTCGCACGGCGTGCAATAAAGTCCCGTGTATTCGCCCTTGTAAATGTCGCCGTTATCCCGAATGCGCCGAAAAATTTCCTGCACAACCTGTTCATGGCGCGGCTCACTCGTGCGGATAAAATCGTCGTTCGAGATGTGGAATTTGCGCCACAGCTCCTTGAAGTTGTCGACAATCGGATCAACGTATTCAAGCGGAGACTTGCCCTGCGCCTGCGCGGAACGCTGAATTTTTTGCCCGTGTTCGTCCGAGCCCGTCAAGAAAAAAACTTCGTAACCCGCAAGCCGTTTGTATCGGGCAATGGCGTCGGCAATGGTCGTGCAGTAAGCGTGCCCGATATGCAAATTCGCGCTGGGGTAGTAAATCGGCGTGGTAATGTAAAATGGTTTCATTGAATCTCCTCCTTGAGCAGTGCGTTGTAAATTTCGCGGCGGCTGACGTTGAATTGACGGGCGACTTCGCGCATTGCGGATTTTTTGTCGAGTCCCGACGCCGTCAACCGTTCGACAGCCTCCGAAATGTTTTCAGTTGGCGCGACGACTTCAGCCGAGCTTGCACCTTCGACGACGATGACGAATTCGCCGAGCGGCTCCGAAATTTTTTTTGACAGTTCCGTCAATGTGCCGCGCAGAAATTCTTCGTGGATTTTGGTCAATTCGCGGGCAAGTGTCGCCTGACGTGCGCCGAAGACTTCCGCCGCCTCCGACAGAAAATTTTTCAGCCGATGCGGTGCCTCGTAAAATATCAGCGTCGCGTCGACCGTCGCGAGCCGTTGCAAAAGTTCGCGGCGATTTTTTTTTGACTTTGGCGGGAAGCCGACGAACATAAACCGCGCAGTGTCGAGCCCCGAACAAATCAGCGCGCTCAATGCGGCGTTCGCGCCCGGTATCGGGCAAACCGTCAAGCCCGCGTCGATTGCCGACCGCACGAGCTCCGCGCCGGGATCCGATATTGCGGGCAGTCCCGCGTCGCTGACGACTGCAACCGATTCGCCCGCCGCAAGTCGCGCCAAAATTTTTTCGCCGACGGAAATTTTGCAATGCTCGTCGAATCTGATAAGCGGCGTGTGTATGTCGAAGTGCGCCAAAAGTTTTCGGGTGCGCCGAGTATCTTCAGCCGCAATTATGTTCACTTCGCGCAGGGTGCGTATCGCCCGAAACGTCATATCCTCCAAGTTGCCGATTGGCGTCGCGCAAAGGTAAAGCGTCCCCGTCACGATTGCTCACCGAAAAATTTTCGTAATTCGGCGTCGCGATATGTGCGAATTTTTTTGAACTGTTCGCCGCCCGAAACTTCTCTGTCCGCGACAAACCAGTAAGGATCAATCCCGACGTTTGCCGCGCCTTGAATGTCACGTTCAAGCGAATCGCCGAAGTAAGCCGCCTCGTTCGCCGCGACGTGCATTTTTTTCAGCGCGAATTCAAACATAATCGGCGCGGGCTTTTCGTAACCGGTTTCCTCGCTGGTAACCATAAAATCAACGTAACGGTCGAGTTTCAACGCGGCAAGCTTGCGATATTGAACATGAGCGGTCATATCGGTGCAGACGGAAATTTTCACGCCCGCTGCCTTGAGCCCGCGCAGAAAGTCAATCGCTCCGTCGTATGGTCGCATGTTGTCGATAAAGTAATTCCAATACACGTCGTACATTTGCAAAATATGATTGAACGGATTTTTGCCGAGCAACTCCAGCGCGGTCTGCATGAGCAATACGCGGCTGTGCGAAGCGGCGGTATCTTTGAGCCGTCCGCGAACAATCGTGCGTGCCTGCGAGTAGGTGGCGCGGAAAGTTTTTTCGTCGACGCCAACCGTCCTTTCGACAAACGCACATAAATCTTTCATGGCGCGTACGTCGTTCGCTTGATAATCGTAAAGTGTTCCGTCAATGTCGAAGATAACGCCCTTGTACATCGTAACCTCCCGAAATTTGCCGCTTTGAAAGCGGCGGAACAGCGGTCGCGTCCAAGTCCTCAACACCGTAAGCTGTTCGCCGCGTTTTAATGTCACGAAAATTTACTGTGCAATTTTAACGTTGTCGCCGTAAATCGTCTTGAATTCGTCGCGCATGGAAATCGGGTTCCAGCCGCGTTTGAGAGCCAACGCCGTATCACTTGCCGCACGCTTGGGATTGCCGAGTTCGCGCTCCGTGTCGTCGCAGATAACAAAGAAACTCATCGAACGATATTTGTTGTCCTGCAATGTGTATTCGAGCATACCGCTGTCGCCGCTTGAATTGCCGAACGCAAGTACGGGCTTCTTGCCGATTTGATTGATGATGGAGAAAATTTTTGCGGTCTTGCCGTTTTCAATGAGTGGTTTGCCGGAGATGACGATTTTTTCTTTGTTGCGGTCGAAGAAATGATCTTTGGGAATATCCTTGCCCATGCCCGTCGACGTGAAGTTGAAGTCCGACGCAAGAATTCTGTCGAATCGAATCGGGATAACGTCCCTTACAAGTTCGCGGGTTGTGTCGACGCCGCAAGCCGTATCGAGATAGACGTTGAAGTCGTTGTTCGTCAGGTAGGAAATAATTTCGACCATCGGCAGATAAAACGCCTCGCCGCGCTTGAGATTCGTGAAGCCAAGTTCGTTTGTGTTCATGAAGTTGCGGACGTAAGCGCGGTATTCTTCGGGCGTCATACCCGCGTAAGATTGAGTGAGCCCCTCGAAATAAGCTTTGTTTTCGGCGGGCGTGAGTTTCTGTTTGGCAAGAATTTTGGGCTGAACTTTTTTAACGAGGTTGTACAATTTTTTCGGCGGCTGATAATTTTCGTCCTCAAGCACGCGGTGCATAAGCATCGACTCTTGGAAGTAAATCGGCGCGGTTTCGCAATAAAACGTGCCGTCCATGTCGAAGGTCGCGATACGGTCTTCGGGCGGAATGTAATTCGCGCTGATGGGATTGGTCACGTCCTCCACGAACGCGACAAGCTTTTGCAGGGTCGGCGAATCGTCGTTCCAATATTGGAAGTCAGCGGCGGTCTTTACGTTGATTGCGGCAATTTCGTCGCGGGTGGCGGCGTCGCCGATACCGAACGTGCCGAGCGTGATTAAGCCTGCGGTCAATGCCGCCAAAATTTTTTTACGCATGATGATGTTCCTCCGAAAAATTTTATTGTGTCCGACGCACATTGTCGCCGTAAATCGTCTTGAAGTCGTCGCGCATGGAAATTTTTATCCAGCCGTTATCGTCGGCAAGTTTGATGCAACCCGCCGCCTTATTCGCGTTGCCGAGTTCGCGCGTCAAATCGTCGCAGATAACAAAGAAACTCAAGCTCCGATATTTGTTGCCCGCGATTGCGTAGTTGAGCATACTCGTATCGCCGCCCGAATTACCGAATGCCAAAACGGGTTGCTTGCCGATTTCATGTTCGATGACGACGACTTTGTTCATTTTGAGATTTTTGGTCGTCAGCTGCCCGCGAATCAGATAATCGTCGCGGCGGTAAACGTAGTTGTCGGCGGAAGTGTCGCCCTGATTTGCGGCGCGGATGTCGGGATTTGTGCCGATAATCTGTTGCGGCGGAAGGTTGAGCACGTCGCACGCCATAACGCGCGTTGCGGGACGGTCGCTGCCCGTGACGACGTAAACCGTGAAATTATTCGCCTGCAGGTACTTGATGACTTCGACCATCGGCAAATAAAACGCCTCGCCCCATTTGAGATTGCTCAAACCTTCGACGGGCGTATCCATGAAATTTTTGACGTAAGCGGCGTATTCGGCGGGCGTCATTCCCGCGAAGACAGATTGTTGCGACTTCGCTTCGGTAGCGTTAAGACCTTTGGGGAATTTGTTCGCCATGAAGTGCCCCGCGCGAATTTCGGCGTCGATCTTTTCGGCATAAGCTTTGTCTTCGGGCGACGGTGTGTAATTCGGGTCGTTAAGGGCGCGTTCCAGATAAAGCATCCACTCGAAGTAGCAGGGCGCGCTTTCGCAAATAAACGTGCCGTCCATGTCGAAGACCGCAAGCCTGTCAGCGACGGGAATGAAATTTTTACTGCGCTTGTCGGTCACGTCGCGAACATATTCGACGAGCTTTTGTCGGGCGACGGAGTCTTTGTTCCAGCATTTGAAGTCGGCGGGACGTTTGACTTGAATCGCGGCAATTTCGTCGCGGGTGGCGGCGTCGG
The DNA here is from genome assembly GCA_015206805.1 of Quinella sp. 1Q7. Lineage (GTDB taxonomy): Bacteria > Bacillota > Negativicutes > Selenomonadales > Selenomonadaceae > Quinella. The sequence goes on along the minus strand of JADEZP010000005.1, from coordinate 11,036 downwards.
CAATGCCGAACGTGCCGAGCGCGATTAAGCCTGCCGTCAATGCCGCGCAGATTTTTTTGCGCATGATGTGTCAGCCTCCGACGAATTATTTTTTCAGCGCGACGTGAACAATCGAGTCGGTGTAATACGGCTCCGAAATCGCGATACCGACGGGCTTGTCGATGTCGACGGGAATAAGCGTGTTGTCCTTGGGAATGCTCACCCAAAAGACGACGTCGACTTGCTTGGAAGTCAACGCTGCCGCACGCGCCGCGCTGTCGATTTGCACGAGCTCAACATTCTTGCCGATACGTTTGGAAATTTCCGCGAGGACAGCCGTGCTGAATCCCGAAGGCGTTCCGTCGGCAAGCACAAGGTCAAGCGGCGGCAGGTCGCCCGTCACGGCAATTTTAATCGTCTCCGCGTCGGGAATTTGTTCAATCGTCACGGGCTTAAGTGCCGCGTTGTCCTTAACGTCGATTATGTACGCCTTCGACAGTTCGGCAAGTTTGCCGTCGCTGAACATGGACTTAATCGCCTTGTTGAGTTCGTTGAGCAAAATTTTATCGCCGTCGCGCACGGCAAGGCAGAAGTTGTCGCTAAGGACGCGTTCGCCCTTGTGAATTTCGAGCTTGTCGTTTTCGCGCAGGAGGTAGTCGGCGACGCATTGATACGTGCTTATCATGTCGACCTTGCCGGCGTCGAGCGCAAGCACCATATCTTTGAGCGTGTCGTGATATTTGTAGTTGGAAGTCAGACTTGCCTTCGACGGGCGATAAGATTTTTCGAGCTTCGACATAACGTCGTTGTACTTTTCTTCGCTGGCGTTCAAGTGAGTTATGACGCCGATTGTCGCCTTTTCGGGAGCTTTGGGAGCTTCGGCGGGCTTATCGGAGCCGCAACCCGTAAGCAACAGTGAAACCATCATCAATGCCGCAAAAAAAACTTTCTTCAAAACAAATTCGCCTCCAAAAAAAACTTTAACCGATTTTGACGGTATGCACGACCTTGTAGCCGCGAGCCTCAAGAATTTTTGCAACGTGACGTTGAATCCGACGGCGCGTCAAAGTCTCTGACACAGTGACGCGTTCGCCGCGATTAACCGATTTTGACGGTATGCACGACCTTGTAGCCGCGAGCCTCCGAAATTTTTGCAACGTGACGTTGAATCCGACGGGCGCGTCAAAGTCTCTGACACAGTGACGCGTTCGCCGCGATTAACCGATTTTGACGGTATGCACGACCTTGTAGCCGCGAGCCTCAAGAATTTCCTTCACGTCGTCGAAACCTTCGGGACGGTCATCAAGTCGCACGACAAGTTCATAACGATTATTTTTGTGGCGGCACGTGATGAAGCTGTCGATGTTGATACCCTTGTCCGCAAAAATTTTCGTAATCTCCGCCATGACGCCGACTTTGTTGTCGACTTCAAGCGTGAGCCGCGTCTTGCCGCCGATAAGTCCCATAACCTTGATGAACGTCTTGAGAATGTCCGTTGCCGTGATAATGCCGACGACCGCGCCGACGTCCGACACGACGGGCAGTCCGCCGACTTTGTTGTTGTACATGATTAGAGCTGCCTCTTCAATCGTCGCGCCCTCGTTGACGGTGATAACTTTTTCGTGCATGATGTCGCGCACGGAAATTTTGTCGAGCAGTGAGCGTATCTCAAATTTCGACAGCGTCGTCGCGGGACTTGGTGCCACGCGCATTATGTCGCGGTCGCTAAAGTAACCGACGAGCTTGCCATTGTCGACGACGAGCATCCTGTGGAATTTGTGTTTCTTCATGAGACGATCCGCCTGCTGAATCGTCGCGTCGCTCGTCACGGAAACGGGGTGCCGCGTCATTCGGGATGCCACAAACATTTTTCATACCTCCTCCGATTTGTCAAAGATTCGTTGAACTTCTTCCAACGGTAAAATTTCCAAGTGTGCAAGTTTGTTACGCAAGTCGCGATAATAAAGCAATTCTTTCCAATCGGGCGGTTGGAACCACAATTTTCCCATGTTGACCAAGTGGATAAGAATTCCCAATTCGGCTTGTTCCGGTCGTTCAATTTTTTCTTGCCAAGCGGAATCACACGGCAAGGCAACGGATATTTCGCGGTAGTATTTTTTTAGGAGCACTTCGCGGCGAAAGTCTTCGATTAGCGGGAAGATTAGTTTGAGTTGCGTCACCCAAATTGCCTGTTCAATGTCTTCGTAAGTTTTGGCGTATGTGAAATTTCCTTCGAGCAAAATTCGTTTGAAGACATCGTGCGGATTGTTGAGGAATTCGTCACGGCAATTCATGCAGGCGGCGGCAAGTTCCACGTTGCGTTCGGTCAAGCGCGTCACCAATTCCGCAAGATATTGTTTCATCAGTTTATTTTTGCCGCCTTCCGCCGCCAACATGATATTGAACGCAAAACAATCGTAATCGCTGATCTCTTTGTCGAAGGCAAGAATTTTGACGCCGTCGGTGTTCGTGCCTTTAAAATTCGCGCCCGCCTCCAAAAGGAAAGTGCCGCCCCGCCTGTCGGCAAGGAAGCCGTGATAATCCGCAATGAACGAAAACCATTCGTCGACTTGAGCGTCGGAAGCGTTGCGAATCCACAGGCACCTGTCGTTTAGGGCAATGTTTCTGCGCGTCGCCAAAAATTCCGCATGGGCTTTGTCGTAAAGTTTGAAGCCCGACTTGTTGGCGCAAAAATTTTCCAAGACGTATTTAGGCGGAGTTTTGGAAATTTTTTTCGCGTCGACCGTTTCTGTCATACGAGTTGTCGAGAATTTGTCATCAAGAAGTTTATATAAGACCTCACGCATGGTATCACGCCACGGCAAATTTTTCGGCAAGCATAAAACGACACTGCCGCCGTCCGCCAAAAATTCCGTTGCCGATTCCAAAAATCTGCGCGGACCGCCGGTTTCTTCCCACCATATTTTATCCATTATCCGCCTCCGCGATAAGGTCAACAAGTTTATCAAAAATGTCGTCCTCCGTACCCATGTACTGAAGAATACTTCGGTTGGAAAAAGAATACTTCGCCGCATTCGGATTTTTGCACAAAATATTCAATTCGCAAAGCTCCGTCATGAGCGCGTCAATTTTCGATTCGTCATTCGGCAGGAATTTGTCTTTGATCAATTCAACGAAATCGTCCTTTGCGCACATCAAAATATCTCGCGGCGTGAAGGCGGTAACGGGATTTTTCGTGTGATAGAGATACGCCAAAAGTTGCGCGATGACGTAATAATATCTGTCGTCGCCGAGTTGCAAAGTAATGTTGATGCGTTCTTTCACGGCGTCCAAAAATTCTTTGTCGGCAAGAAGTCTTTTTATATCTGTTTCACGGATAACGTAAGGCGGCGTGTCATTATCGTAGTTTCTTAAATCAAACAGCATCGTCAGGAGTTTTTCGCAGAAATATTGAATGAGTCCCGGATAATACAGCGCGGTTTCTTCAATCATGTAGATGAATTTGTCGTCATGGAAATGTATTCCCAAATAACCGAGCGGCACCTCCAAAAGTTTACGCGCTTCTTCGGCGGTGAACGGCTTTATCGTGAAAGATTTGAGCAACGGCAAAATGTTGTTGTCGCGTTCGACTTGGCTTTTGTCGTAACGAACGATATTGTGCACGCCCGCGATAATGAATTTGAAATGACTGCCGTTATAATTCGTCTGCTGAAGGTCGGAAAGGACTTGCATGGGTCTGTACTGGACTTCGGCGCAGGTTTCGATAAATTTATCTGCCTCGTCCAACATCAGCAAGAAATAGGGAATTTTCGTTGGTTCGTCGCTCAAAAGTCGGTTGCGTATGGCGCGCGTCAAAACGTCCCAATCGTCCGTTTCCGTAAACGTTGAGTCGAAAAATTTTTGATCAATCAGCTCGCGACTGACATGCAAAGCCGCTTGTCGATAATCCTCTTTCCACAGGACGACGAGAATTGCTCGCTGATTGTCGTTGCCGTCGAGCTCTTGACGTGCCTTTTTCAGCAACGCGGATTTGCCGAGTTGTCTGCCGCCGTAAATGATATTTACTCCGTTTGGAGCTTTGACGTCAATCATCGCTTTTTCGCGCCCGATAAACATTTCGGGCGGCAAATATCGTTTGGAGTCCGAAACGTAAGGAACGCACTTGCTGAACGGCATTATCAGCGACATGAGAGTATCGTTAATATCTTTCTTTTTTATTTGTTCGTAGCAATTTTTTATGAGATACATTATAACGACTCTGTCGACGACGGCAAACACGTGCATCAAAGATTTGTCGTGTTTCAAAACCTTGTCGAGTTCGTGGCGTACCTGCGGCATCAACGGAAAATCCAACAAAACAATGGTGTCGCCGTTATCCAATTTCTTGAATCGGTCGAGAAGACTTTGTTCGTCGTATTTGCCGAACAAGCAGGCAACGTGAAAACCCGTATCGGACTCCGCATTTGAGCCGAAATTTGCTATCGGGTGAGTGTGACTGATTCGGAAGGATTTTTTCAGCTTAACTTTGTAAGTTATCGCATCGTTATCCTTGTCCAAAAGTTCAATGCTGTCCACGTCAAAAGCCAACAACATCAACAAATTTTTAACGCGCTCCATGAAGCGTTCTTCGCCGCGCGGAATTCCGCCGGGCAACCAGTTGTTTATCAATTCCGCACGGTTTTTTGTATCTTTGTTGTGCGTTCTTCGGCTGTCCGTCAATCTTTCGAGCAGCTTGTCCAACGGACGACCGGTATCTCTAACCTGCCGATAAAGTTCGTTGTAGTCATCAAAAAATTTGCTCAAGGTATGGTTGCCGTCGCTTACCGATTTTTTGTAAATTTTGCCATTGCGCAGAATGCGAATGCACGACTCCGCTTTTGTGAACATTTTCGACGAAATGAACTTTTCAATATCGGCAATGCTCTCTTGCAATTCGGCGGCGTCAAAGTCGGCGATCGTCTGTTTAAAATCCTCAACGACGCGTTGCAATTCGTCCGAAAATTTTTCGGTGAGCTCGTCGGCGTTGCGGCTGATGGTATCTTCCCAAAATTTTTTCACACGGAAGAATACGCCGTAATTCTTGCTTCTTTCGGCGTATTCATAGCAACTGTCGATGATTTGCGAAATTTCTTCTTTCGTGTATTCGGGCAAAGATTCAAGCTGACCTTGAATTTGAGCGAAAACCAATCCGCCGGAAAATTCTTGCCATTGCTCGCGCGCTTCATGACCGGCAGCTTTGACGGAGGATTTAAAATCCGAAACGTTTTTCGCAATGAACGACCACTTTTCGGTTTGGCGCAGGTAATTGTTCAAAATTTGAGCCGCGCCGTAGTTGGCAGAGCCGTCCTTGCTGAAGATGAATTCCAATCTTTCGGCGACCGTCGGGAATTTTTTTTGCTTGGAGTGTTTTTCAATTTGCGCGGGAATATTTTCGTTGGTGCCGTCGGTTATGTTCAAGTTGAAATTCGGCAGACAGTTTTCGTCCGCGACGACATAATCTCCGCACAAAAATTCCACGTAAAAATATTCGCGCTCGATCTCGTTGTAAGTGCCGTTAAGACGCCGACAAAGTTCCTCAAGCGTTTTTATGACGACGGAAATTCCCGCCGCCTCGATTGACTTTGCTTTAATACGGCGATTGAGCTTTTGGCAGGCGGTTTGAGCGTTGGCGGAAAGTTGCGGGCGAATTTTTTTGTATTCGCGTCCGCCCCAATCGTCGCTGCCGTTCTCAAAGGTCTGCGCACAGTTAATCCAATCGCACATTATTTTGAAGGCGCGCCGCAAATTACTTTCGATGTTGTTGCGATATTCGCCTTTAAATTTGTCAACCTTCTGATGAGGATATTTTTTGAGGTGAGCATCTTTCCACTTGCCGTCGACGAAGGCGGCAAATTTTTTTGCGTCGAAATTTTTGTCGTCAATGTCGGCGTCGTTTTGAAGGAAATTCTCAAGCAAATAATTTTTCAATCGCGAGATAACGTCGGGCGATTTCGGCGTGTCGTCGTCAATCATCAAGCGGAAAAGATTTGCCAATTCGCCGTTGCGGGCAAAAATATCCTGCCACATGACTATAAACGCGCCGTGATTTGCTTCGGGCGTGTAACCTTCCAAACGTTGCTGATAATATTCTTGCGCGTCGCGGACAATCTTGGCAAAAGTTTCTTCAGGATTCGTGTCGTTCGTCTGATTATCGGCATAAAATTTGACGCCGGTGTTAGTCTTTTCCTTGAAAGCCTTGAGGTCGCGAATCAAATTCGACAAGGCGTCGTTCGCTTTGACGAGCTCAAATCCGTTGACGAGGTCGCACATATCCTCCAGCCCGTGAGCAAAATCGTAGCTGTTGTAAAACAATGCGCGCAGAGCGGCGGCGATTATCAATGCTTCGTTGAACGGCGCATCTTGCTCTGAAGGAAGACTTACGATTGCGGCACTGTTATAATTTTCGTGCAAAAGCGGGTCGTCAAGCGCGAAGGCAAGCTGTCTGTAAAGCGGCTCCACTTCGGACGATTTCAGCGATTGCGCCTTAAGATAAGCCGTCGCGCAGTAAAATTTTTTTGCAAGAATCATATCGCGCACGACGGACAAAATTTTTCCCTGCGCGGCGTCGGTCGGTTGAATATCGGAAACATTCGCAACGTCGTCGGCAGATTCGTCGGAGGATTCGGAACCGTCCGCAACATCGTCGTCAGCGTCGTCGGAAGGATTTTCAGGGTCGGGGTCGGGGTCGGGATTCGGTGACTGCCAAATTTCTTCCGCAGAAATTTTTTCGTGCGTGTCCCTGCGATAAAATGCATCGTCGTTGAACGCGTAAATGTAATGCGCGGCATCCTTGGGCATATCGTCCGCCAAAACTTTTTCGAGCGCGTCAAAAATTTTTGCGGCTTGCTCAAGCTTGAGTCCCGCGACGAACACGCGATTAAACTTCGTGTCCGTTTTCAGCCGTTTGAGCAGATTTTTCAAGAATTTACCGCAATCTTCCGTCGTATTCCAAAAGCAACCGATAAACAAATCGCTCCCGTTATCGTTGTTGTATTCGGCACAAAATGCTTGCGGAAAAAAATCCACATCACCCGACGAATTTTTTTGCACTCTCTCGATTTTGTGTATATGAACATACGTCAAGGGAGCCAGCGCACGTTTTACATCATTGGAAAAGAAAACTCTGCTTTCAAAGGTGCGCTTGTCGTCGTTTTTGATGTCAAAGAATTTCCTGCCGTCGGAAGTTTTGATCGCGTCAATCAAACCTTTTGCCAAGCTGTAGAAAACTTCGGAGTTGTTAAACTCATACTTCCGAATATAACCTCTGTTGAAAAGAATTTGCGCGGCTTTTTCCAAAAAGTCGGTCGAAATATTTTTCGGTTGGAAAACGGACGACCAAAGAATTCCGCGATGCGAAATGTAATCCAAAATAATCTTGAGCAGTTTGCGGTCGTCAAGATTGAAATCACGTTTGAATCGCTTCATGGAAATTTCCTTGGGCGGAGCTTCCTCGTTCCAGCGGAAAACCGTATCCCATTGAGCAAGGTCAGTTTCCGTGAGCAATGCGCCCGTCGATTCAAGAAGTTTTGCAAGTTCAGTTTCTGTCGACGACTGCGCGGGAGCGGGAATTTCGGTCGCGGCGGCAACTTTTTTCTTGCGCGAAGTCTTTACGGCGTCGGTCGTCGAAGTCGATTTGTCGGCGTCGGCAACGTCAGTTTCGGTCACGGACTGCGCGGGAGCTTCAGTTGCGGCGGCAGATTTTTTCATGCGCGAAGTCTTTACGGCGTCGGTCGTCGAAGTCGATTTGTCGGCGTCGGCAACGTCAGTTTCGGTCACGGACTGCGCGGGAATTTCGGTCGCGGCGGCAACTTTTTTCATGCGCGAAGTCTTTACGGCGTCGTCGGCTGTCAACGTCAATTCGCCGCCGAAAAGTCCGCGCCCGATAAATTCGTCGTCAAAAAAATTGTTGAATTCTTTGCTTGCCGAAAATTTTTTGCCGAAGTCGACTTCATTTATCGCCTTGACGAATTTCGCAAATATTTCGAGAGTCGCTTTAAATTTTGCGCCTTGACGCTTCCGTTCGAGCAATTTGATTAATCGCTTCTGATGTTCGTCAAGATTTTTCTGCAAGTCGGAAGAGGTCGCAACGATATGCAAAAATTTTTCCGCCTGAAAGAAAATATCGGTTTCGCGAATTTTTATTTCTTCCGCGTCCAAAATGTTTTCGATTTCGGCGAACGTTTCGGGCGGCTGTGTTTCGAAAAGCTTTTCGTAAGATATAAAGCAAGTTTTTGTTTTTTTCATCCAGCCGACAAAGCTGTCGCCCATGTTCGTCATAAAATCTGCGGAGGCGAATTTTTCCGTGTCGATTAAATCTTTGAACGCGTCCAAAGTTTTTTTGAACGTCGTGCAGTATTCGCGCAGATCGTCCAACGCGCGTCGGAGGTCTTGAATTTGTTGCAGTCGTTCCATAATGTTCACCCTGAATTTACAAATGATTCGTCAAAAACTGCGCAATGAGCGCGAAGACTTCCGCCTGTTGCCAATATTCGTCGGCGTGTCCCGCGTTCGGGATAAGATAACGTTCCGCCGCCACGCCGTGAGCCCGCAACGCTTGGAACAGCAAATCCGACTGCGCGGGCGACACGACGTTATCCGCCATGCCGTGCAACAAAAGCATCGGCGCGGAATTTTTCGTGATGTAATTTATCGGATTGGCTTTTTCCGCCGCGAGTTTGTGCGCCGAAATTCCGCCGTCCACGCCGCCGAATCCGGGCACGCCGTTCACGAAAAGTGCTGCGATTGAGCCCGCCGAATCGTACAGACGCTGAACGTCCGCCGAAAAATTCTCCGCGACTTTGGTCAAATCCGATATGCCGTACAAATCGACCGCCGCCGAAATTTTGCTCGACACGTGAAGATTTTCGCCGACGTTAAAAATTTTGTCGCCGTTCGTCACCGCCGCGAATGCCGTCAAATATCCGCCCGCGCTGGAGCCGATGACGAAAATTTTTTCCGCGTCGACGTTGAACTTTTGAGCGTTCGCCTTGACGAAACGAATCGCCGACTTCACGTCCTCAAGCGGTTGCGGGAAGCGTGAATTCGGTGCCGTGCGATAATTTATGCTCGCGACGACGAAATTTTTTTCGGCAAGGTACATTCGCAGTTGCAACTGCCGCGCCTTGTTCGACGAAATGAAGCCGCCGCCCGTCACGAAAATCACGGCGGGCAATTTATTTTGGACTTGCGGCATGAGCAAATCCATTTGCAACAGCTGATTCGGTCGTTGCAACGTCGGCACTTGCGCGTAAACGACGTCGGGCACGAAATTAATTTTCGGGTGTCGAATCCGCACGTTCAAAATTTTGCTTTCAACCATGTCAGCCTCCAAGATAAGCCTTGCGGATGTCTTCGCTTGCGGCAAGTTCTTTGGCGTCGCCGCTGATTGTTATGCGCCCCGTCTCCAAAACGTAAGCGCGGTTTGCAATCGACAATGCCATATTCGCGTTCTGTTCGACGAGCAAAACCGTCGTGCCCGTCTTGTTGATGTCGACGATGATGTTAAAAATTTCGCGGATTAAAAGCGGCGCAAGTCCCATGCTCGGTTCGTCATACCCAGAAGATAAGGATATGCTAGAAACAGTGGTAGCATATATAAAAGCTAAATTAATGGAAAAATACATTTGTGATTTAAATGTTCCAAAAGTTAGTAAAGTTCAAATAAAAGATGAATTAATAAAAATAAACCCTAATTACAATTATATATATTATGGAGATAGTAAAAATAATCCATATGGAGAAAAAAGTGAAGAAGAACTAATGGTTGCTCATACATGTCTTTGGTGATTTCCTTGTCTTTAGATTCACCAAATTTTGCATGATACTCTTTGAAAGCTGGATCTTGTAATACTTTAGAAAGGAAGTGTCCGCAAATAGGAAGGGCTGTTCTACTACCTTGTCCAAGCGCTCCAGTTCGGAAATGGATAGAGCGATATTCGCCACCAACCCATGCACCAACCACCAGTTTTGGACTTACTCCCATAAACCAAGCATCCGAGTGGTTGTTAGATGTACCGGTCTTTCCTCCCCAGTCACAGTCGTTGTAATTACCTACATATCCGTTTAATGCCATCGACGTTCCACCACGCTCTCTTAATCCACCTTGAAGGAGTCTTTGCATAAAGAAAGCACTTTTGTATGGTATTACTTGTTCGGATGTAGTTGTGCCGTTGTAAACCACGTTACCATCTTTGTCAACTACTTTTGTCACCAGTTTCGGTTTGTGATGAATGCCATTGTCTGCAATGACACTATATGCGTTTACCATTTCAAGCAGATTAACGTCAGAAGAGCCTAACGCCATCGATGGTGTCTCTTGCAATTGCGATTTGATACCCATTCTACGGGCTGTCTCGGCAATTCGCTTGATACCCATTTCCTGTCCTAATCTCACGGCAACCGAATTGATACTTTGTGCAAAGGCACGTTTTAGAGTGAGGGAATCCCACGTGAAATAACCATTTGCGTTGTGAGGTCTCCACACCACTTCACGTTTCTTGATGGGATCGTATGCTTTTAAGGAAACTGGTTCGTCGCGACGTTTGTCACAAGGAGTAAGTCCTTGGTTCATAGCCTCCGTGTAAACAAAGAGCTTAAATGTGGAACCTGGTTGGCGAGAAGCTGTAACCTTGTCATATTTCCATGTGTTAAAGTCGATGTCGCCCACCCATGCCTTAACTTCTCCAGTCTGTGCTTCCATAGCCACGAATGCGCAGTGTAAGAAACTAACCATGTAACGTATGGAGTCCATAGTTGACATTTCCTTTTCCACCTCACCATTTTCATAATCAAAAACTTTCACCATGTGAGGAAGATTCAAGTAGTAATCAATAGAATCTGGAGAATTAGGATAAAGAGCACTCAATGTCTTGTAATGAGAAGTGCGTTTGGCAATGTTCTCTATGAAATCTGGAATGAGTTGTCCCCTTTCATCTCTCCAAGGATCATTACTTCCCCAATGACTTTTGAAATTCTTCTGTAATTGTTCCATTTGTGAACGAGCTGCATTCTCGGCATATTTTTGCAGTCGTGTGTCAATGGTGGTATAGATTTTCAGT